>JABFSS010000128.1 GCA_013140485.1 Candidatus Peribacteraceae bacterium | reverse complement strand
GACATGCGCTCGATGACCCAAGGCCGCGCATGCTACTCCATGGAACCGAGCCACTACGCGAAGGTCCCGAAGAACGTGGCGGAAGATGTTATTGCTGCGAGGGGAGGGGGCAAATAAGAAAAATTGTCATTCCGCCTGCCGCCCGTCCGTAGCTCCCGCAGGAGCGAAGGCGGGAGTAGCTCACAGCGGAGCTGTGAGCGTAACGAGGAAGCGGCGAGGGGAGGGGGAAAGTAAGCCTTCCCGGTCGATTGCTCAGAATTGACAATATTTCTAAATTTGTTAATGTATCTCCAATTTCTTTCGTGAACCTATGGGCAAATTAGATGGCAATGATCTCATTGAGCTCGCAAAAATAGTCGACGAAGCCGAAACCGCTGTCGCTGTTCAGCAGAGTGAGTGGACACGACGGCCTAATGCAGAAGCTGAACAAGAGGTGGGAGAGGGGCTCATGAGAAACTTCGCAGCTTTGAAAAGATTGTTCCAGAAAGATCGTCAGGGTGTTCTGGATACTCTGCGTGCTAATTATTCATTTTCAGGAGCCATGGCATCAATGATTGATGATCTTGACCGAGATTTGAATCTAATACGGAGCGAAGACGACGATGTCGACGGAGATGACGAAGAAAGCGATTAGATAGCACTCCGTTTTGCGATATTTGATAGATATGATCAACGTACTTGTAACACTGTGATACAACATTGACCCTTCTTCTCCTAGCGAGTACTCTCCTTTGCCATGCCCACCCGCAAGCGCTTCACCGAAGACAGCTACCGCAAGGAACCCTGGTTCCGGTCCCTGTGCCAGGCCATGCTCAGCTGCAAAAACGAGCAGGAGATGGGAGACTTTCTTCGTGATGTCGGCACCCTGAGTGAGTTACAGGCGTGGGGAGAGCGGTTGGAGGTCGCACGGCAGCTCAGCAAGGGGCTCAGTTATCGCGAAGTCGCGCGCATTACGGGAGCGAGCACGACGACCGTCACCCGCGTGGCCAAATTCATCGAAAACGGTCCCGGAGGCTACCGCAAGATTCTGCACGTCAATCGGCATCACCGGATGGTTTCCGCTCCCGCAAACGCAGAGAAACATGAACTAAAAGCACAATCAGTCCTCCAGAAGTATCTCGAGAAGAAGTAATTCGTTTAGCGGAGGGTACCTATCGCATGCTTCCGGAATCGCTTGTCTGACTCCTGGTCATGGATTTCCTGAATCTTCATCCATTGCAGGAACCAGACAGCCGGCTTTACTACGGGAGCATTCCGCTTGAGCGATCCGCGTTGGAGCTGCTTTTGCCAGCGGCGGGGAGTGAGGAAGGTGGTCATATACACAGCAGACGCCGCAGAAAGTTCTCCATGACATTTTTTCTGTGGAATTCCTGAGGCAGATTCAGGAATTACAGTATTAGCCGTTTTGAAGACTTCTATCCCCTCTTTGTATTAGCGTGATAACACATTGACATCATCAAAGCGGGGGATTACTCTGTCCTCGTGTTCAGAACTTTCTCGAGTCACCGGCATGCCCATCATCACTCCCACACACGTGAGGAGAGGATGGCGTCGGTTGATCTCCAGTTCTGAATTCGTTTGAGCCCTACTGGAAGCCGAAATCATCTCCTCCTGACCGGGGAGATTTTATTTATATTTTCTAAATTGTATGCAAGCCAATAGTTCGACTCGGCTCACTACAGGTGGCACCCCCCTTCGGATCGCCATGCAGAAATCAGGGCGCCTCTCGGAAGGATCCATCGCGCTCCTGCGCGAAATGGGCCTGGAATTCGAGACCTACAAGGACAGGCTGTTCGTCAGCGCCCGCAATATGGGTGTGGATATCCTCTTTCTACGCGATGACGATATTCCCGAATATGTTCAGGACGGCGTCGCGCATTTGGGGATCGTCGGCTCGAATATTCTCGAAGAGCGACGTCCCGCGGTCGATCGGCTGCTCAATCTCGATTTCGGCTACTGCACATTGAAAATTGCCGTTCCAGAAGAGTCCGAGATCAATCGTCTGGATGATCTGACGGGCAAGCGCATCGCGACGTCGTATCCCGAAGCACTGCGGCGATTTCTTGCCGAGAAGAAGATCGAGGCGACGCCCGTTCTCCTCCGCGGCAGCGTCGAAGTGACTCCGGCGCTCGGCGTGGCGGATGCCATTTGCGATCTTGTATCGACGGGCAGCACGTTGCGGACCCACGGCCTTCGAGCGATTCAGACCGTCTTCGAGAGCCAGGCAGTGCTCATCTGTCAGCCCAATATGAAGCCTGAGAAGAGCGTGTTTGTTCAAAAGCTTTTGATGCGCGCGAAGGGCGTCCAAGACGGGCGGCGGTGCAAATACATCATGTTTAACGCGCCGAGGTCCGCTCTGGAGCTCATCAAGCAGCGCATCCCCGCCTGTCGAAGTCCGACCATCATGGATCTCGCCGACCAGAAGTTCGTTGCCGTCCACACGGTCATCACGCCCGAAGACGCCTTTTGGGAGGTCGTCGAATCCATCCGCGACTGTGGCGGCAGCGATATTTTAGTTGCTCCTATTGAGAAATTTATCCGCTGATTCTTTCCTATTTTTCCATGCAAGTTTTCTCATTCTCATCGGCGGACAAGGATAAAATCCTGAGAGCCTTGGAGCGTCCAAGTGAGAACTTGTCTCTGTATCGCGAGAAAGTACAACCGATCATCAAGGCGGTTCAAAGTGATGGCGATGCGGGTCTTCGTGAACTAACGCGTCGTTTTGACGGAGCGGACATCACCGAGATTCGTGTGCCCTCTGCAGCGTGCGTAAATGCGCTTACGAGAATGCCTGCAGAGTGGATGTCGGCAGTCACACTCGCACGCGAAAATATCGAGCGATTCCACATAGCGAACATGCTGCCGGCTTCCGCTCCGGTCGAAACGCGGCCGGGTGTGGCATGCAAGACGGTTGTTCGTGCCATTGAACGCGTCGGTATCTATGTACCGGGAGGCACCGCACCGCTGTTCTCTACCGTCTTGATGCTCGGCATCCCGGCAAAGCTTGCAGGGGTGAGCCGGATTGTTCTCTGTTCTCCGCCGCAGAAAAATGGAGAGATCGCCGATCCGATCCTTGCGGCGGCAGCTCTGCTGAAGATCGATGTCGTCTGCCGCGTTGGCGGTGCACAGGCGATTGCGGCGATGGCGTACGGCACCGAGTGCGTGCCGAAAGTGCAGAAGATCGTCGGTCCCGGCAATGCGTATGTGACCGCGGCAAAGGCGGAAGTGAGCATTGATCCTGCGGGCGCCGCAATCGACATGCTTGCAGGTCCTTCGGAACTGATGGTCATCGCGGATGGATCAGCTGATGCGAAAGTGATCGCGGCCGATCTTCTTGCGCAAGCCGAACACGGACCGGATTCACAGGTTGTCTTTGTGACAACGGATGAATCGCTTCTTCGTTCTGTTCTCGATTGCATGAGTGATCAATTGCGAACGTTTCCGCGATCCGCGATTGCCGGCAAGGCGCTCGAAAAAAGCGTCGGCATTCTCGTTGAAAATCTTGATCAAGCTTTGGACATTGTAAATCTCTACGCCCCCGAACACTTGAGCATTCAGACCGTTGACCCCGGTCTCTTGGTCGAAAACGTCCGGAACGCCGGCTCAATTTTCCTCGGCGGAAATTCCCCGGAAGCCTGCGGTGATTATTGTTCCGGGCCGAATCACTCGCTGCCGACCTCGGGAGCTGCTCGGTACACGGGCGGTGTGAGCGTCGAGACCTTTCGCAAGCGCATCACGGTGCAAGAACTCTCCCTTGAGGGTCTCACAACAATCGGTCCTGCCGCGGCTGTTATGGCACGAGCCGAGGACTTGGAAGGTCACGCGCGTTCGGTTGATATCCGTCTCCGTTCCCTTTCCCGATTATGACGTTCATCCTCCCTATTCGGCAGAATATCGCCTCTCTTGAGTCTTATTCATCGGCGCGTTCCATCCTCAAAGGTGATCAATGGACGTTCCTCGATGCAAACGAGGGGGCGTTCCCCGGATCTCCGAATCTCTCCGGATTGCCTCCGCTGAACCGCTATCCCGATCCTACGTCGGATGCCTTGCGCGATGCCATTGCCGGCTTCTACTCGGTGCGTCGCGAGAATCTTTGTATCGCGAGTGGTTCCGATGAAATTATCGATCTCTGTACACGCGCATTCGTTCGGCCCGGACGCGGTGTGGTCGCGATGAAACCGTCCTATGGCATGTATGCCGTGAGCGCGAGAATCAATGATGTTCCGTTCACGACTGTCGAACTCCAAGAAGATTTTCGACTCGATCCGGACGCCGTTCTGCGGGCGTCGGAAGGCGCTGATGTGATCTTTCTCTGTTCACCCAACAATCCAACGGGACTCACCATCGATCGTCCGGTCATCGAGAAAATCCTTCAGGGATTTACGGGAGTCGTCGTGATGGATGAAGCGTACGGCGAATTTTCCGATGCCGCCGGAGTTCCTTCATCCATTGAGCTTGTGAGGAGCGGGGTGCCGAACCTACTGGTGATGCGCACGTTCAGCAAAGCCTTCGGTGCGGCGGCGATCCGCGTCGGATACGGCATCGCATCTCCGTCCATCATCGACGTTCTCCTGCGGATGAAGCCGCCGTATAACGTGAACGCTCTCAGTCAGTCTGCGGCACTGTCGCTCTGGAACGATCGTGCGTCGATGGAGCGTCGCGTGCAGGATATTCTGAGTGAACGAGGCCGGCTGATGTCCGCATTCGAGCGACGCGGCTGCCGCGTCTTTCCGACGACCGCAAATTTTTTCCTGACCCAGTTTCCCCCAACCGTTTCAAGCGACGAAATCTATGCGTCACTGCGCGATCAATACAAGATCGTGCTTCGCAAACGCTCCGATCTCGGGCAGCTCAAGAATGTTCTTCGAGTGACCGTCGGCAATCCCAAAGAAAATGATTTCCTGCTTTCATCCCTTTCCTCTCTTCTATGAAAATTGCATTCCTCGACCGTGACGGCACGATGATCTGGGAACCCCCGGATACCAAGCAGATCGATTCGCTCGAGAGACTCCGGATTCTCCCGGGAGTCATCGATGGTCTCAAAAATCTCCAGAGACAGGGTTTCACGCTTGTGATGGTCAGCAATCAGAACGGCGTGGGCACGCCCTCATTTCCAACGGAAGACTTTGAGAAACCTCAGCAGGAATTCCTGCGGATTCTCGCGGAAGCAGGAATCACATTCACAAATGTCTTCGTTTGTCCGCACTTGCCAGAGGACGATTGTGCCTGCCGGAAGCCTAAAACCGGTCTGGTCGATGACTTCTTATCCACGAAAGACATCGATCTCTCCGCTTCCGTCATGGTTGGCGATCGCGAAACGGACCGGCTATTTGCGGAGAACATCGGCGTGCGGTTCGTCGGCATGGAGACGAATGGCAGGTTTCCGCGATTCGCATCGGTCAGCAGAAAAACAAAAGAGACGGCTGTCTCCGTCTTCGTGAATCTGGATGGCAACGGATCATCACGAGTCACAACCGGCATCGGCTTTCTCGATCACATGCTCGATCTCCTCGCAAAGCACTCACTGATCGATCTCGACATCACGACGAAAGGCGATCTTCAAGTCGATGAACATCACACTGTGGAAGATACGGCGCTCGCGCTGGGGTCCGCGATGGCCACCGCGCTCGGCGATAAGCGCGGAATCGAACGGTACGGGTTTGTCCTGCCGATGGATGAAGCGCTTGCCGAAGTCGCCATCGATCTCTCGGGACGTCCGTATTTCGTCTTCGACGGAAAATTTGAAAGGGAATTCGTCGGAGAACTCCCGACCGAATTGATTCCACACTTCTTTGAGTCATTGGCTCAATCGCTCAAGTGCAATCTGCACATGACCATCAAGCGCGGCAGCAACGAGCACCACAAGATTGAAGCGCTCTTCAAAGGACTCGGCAGATCTTTGCGACAAGCCTTTCGCCAGTCGCCGTTTGAGAAGGACATTCCTTCCACCAAGGGTTCTCTATGAATTCGGTTTCACCCCCCATCGGCATCCTCCGCTATAACGCCGGCAATATCGGCAGCGTCCAGCGTGCACTCGCGCGCTTGGATATCCCGGTGCAGGTCATTGAGACTCCCGACCAGCTTCAGGACGTCAGCGGTCTGATCTTTCCCGGAGCGGGTGCGGCGAATGCGGCAATGCGCGATCTGCGCGAGCGAGGACTCATAGAATCTATTCGGAGCTTCCAGAAGCCATTTCTGGGCCTCTGCCTCGGCATGCAGTTGCTCTTCGATTTCTCGGAAGAAGGAACGACTGAATGTCTAGGAATCCTCAAGGGAAAGGTGAAGTCATTGCCGGAGAATGTCATCCGGCCGCACATGGGATGGAACCGCTTGAGCACCGGTGGCTACGCATATTTTGTCCACAGTTATATTTGTGAGCCGGATGATCCGGGTGTGATCACGCAGACGGTGCAATACGGCTCTCCGATTTGCGCGGGCGTCCGGCAGAAGAATTTCTTCGGCGTGCAGTGGCACCCCGAAAAATCTGCGGAAGCCGGTGATCAATTTCTTCTTTCCTTCGCACAACTATGCAAATAATTCCCGCCATCGACGTGCTCGAGGGAAAAGTCGTGCGACTGCAACAGGGCGATTTTGACCGAGTGACGGACTACGGCAACGATCCGTTGAAGATTGCGTCGGCATACGCAACGGCTGGTGCGAAGCGGCTTCATCTCGTGAATCTCTCCGGTGCCAAAGATCAGAATCTCTCTGGGAATTTTCTGGAGCTTCTCAGAGAGTTGCGTGTCAGTACCGATATGAAGATCCAAGTTGGCGGCGGAATGCGGAGCTTGAAAGACATTCAGTCAGTTCTTGATGCTGGTGCGGACGCAGTCGTAATCGGGACAATGCTCTTCGAAAATCAGGAAGCAGCACGCGCCGCAGTCACGCTCTTCGGTGCTGACCGGATCATCGCTGCGTTGGACGTCGAGGGCGATGAAGTGAAAATTCGCGGCTGGAAGACCGGCAGCGGCGTCACGCTTGGGGATGCCTGCCGTCAGGTCCAAGACATCGGCATCCGGCAGATTCTCGTGACGGACATTACACGTGACGGAATGGGTGAGGGCGTGAACGCGGCTCTCTATCGTCGAATCAAGAAAAATTTTCCAGGTCTGCAGCTCCTCGGTAGTGGCGGCGTCAGCACTGTGGAAGACGTTCGTGCTGCGGCAGAGTCGGGCTGTGACGGACTGGTCATCGGCAAAGCACTCCTGAGCGGCACTCTGATTCTCTCTGAAACATTGGCTTCCGATTTGTCCTCCCTGCCCACCGAAGCTCCCGCAGGAGCGAAGGTGGGTCAACCCTCTTTACCCTCATATCTCGCCGTTCGTGTCATCCCGTGTCTCGACGTCGACGATGGCCGTGTTGTCAAAGGCATCGGCTTCCAGAATCTGCGCGATGCCGGTGATCCTGTTGAACTCGCCAAGCGCTACTGCCGCGAGGGTGCCGACGAGTTGGTCTTCCTCGATATCTCCGCCACGCACCGGAGTCGCTCGACGCTGGTCGATCTCGTTCGCCGTGTTGCCGATGCCGTCAATATTCCGTTCACCGTCGGCGGCGGCGTTCGCAGCGTCGATGACGCACGGGCATTGCTTTGCGCCGGTGCCGACAAAGTCGCGGTGAATTCCGCGGCTGTTCAAAACCCATCGTTGCTTTCCGAGATTGCCAATGAACTCGGCAGTGCGAATACCGTCTGCGCGATCGATGCGCGAAAAGTCGGTGATTCGTGGATCGTGCTCACGCGCGGAGGCCGGGAGAATACCGGCATGGATGCGATTGCGTGGGCGACAGAAGCGGTGGAACGAGGAGCCGGAGAATTGCTCGTCACGTCCTTTGACCGTGATGGCACAGGTGAGGGTTTCGATACCGAACTCCTGACTCAGATCAAACAGGTCGTGAGAATCCCCGTCATCGCATCGGGTGGCGCGGGATCACTTCAATCCATCGTCGACGCGGTGAAGGTCGGCAAAGCCGATGCCATTCTCGCAGCCAGCATTTTTCACTTCGGAACTTTCTCCATCGGTGATGTGAAACGAGCTCTTCAACAAGCCTCTTTCCCCGTCCGACTATGAGTATCGATTTTACAAAACTTGATTGGCAAAAAAATTCCGATGGACTTCTGCCCGCCGTTATCCAGGACGCCGAGACTGGAACGGTCCTCATGCTCGGCTACATGAATGAAGAAGCTCTCAGGGTCACTCAGGAGACTCGCTTGGTGACGTTCTACAGCCGTTCCAAAAAGCGTTTGTGGAAAAAAGGCGAGACCTCAGGGAATACATTGAAGCTCGCTTCCGCCGATGCAGATTGTGATCGAGACGCGTTGCTCATTCGGGCCATTCCCGCAGGTCAGACGTGTCATAACGGAACCCGGTCATGTTTTTCCGCCACAGAATCGCCGCTGGAGACCATTGGGCTCTTACTACAGACGATCAAAGAGCGTTCAGAGAGTGCGGCTGCAGATTCGTATACCAAGCAGCTGCTCAATGGCGGCATCGATGCCTACGGTGCGAAGGTGTTGGAGGAGGCGGAAGAAGTGGTTCGGGCGGCCCGCTGCGAAGGTCGGCAGCGGACGATCGAAGAGGCATCAGACGTCCTCTTCCACCTTCTCGTTCTCCTCCGTGGGGAAGGCATCGAACTTTCGGACATTGCCGAAGAACTCCGGCGCAGAAGGAAGTAGGCCTCATAAATTTTCTCTTTCTGAAGCCATTTTCTTACCTCTGCATACCACCGTGGTAAAACAGTAGAACACTCGATTTTCACGCATCCTCTATGCTCTTTCCATGTCCGAACTGACCCCCAATCCCGCCTTCATGCACCGGTGCCTGGAGCTCGCCGCGCTCGGCCGTGGCCGGGTCGGCAATGGGGCGCTGGTCGGTGCGGTCCTGGTCCGTCACGGCAAGATCATCGGGGAGGGTTTCCATGCCGCCTACGGCGAGGCGCATGCCGAGCGCGCGCTCTTGGACGCATTCAACGGACAAGTCCTTCCTGAGGACGTTCTCTACGTGAATCTTGAGCCGTGTTGTCACCAAGGAAAGACACCGCCTTGTACAAATATTTTGATCGAACGGGGAGTGAAGACTATTGTGTACGGAATGGTGGATCCTGATCCTCGCGTGACAGGAAAAGGCATCGCCCATCTCATCCAATCTGGAGTGAAGGTAGTCGGACCTTTTGACAGAGAACTGTGCGAAAATTTGAACAAAGGATTTATTCAAGTTCGCAAGAATCAACGTCCGTACATCACGGTGAAGAAAGCTGTCTCATCCGACGGAAAAATTGCGAACCACGACGGTTCACCAATGAAGATCACGTCGAAGGAACAAGACACCTGGTCACATCGATTCCTGCGAGCTCGCCATGATGCAATTCTTGTCGGAGTAGGGACGGTCATAACTGACAATCCTCAATTGAACATTAGATTTGATCAAACTAATGATATTTCTCTTATGGAAGGGCTTAATAGAAATATTTTTAGATCAAAAAATTCCATTCAACCCTATAGAGTCATTCTTGATCCCGCGATGAAGATTTCACTCGATGCGAAGGTGGTTTCGGATGCGCAGGCATCACGGACGATCCTCTGTGTGACACCGGAAGCGGCCGATCGAGAGCAGGGGAAAGTCGCAGTGCTTCAGAAGAGGGGAGTGCGCATCGTCCGGATTCCTCTGCAGGGTGATCATTTCGATTGGGAGGCTCTTTGGCGTGCACTCATCACCCCGGTTGAAGATTATCACGGCCTGACCTCGATTCTGGTTGAAGGAGGCGAGAAGACGTGGGAAGTATTTAAAAAAGCAGGGTTCATGAATGAAGAAGTCATTTTGACCGGCAAACTCTTTAAAGATCTCCCATAGTGCCCAAGTCATTGACGATGCGCATTTCGTCTACTTCGCTGACACGTTTTCCTCGAACGGAGACGGTTCCATCCACTCTTTTCACAATAATCGGATCATTTTCACGATCGAAGAGCAGACGTACGTTATCTTCCACAGTGGTCAGTTCACAGGAAGTAACCCTAATGCCGAGCCGTTGATGTATCACCATTATCACCCGTTCAATCGCAACCTTCGTTTTTTTGTCAGAGGTTCCGTCTGGTGACCTTCGTCATCCGCACAGCTTTCGGGATTGCGCAATCGAGTATCGGGATAGTGCTGCATGATCAGAACTTCGCGAGGATCCGCTGCCCAAGCCAGTACAATTTCGCGATGATCCGGTAGGTCAGGGGAAGTTGGCCTGTTGTCGTGAATTGCTGCGTGACCAAGGCAAATTTTCGTCCTTTGCGGCGCATCGTCTCCTTGAGCTCCGGACGCTGATCGAGCACAAAGGCGAATTGGCCTCGGCCCTTCATGCACTTACCTTCGTAATGCGAGCCCGCCGGCGACGCGTCGAAGTACCGGAAGGCTTCGGGCACGTGCATGGTTGTAAAGCGCATCAGCCCCTTCCACGCAACTCTCGGAGCGCCACCGGTGAAGAGGAAGTAGCAGGGGATGCCCTTCAACTGGCCTTTGGATCGGGTCTCGGCATCGAGCGCGAACACCCCCATGTGATCGATCAGATTCTTCAGGTGCGCCGGAATTCCGAAGTTCCACACGGGTGTGGCTATCACGAGCGCGTTGGCTGCCTGGATCTTCGTCTGAAGGTCGCGGAATAGCTGGCCCTGATCTTTGCCTTCGTAGTGGGCTAGCGTGAAATGCTCCAGCGGCACATCGCGAACGCGGACTTTTTCGGTCTCCATCATCGGAATGTTTTTGATGCCTTCGACAAAGAGGTCGGCGAGGTACTCGGCGTTGCTGGGGTCGTTGGTGCCGCCGACAAGGACGAGAATTTTCATAGCCGGATTGTAGCGCACATCATGGGAGCGTCGTAGGGTGCGGCAGACTCACTTTTTTGGCCAATTTTCAGACGATTCTCGACAGAGTGTGACGTGGAAAACTTTCCGCCTGCGTGTCCATGCAGAAACAGAAAGAAAGACTTTCGGGAAGTGCAGCCCTTCGATAGATTGTGTCGTTGTTGCCCCCGATGCCCTACATATTGTGTTTCGCATCGTAGTTCGCATCCTGGGCATCGTTCCCCCTTTTCCCCACTTCCCACCGTTTTTATGACCCCTTCCCCCTCTTCTTCCGCGTCTAAATCTTCCCGCGGCTTAGGAGAAGAAGGAGTCATTCCGCGCCTTAAGAAAGGCGAGACGGTGGTAGCGCACCATCGTCCTTCGTCTACGCTCAGGACGACAGGTGCGAAGGCCCTCACGATACCGCGCGTCTTCACCACCGTGGGGTCCGATCCGCTGGAGCATGTTGTCTACGAGAAGCGGACGAGCCGCATCGTGAATACCAATGGGTCGGTTGTGTTCGAAATGCAGGGGGCCGAGGTGCCGGCGGACTGGAGCCAGGTCGCCACCGATATCGTCGTGAGCAAGTATTTCCGCAAGGCTGGCGTTCCTCAATACGACGCGCAGGGGCAGGTGATCAAGAACGACAAAGGAGAGGTGGTCACGGGACCGGAACGCAGCGTCAAGCAGGTCGTGCGGCGCCTGGCCGGCTGCTGGCGCTCGTGGGGCGAGAATCACGGGTACTTCGACACCAAGCAGGACGCACAGGCCTTCGAGGATGAGCTCAGCCATATGCTGGTCCATCAAATGGCGGCCCCCAACAGCCCCCAGTGGTTCAACACGGGCCTCCGCCATGCCTACGGCATCACGGGTCCCGCGCAGGGCCATTACTTCTGCGAGCCGGAGACGGGCGAGGTCAAACGCAGCGCCGATGCCTACACGCATCCGCAGCCGCATGCGTGCTTCATCCAGTCCGTGGAAGACGATATGGTCAACGAAGGCGGCATCATGGATCTATGGGTCCGCGAGGCGCGCCTTTTTAAATTCGGCTCCGGCACCGGTACGAACTTCAGCAAGCTCCGAGGCGGCGGGGAGCCGCTCTCCGGCGGCGGGCAGAGTTCGGGCCTCATGAGCTTCCTCAAGATCGGCGACCGCGCGGCGGGCGCTATCAAATCCGGCGGCACCACGCGCCGCGCGGCCAAGATGGTCTGTCTCGACCTCGATCACCCGGACATCGAGGAATTCATCAACTGGAAGGTCAGAGAAGAGAAGAAAGTCGCCGCACTGGCCGCTTCGGGTTACGACACCGACTTCAACGGCGAGGCGTACCTGACGGTCTCGGGGCAGAACTCCAACAACTCCATCCGCATCCCGCATGCGTTCTTCGAGGCGCTCGAAAAGGACAGCGACTGGAATCTCTTCTGGCGCACCGAACTCAAGAAGGCCGAGCACGAAGGACGCGAACCGAAGCCCTCAAAAGTCATCAAGGCGCGCGATCTCTGGGACCAGATCAGCTATGCCGCGTGGTCCTGCGCCGATCCCGGCGTCCAGTATGACACCACCATCAACGACTGGCACACGTGCCCCGCCGACGGCCGCATCAATGCGAGCAACCCGTGCAGCGAGTACATGTTCCTCGACAACACGGCGTGCAACCTCGCGTCCATCAACCTGCTCCGTTTCTACGATAAAGAGCATGGGACGTTCGAGACTGAGCGCTTTATCCATGCCGTGCATCTGTGGACCGTCGTCCTCGAAATCTCCGTGCTTATGGCCCAGTTCCCCAGCAAGGAAATCGCGCAGCTCAGCTACACGTTCCGCACGCTCGGCCTGGGGTTCGCAAACCTCGGCGCCATGCTGATGCAGATGGGCATTCCGTACGATTCACCCAAAGGCCGCGCAATCTGCGGTGCGATCTCCGCCATAATGACCGGCGAAAGCTACGCGTCGTCGGCGGACATGGCGTCGTTCCAGGGAGCGTTCGCGGGTTTCGACCGCAACCGTGAGAGCATGCTGCGCGTCATGCGCAACCATCGCCGCGCCGCTTACAACGCGCCCGCGCGCGAGTACGAAGATTTGCACGTCCTCCCCGTCGGCATCCTGCCTGCCGATTGCCCTCCCGATCTGCTGCACGCCGCCAAAGAAGCGTGGGACCGCGCGCTGGCGAAAGGAGAAAAATACGGTTACCGCAACGCCCAAGTCACCGTCATCGCTCCCACGGGCACCATCGGCCTGCTCATGGACTGCGACACGACGGGCGTCGAACCCGATTTTGCGCTGGTGAAGTTTAAAAAGCTCGCGGGCGGCGGCTACATGAAGATCGCCAACCAGTCGGTCAAACCGGCACTCCACGCGCTCGGATACAGCGAGAGAGAAGTGAACGACATCATGCAGTACGTGATGGGCACTCTGAGCCTCGAAGGCGCCCCGCACGTCAACCGCGCTAGTCTCAAGCAGAAGGGCTTCACCGACGAAGACATCGCCGCGGTCGAGAAGAATCTCTCGCAGGTGTTTGAGATCGGGTTTGCGTTCAACAAGTGGACGCTCGGCGACAAAGCCATGGAACGTCTCGGATTCACGACCGAGCAAACGTCCGATTTCAACTTCAATCTCCTGAAGGCCCTCGGATACACGCAGGACCAGATCGACGAGGCGAATAGAGTGATTTGCGGCTCAATGACGGTCGAAGGAGCGCCGCTCCTCAAGCAAGAACACCTCGCCGGCTTCGATTGCGCCAACAAGTGCGGCAAGACGGGCAAGCGCTTTATCAGCGCCGAGGGACACATCCGGATGATGTCCGTCTGTCAGTCGTTCATCAGCGGCGCGATCAGCAAGACGATCAACCTGCCCAACGAAGCGACGGTCGAAGACTGCAAGAATGCCTACCTCCTCAGCTGGAAGCTCGGGATCAAGGCGAATGCGCTCTACAGAGATGGTTCCAAGATGAGCCAGGTCCTCAGTAATAAGTCCGATACAAAGGCGGCAAAGGCGACAGAGGCGACAGAGGTGAAAACCATAGAGAAAGTCATCATCAAAGAGGTTCCCCGCCGCCGCAAGCTCCCCGATGAGCGCCTCGCGATCGCGCATAAGTTCAGCATTGCCGGGCACGAGGGCTACATTCACGTCGGCATGTACGAAGACGGCGCCCCGGGCGAGATCTTCATCAAGATGAGCAAAGAGGGGAGCACGCTCAGCGGCGTCATGGACACCCTCGCGATCAGCCTCAGCATGAACTTCCAGTACGGCGTGCCGCTCGAAAGCCTCTGCGAAAAACTCGTCGGCGCGCGGTTCGAGCCGATGGGCATGACGGCGAACAAGGAAATTCCGATCGTCCGCAGCGTCATGGATTACCTCGGCCGCTGGCTGGCGCTCAAATTCATGAGCAAGGACAAGGCGAAGAAGTTCCACAACGGAGAACTCGTCGACAAGGCGTACGCCGTCGGCAGCAAGAGCAAAGAGGCGTTCGCGATGCGCCTGCCCGTCGTCGACGAAGGATCTTCGGTTGCAATGGACTTCTCCATGGCGACGGAAGAGAAGGCGCAGACCGAACTCACGCAAGCCGTGAGCGACGTTGAGCACGGCAGCGATAAGATCAGCAATGCCAAGCTCCAGGGCTACACGGGATCGATGTGCTCGGGATGCGGGAGCTTTAAGCTGAAGCGGAATGGGTCGTGCGAAGTCTGTCTGGATTGTGGAGCGACGTCCGGTTGTTCTTGAGGCAAACGAAGCAATCAACGTACACGAAGAAAACGAGGATGCTCGATTGCCTCGTTTTCTTCGTTTGCCTCGTTTGCTTTCTTGCATTAGATTCAATGAAATTTCCCCCCTCACTCTCATGCAAAAGAATTCCTGGCTCTATTCCGACAGTTTCCTCAAGCGTGCCTTCGCGATCTGGGGACACGCCGCCGTGGCGCACCTCATCATCATGGTGCCGATCATGATTCTCTGGTTCCTGGTCATCGCGCTCTTCGTGAGCTCCATGATCCGCGCGATTCCCGACATGCAGAGGGAATTTGAACGGATGGACGACACGAACGCGGGCATCCAGGTGGAATTGCAACCGTAATGCCGCGGGAGTACCATTTTCCGCAATCCTTCCCCCTTTATTTTTATGCAGCAGAATTCATGGCTCTATTCCGACAGTTTCCTTAAGCGTGCCTTCGCGATCTGGGGACACGCCGCCGTGGCGCACCTCATTATCATGATTCCGTTCATGATTCTGTGGTTCCTCATGATTGGTATGATCTTCAGCGCGGTGATGAACAGCGGAGGAATGATGGATCAGGTTCCCCCGGGAATGGAGTACCAGCAATAATTGTTTCTAGTGAACGCGAAGCAAACGAGGACTCCTGAGCATAGACGATGGATCCTCGTTTTCTTTGCAGAGACAACATCATGCTCAGTCTTGTGCTTGCTTTGGTCGTGGCACAAATCTTGTTATTAGGTACACGGCGTTTTGGAGAGCACGTGCTGCAGCAATCAGTTCATCAGGATCATGTTGTTCATTGAATCGAAGAACATCGACTGCAAAATTTTCGAGACCTCGCCGTTGTTCAACAGTCATGGGAATCTCCACGGAGCCATCCAAGACCGATGGGTGCGTAAGAACAGTCGCAAGAATAACCGCATTGCTCTCAATGTCACCGTTGCGACGCTGTCTTTTAGGTTTTCGGCCTTCCAATGCCTTGCTGAGTGCTTTGAATGAGTTTAGATAGGCAGACAAGATATCTGCGTCGGCGATTTGTTCTGGCACGGCTACGAGTGGCCCCAAGTTTTTCTCTACCGGCGGCTTCTTCCCAGGGATCGGACGCGCGTTCGATTCTTGTCTCATTTCATCAATACGACGGCGGAGCACAGTGTAAACTGCCTGAATTTGATTGAGATATTTGACCGAAGACGCATCAATTTTGATATGTCTGAAGACAATCGGAGCAATCTCCTCACCGAGAAGCTCGGCGATACCATCACGAACCGGCTTCGAGGAAACCGCGTCCGGTTGCGCGAGATCTTCTGCATCTATCAGCTTAATCGCCACGACCCGGACTGCCTCAATTTTGTCTGCGAGGTTGATTTTTCCTGAAGTAGCTTTTTCCACAACATCGTTGGCGATCTTTTCAATCTTATGCATAATAATATTATACAATATTATTAACTAAAAATCAATTTTCGCTCAAAACCACCCAATCTTATCATTTCTGGTATAGCAGATTTCGTTGATCCGAACCTATACTCGCCTGGTGTCCGACTCCTTCCTCGACAATCTCCCCAGCACGGAACGCCGCAAGCTCAAGAAAATGATGTCGCCCGAGGCGTACGAGCGCCTGCGGGAGAAGGTGAAGGGTCCGGAGGATTTGGCGAAAGAACTCAAGCGCGGAGAGCAACTTGCCGAGCTGAGTTTTGAATTGCAGACGGATGAGAAGCTGCGTGAGCGGTTGAAGGGGCAGGCGGACAAAGACTTTCGCGAATACGGCGTCGAACGCGTCGTCGACGCGCAGTCGATCAGTCCGGAATCAAAAAAGGCTTTGGAACAGGGGAAATTCCTGCTGGCGGTTTCCAGTCATCCGCTGACGCATGACGATCAATTGGTCGCCGTTCCCGAAGGCAACGTGCACGAGAAGATTCCCTTGAAGATGAGTTTTAGTGATCGCTACGTTGCGCAGTTTTTGCAGAGCGCGTCGCCAACGGTGAAGTTGCAGGATTTGTCGAAGAGGACAGATCGAAAGAGATGATCCCTCGTACGCTCGCGTTGCGACGCGAGCTACTCGGGATGACAAAGGGCTTTGTTCAACAACGCCTCGATACGCTCCGCTGCGGCGGAGCTACTCGGCGGCACTTCTGACGATCAACTCCGAGTAGAAAACCGCCGAGCGGTTTTCGTATCGAGGAGCCATTGATAAAAACTGCTTTGTCATCCCGAGTAGAAATTGCCGCAGCAATTTCGTACGAGGGACATCACTGCAAGAAAAACAACAAACACGCCGCAGCAACAACCTCCGTCTCCGCCTCTCCGCTCACGCTCCCCAGAGATTCCTGGCCTTTTCCGTAACACTCGCCGTTTTTGACGCTGCCGAGCGCGTTGCCCTCGGGATTGAGGATAACCATGTTGCCGTCGCGTTCCGCCACCGTGCCCATGTTCTTCCCCGTATCGTCGCGGATGATGTTCCCTCGCACTCTGCCGCGCACGTCACCGTGCGTGTTCAGGATAGTGGCGCTCTTGACGCCCTGCACGCTGATCGTGCCGACGATCCGGTCATTGCTGTTGCGGACTTCGAGCGCGTTCCCGGCGCACGAGGTGAGGATCAAAATGCCGAGGACCGAGAGAGCAAGAATAAAGCGGTGCATGAGTACACGGGAAGAACTGCGACATGCCCGGAGGGCGTGCGTCGGGAAATATGCTAATTGACGTTCTGCCCATTGGGAAGGGATTTCTCCCACTGATCGTCGTCGGCAAGTTTATTGGGGATGTTCTTCCCGCATTTTTCGCACTCGTGAATCACCATCCAGCCTTTTTTCCCGGACTGATCGAGATGCAGCGGCCGCATCATGCCACCGCAGAGCGACGCACGGTCTCCCGGACCTTCGTCATCGACGTGCTTGCTCCACAGGCAGTGCGGACAGTGATTGCGGTACGTGCCGCGGAGGAGGGGAGTGACGGATGCTCCACAATGCTCACAAGTGAATGGCTCTTCGCGGGCTATGAACGTCATTGGGGAATGTAAGAGGGCGGTCGCAAGTCGTGGCTTTGAGCATGTTGATCGTCAGTCGATCAAGGAAGGCGCGTCGAGTCTCTTGTGAAACTTGTATACCAGGGTTCTTTGAGTCTTCCTGCATTGCCTTCTCGGCAAGCTCTGCCGAATCAGGCGAAAAAAAATAATGAAAAGTATGTTCCCCAAGGGCGGCACTGACATGCAGATCATTTTGGAATGAAGTGATGTTCACCATGCAGCAATTATACGTTGAAGCGGAAGTGCATCACATCGCCATCTTGAACGACGTACGTCTTCCCTTCCTGACGCATCTTCCCCGCTTCTTTGGCTTTCAGTTCAGAACCATACTGAACAAAATCTTTGTACGAAATGGTCTCCGCGCAGATGAATCCTTTCTCGAAATCGGTGTGTATCACCCCGGCCGCCTGCGGCCCGGTCCATCCCGCATGGATCGTCCATGCCCGGACTTCCTCGACGCCCGCCGTGAAGTAGGTGAAGTATCCCAGGCGGTGATACGCGGCGCGGATGAGTCGGTCTAAGCCGGAAGATTCCACTCCGAGGTCTTTGAGAAAGGTCTTTGCTTCATCCGGTGTCAGATCCTGCAGATCTTCTTCGATCTTCGCGGAGATGATCACCAGTTCGGCGTCCGGGGGGAGCAGGAGTTGCTTCCTCGCATCCTCGGGGGTGAGCGACGTCATCTGTTCTTCCGACGCGTTCACGGCGAAGATCACCGGCTTCAATGTCATCAATTGCATTCCATCGGCGAGCGGGCGTTCATCTTTGTCGAACGTGATGGAAGACGCGGGCTTTCCCTGTTCGAGCGCGGCTTTGATCTTCTCCATCAGTGCGAGTTCCGTCTTCGCGTCTTTGTTCCCCGTGCGCGCGGCTCCCTGGACGCGGTCGATGCGCTTCTTGATGCCGTCCAAATCAGCGAGAGCGAGTTCAGTATCGATCGTCTCACGGTCGCGTTTGGGATCAACAGTTCCTTCGACGTGGATGACGTCGCCGGGGAAAATCCGCACCACATGACAGATGGCGTCGACTTCGCGGATGTGACTCAAAAACTTATTCCCGAGCCCTTCGCCTGCACTCGCGCCTTTGACCAACCCCGCGATATCGACGAACTCCACGGCGGCGGGGATTGTCTTCTTCGGTTTTATGAGACCAGTAAGGACGGTCAGCCGCTCATCGGGCACTTCGACGATTCCGACGTTCGGATCAATCGTGCAGAACGGGTAGTTCGCCGCCTGCGCGCCTTTGCTGCGGGTGAGTGCATTAAAGAGCGTCGATTTTCCGACGTTCGGGAGGCCGACGATTCCTATTCTTAACGGCATTGCGGGGAGAGTATGGAGGAAAAAACTTCTTTGGGAATGATCAAAAGAAAGGCATGGTTGACAAAATAAATAATATGGTTAAATATGTTATGTACTGGTTCTTCACATTGCCACGCCCTTATTAAGGAGTTGTCACATGCAGGAGATGAGAATTATTTTGTCTGCTCTGGCCGTAGCCGCCTTTCTGCTCGCGGCCATCTTCTGGTGGAAGTTCCGCCGAGAAGAAAAGAAAGAGGAAAAAACGGGCCGACCCATGGATGAAGGCTCTTTTTTGGCCCTCATCCTGGGCGGGATCGTGTGCCTGCTGTTCGGCCTCGTTGCCGGAGGCTTCGCGATCTGGGCGTGGTTATCTTGAACCAGCGCCCCCCCAATCAACCAGGTGCCCTCGATTGGGGGCATTTTTGAGTAGATATAGGCTTTTTCACAAATATTGACAAAATACATAAATGTTATTAATATATCACCTTTATGCGCTCCCGCCTTCTCGCGTCCGGCCTTCTTGTGGTCCTCGGCTGCAGCGTTCTTCCGGTCTCAATGCTGGCCTCGGATGCGACGGACTTCCTCGCCGACGCGGGGGCAATCGACCGTGACAATGCAGGAAACGACGGCGAACTGATCACGCGCGGCGATGTTCTCAAGATCCTCCTCGATGGACGCGAAGATTTTCGCAACCGCGTGAACCGGTACCGTGGCCGTCTTTCAAAGCTCCCGCTCTATCTCGACATCGAACGTGGTGACGAGATTGCACCGTATGCCGAAGCGGCTTTTGCGTTGCGCATCACGTCCGGCTTTTCCGACCGCACGCTGCGTCCGAATGATCCGATTCCCGCCGAAGAAGCGATCACACTGCTCATGCGCGCGTACCGCCAGCCGGGAGAATCCGCGCCGGGCGATGCCGCCTGGTACGCGCCGTTTATCCGCACGGCACTGCGCAAGAATATCGTGGCGAATCCCCGGGCAATGCGCATCGGCCAGCCGGTGACGCGCGGGCAATTTCACGACATGGCGTACCGCATGGGAGCGATCACCCGCGACGATCTGGCGTCCTTTCCGCAGCCCGTTCGCATCGTCGAGCAAAATCCCGGACGAGGAGCGTCCGCCGGCGCGGTGACGCAGCAGCAGCCCGGCATCATCGGATCGGTTCAGGTCGCACGTCCGACGGAAGACCAAGGCGCGCTGGAGCAGTACCGTTCTTCACAGAACTTTGCCATCTCGATCCCGTCGCTCGACATCCGCGATCTCCAAGTCACGCATCCGGACGATCCCCAGAGTAAGGAAGGCCAGCTTGCGCCGCTGCAGAATGGCGTCGGGCATCTGTACAGTTATCCCGGCCGCGGTGGGAAGATCATGATCTACGGCCATTCGAGCGGCTACTCGTGGGACGTGTCTCAGTACACGAAGATATTCCAGCAAGTGAACAAGCTCAAGAAGGGCGATAAAGTCTTCGTCACCTTCGACGGCAAGCTCTACGAGTACGAAGTTACCGGGCAGCAGAAGATCACGCCGAACGACAAGACGCCGTTCTCCGGCGACGGAGAGGAATTGATTCTGTATACGTGCTGGCCGGTGGGGAGCAATAAGTCGCGGTTGATTATCCGGGCCGTGCCGGTGGAGACGGTGGCTGTACGGTAGGAAACCAAGGGAATCGAAGAATCCGAGGAAACCAAGGATATGACGCCTTGTTCCACACCCCCATAGAACGCCCAGTTACATTTTGCAGAAGCCAAAAAGTCTGATTCTTTGAAAATGAAATCATTTTAAGCCTCTTGTCAGTGTTTTCTGAGATTTTATAGTAGAACTATGCACGAACGTCCCTATGAAAAACTTATTGCGTGGCGCGAAGCGTATGCACTCAATCTATGGATCTATTCATTGACGGAAAAATTTCCAAGTCATGAAAAGTTCTGTCTGGTTCAGCAGATGCATAAAGCCGCCTATGCGTTCCTTTGAATATCGCTGAAGGAAATGCAAAGAGGACGCCGAACCATAAATGCCAATTTTTTGAAATTGCATTGGGTTCATTGGAAGAACTCCACTGCCAAGCGCGCATCGCAAAAGATCTGAAGTACATCACCCCCGAGGAATTTTCCAAGACCGATGAGAAGATCAATCGTGTCAGTTATCTTCTCACTCGCTTGCGAGCATCGTTTAAAAAATGATCCTCGGTTTCCTCGGTTTCATTGGTTGCTTTGGTTTCATGCCCCAATCCTCCGAATAATCTCCCGATCAACGAACTCCTTCGCCCGCCCATACTTGAGTCTGCTCAGCTGCTTGAACGCCTCGCCGGCCTTCTCATCCTTCGCGTAACTCTTGTCCGTCCACGGCCGTGGGACGTCGATGGAGAAGGGCCGCGAAGGCTGTCCATCGATGCTGAGCTTCATCGCGCCTTTGAAGGCTTCGACGTTCACCAGATCCTGCTCGCTGAAGACCGGAGCCATTTCCTTGGCGCAGTGTTCGGCGTCCTGCGGGCCGATTTTGTAGAACATCATCGTGCCGACGTTGCCGAACACCGCGCCCTTCAAGCTCACGGCGCCGGCGATTTTGCTTTCCTTCTCCAGCTGGTCGAGATACTGGTGGGCGAGGATCAGGCCCAGGCGGTACTTGCGGGCCTCGGACAGAATCGATTCGATGGAGGGCGTGACGAAGTTCTGGAATTCGTCGATGTAGAGGAAGAAGTCTTTGCGGGTCTTCATGTCCTCGCGTTGCCGCCGCATCGCGGCCACCTGGATCTTGCTCACGACGATGAGACCGAGAAGCGTGGAGTTGATGTCGCCGATGAGACCTTTGGAGAGGTTCATCAGCAGGATTTTTCCGCTGTTCATGCAGTCGGCGACGTCGAACGCGCTCTTGGTCTGGCCGACGATGTTGCGGATGAGGGTGTTGGTGGTGAATTGCCCGAACTTCGCCGCGAAGTAGGGGATCATCTCCTGTTTTTCGCGCTGTCCGGTGGCGGCCATCTGCTTCTCCCAGAACGAACGGATGATCGGGTTCTTCACTTTTGCGACCTTGTACTTCATCCACTCGTCGTCGGTAAAGAGCCGCACGAGATCGGTGATGGCGCCGCCTTCCTCTTCGTCTTCCATCAGGGTCAGACACCCGTTGCGGAAGTAGTCCTGAATGCGGGGGCCGAAGATTTCCTCGCCGAACATCTTCACCATCATGTTCATGGCGTCGAGTGCGATCAGGTCCCGCTCCTCCGGCGTCTTGCCTTCGAGCAGGTTGAGCCCCATCGGGCGTTCGGTATCGGCGGGATTGAAGTAGATGACGTCGTCGGCGCGGGAGCGGGGGATGTAGGGAAGCAGGTCTTCGATCAGCGAGCCGTGCGGGTCCACCACGCAGATGCCGCGCCCCTGGTTCAAATCTTGCCGAGCCATGATCTGAATGATCGACGATTTACCCGTACCGGTCTGACCGATGATGTAGAAGTGCCGGAAGCGGTCTTCGTTCTTCATGAAGATCTTCCGCTTCTCGCCGCGGAAATGGTTGATGCCGAGGTACAGGCCGTCCTCGGGAACGTTCTTCGGCGAGGGGGCGAGCTTGAAGTTCTGCCATTTGATCGTCTCGACTTTGTTGTACTTGATGTTCGGCAGGTGCCAGAAACTCGCGATTTCCGCCGTGCCGAGCAGCAGTTTGCGGAACCGGATCGCCTGCCAGAACGACCGTCGCGGCGAACGGCGGATGAACGCCGGCACGATCGGTTTTCGGGGAGCCAGTTTGGGATGCGCGATGTGGTTGCCCTGAATGCTGTTGAACTGGCTGAACGCGGCCGTGACTCCTTCGAGCAGGCTTTCGGCACGGCCGTGCGTCTGCGCCGAGGTGACGACGCGCATGATGCACGTGAAGCCCGGATTGCTGCCCTTTTCATCCAGCGCCTTGCTGTACTCCTCGGCCATCTGCGAGACGCGCTCGCCCGTGGACTGGTCTTCCTTCTTCAAGTCACCCGCTTCGGCGTTGCCGGTCATCATGTCGAAAATCGCGCTGGCCCAACTGATGGGATTCCACCAGCGCATGCCGAAATGCTTCTTCGGGTTGATGAGGCGCCGGGCTTCGTCGTCGATCTTGTGTTGCCAGCCCTGTTTGACCGGACGCAGAATGAACTGGACCGCCGCGCCTTCTTCCATCGTGAGTTTGGAGAACGCGTTCGTGATGGTATTGAGCGGGTCGCTCTTAAGGCTCTGGTACGTCTTGAACGACGATTTCCACGATTTGGCGGGGACGATCATGTTGGCCGCCGTCACCGATTTGGCGGTGAAGATGTCGTAGTCTTCCACCTCGTCGATGATCGCGTCCGAATAGAACGACGTCACCTGTTTCTCGATCACGTGCGCGATATGGCGCGGGCAGACGATGTAGAAGAGGATTTCCTTCGCAAGCGCCGCGTACTCGACCGAAAAGTACGGCTGACCTTCGATGAAGCGGCTGAGATCGTGGTTGTAGAGGCCGTGCAGGGATTGGAAGAGGTGATCCATCACGCCGAGCACTTCCTTGAAGTCGCTGCCCACGGTGAACTGCTCCGACGTCACTTCCTTGTCTTACTTGCTCTCTTTCTTCGGCATGGTGATTTGAAGAAGCACGAGATCCCGTTCGCGTCGCAAATC
>JABFSS010000023.1 GCA_013140485.1 Candidatus Peribacteraceae bacterium | reverse complement strand
TCAAAAGACCGGCCGGAGCACTCTGCAATTCCGTGGGCAAATCTCCCCACACCGCCTTGCCGTTCTTAAAGACGACGATCTGCCCCTCGGCGGGAGAGCCGGAAATCGTCGCGAGGGTCGCGGTGAGCTGTGTTTTGTACTGCGCGCGCGTCGGTACGATCATGTGCTTCGCGATGGGCGATGGCACCGCCGATATGCGCGCCGCGCGCCGTATTTCGATGCGGCCTTCAATGGCAGTGAACGGTCGTGTTTGTGCTGCCGCAAGTGAAATTTTTGTCGTCGTCGGACTACTGGACGCGGCGGGCCGCGGAGCAGGGGAGACCGAACTGGACGAGGACGACACGGCGGAGTTCGTACGCGTGAGCGCGAGGAGCGATGCGGGTAATTGCGACGATACTTTTGCGAGTGACACCGCGAGTACGAGCACCGTTGCGCCGAGAAGCAGCGGGATGCCGAACGAAACGCCCTGCGCCAGGCGCACCGGCGTCGCAGAAACCTCTCTCGCAGCAGCCGCCGGCTCCGGTGTTACAGGCGTTTGCGCAGTCGTGAGCGTGGGGCGCTTGTCATCCGCGACCAGTTTGCGATATGCCGAAATGTACCGCTCCACCTGCGCGCGGGAATATCCGGTGACCGATTGCAAGTACTGCCGGACCAACCCTTTTTCCGTTTTCGACAACGCCTCGTACCGGATTTGGTCGAGGAGGTGATGCGTCCACTCCACTTTCTCGTCCCGCGACAGTCCCGCGATTTCTCTGCCTTCGGGAGACCCGGCGATGTATTCCCGGATCGTCTCGAGGCGTTTGTGAGGGTCGACTGTCGGCATGAGGTGTATGTGTTTGTGTGATGAGCCTGAAACTCGCAGCGAATCTTCTATTTTACCACACGGAGGCTCAAGCGGCAATGAATGCGTTTCTAGCTCTACGGCAGCCTGGCGGTCTATCGCAGCTTCCGGCGGGTCGACGGCGAGTGTCAGGCGCGTCTTTTGAACCGGAGCCTCAGGCTCATGGACGCTCTTTTATGGGTATATGTGAGCCGAATAGCT
Source organism: Candidatus Peribacteraceae bacterium (assembly GCA_013140485.1). Lineage (GTDB taxonomy): Bacteria > Patescibacteriota > Gracilibacteria > Peribacterales > Peribacteraceae > JABFSS01. The sequence continues at coordinate 4,410 of JABFSS010000023.1, read as the reverse complement.
CTTTCTCGATAAAAATATATCTAGACAAGATTAGGGAATCTATGCAAATATTCCCCTAATCCTATGCAAAAAATCCGCCCCCTTCTTCTCAGTATTCTTCTCACCTTCCCGGCTCTTGCGGGCGCGCAAAGTTACGTCAACCTTGCCGGAGACACGATGCTGGGGGCATTGAACATCACACTGAATGGCGGCGAGTCGGCCCAGACGCTTCTCAGCCTGCTCGGACCGATGGAAGTCGCTTCCAACAAGCCGATGATCATCCTGAAGAACACATTGACGAACCGGCAATGGCAATTGCGGAACGGAGCCAATTCTTTCTCAACCTCTTTCGATATTTTCGATGCTACCGCAGGCAAGAGCAGGTTTGTCCTCGATTCCAACGGGAACGCCAGCATCGGCACGGGCGTCACGGCGCTTAATAGCAGGCTCTTCGTGTACGGCGGCCCGACGGGCGCGAACATCGATGTGCGGGGAGACCCCCAGACCGATCAGGCGATTATTGAGTTGGAGGGCAATAACTACGATGTCATCCCGAATTCCGTCAGTTTGCGGTACTTCGGAAGCAAGCATAACTTCGGAACGACGCTCATGGGGATTCCCGTTCAAAAGATGGGAGTGTTGGAATGGATCAACGCGTCGACGGCTCTAATCTATACGCCGGATAACATCCCGATTATTTTCGGGACAAACAATAAAGAGCGCATGCGGATCAGTGAAAACGGGGGACTTGCGATCGGCACGACGAACGCAGGATCGGCCAAGCTGGCCGTTTCCGGTTCGGTCGTCTTCAGCGCGTTGAAAAATTGCGATACGATCGATACCGACACGAATGGCAACTTGGTGTGCGGGAGCGATGCGTCGGGTCCCGGTGGCGGCTCTGCTTTCGGTACCGGTAACGTCATCGCCATCGGCGACAATCGCTACGTCAACATCGCCGGCGACACGGTGAACGGAGCGCTTGTTTTGAATGGGACTGTCACGCTGAACTCCCTCAAGAGCTGCGATACGCTCGATACGGATTCCAATGGGAACCTTCAATGCGGAACAGATGCCGTCGGCGGAGGGACGGCATTCGGTACCGGTAACGTCATCGCCATCGGCGACAATCGCTACATCAATGTTTCGGGGGATACGATGACGGGACCCTTGAGCGTCAATGGTGCGACCACGTTCCAAGGCGCCGCCACGTTCGGCAATACTCTTCGTCTCAATGGCGTTACCTACACATTCCCGTCGTCTGACGGGACGGCGGGGCATGTCCTCAAAACCGACTCCGCGGGCCATCTGACGTGGTCCGCAGACAATATCGGTACGGCATCCACGTATACCGCCGGGCAAGGTTTGGTCCTGAACGGCTCTGCATTCAAACTTGGCAGCAGCTTCTCCGGGACAACACTCAAAATTTACGGCACCGCTTCCGGCGACGTGCTCCATGCCGAGCGTCGGCTCGAAGCATCCGGCATTCTTTCGGTAAAGGGCGCAGTCACGCTGCAGTCTCTGAAAAATTGCGACACGCTCGATACCGATGTGAACGGGAATCTCCTCTGTGGAACAGATGCCGTGGGCGGCGGGACAGCATTCGGAACCGGTAACGTGATCACTATCGGGGACAATCGCTACGTGAATGTCACCGGCGACGGCATGACGGGAATGCTCACGCTCAGCAGTCCGTCCAATACCGAACTCCTGCGCTTCACCAATACGACCAATTCCCTCACGTCGGGAGTGTATGTGGGCGCCGCCGATCCGAACGGGACGGTGCAGGCGAATAAAGGATCGCTCTTCATCGACCAGTCGAACGGCCTGGCCTACGTCAAGACGTCGGCGAACGGCGCAAACACCGGATGGTCGAAAATTTCCTTCTTCACGGACGCGATTCTGCCCACCCGGGCGACGCTGTGGCATGACGAAAGCACAGTCGTTACGGGCGGCGGCGTGTCGACCAATCAGGACGCCAACCAGCTCTATTCCACATATTCTTTCCAGAGTCCCGCATCGGCCAACGATGCGTTCGTCAACGGATTCACGCTCAAGGCAGGAACGTATGCGTTCTCCGTGCTCGGTCTGACCAATAATGCCAAAGCGAAAATAGACTGGTCCATCGACGGCGTGCCGGCGGTGTCGGGTCAGGACTGGTACTCGGTTACCGGCACGTACAACGTCGTGAAGACCGCGACGGTCACCGTCACCGGCGACGGCTACCATGTGCTCAAAGGCAAGGTGAACGGCAAAAATCCCAGTAGCACCGCCTACAATCTTCTCTTCACGAAGATGTGGTTCGCTCCTATTGCACAGTAATCATCACGGCATCTTCCGCAGTGTTCCCGGCCAAGTCCGTCGCGACGGCGCGGACGGTGTGTGTTCCCGGCGTCACGTTCAACGGGTAGACGATCTCATACGGGGCGACAGGCTTGCGCGTAATCAATTGCTCGTCGATAAAGAATTCCACGTACTTTACCTCGCCTCCGGAATCGCCCGATTCGGCGCGCATGGTCAGTGGGGACTTGGCCGCGATCTCCGTTCCGTCCGCTGGCGATGTCAGGCGGATATCGGGGCCGCTGCTGTCCGTTGAGAACGTCACCGTGGTTTCGGCGCTTATTTGATTGAAATACTGGTCGGTCAGCGTCACATGGAAGATGTGACTTCCGGCCTTCTCGATACTCTTTGGAACGCGAAGCGCGGGCGTCCACGGGGTCGAGGTGACCGTTGCCATCGCTTTTCCATCTATCATGTATTCAATGCTGTGCACGCGCGAACCCACGGTGTACTGGAGTTTCGGCGCGAACGACGGGTAGTTCACCGTCCCGCCCGGAGTGGGGGAGATGATTGCCAGCGTCGGCTTCACCGTGCGGCCCGGCGTCAGGCTGATGTCGCACTTCTGGGTGGGCGCCAGCGGGAGAGGAAGCACGCCGCCCGATCCGATCACGAAGAGACTGAGTCCGCTCCCGGATCGCGGATTTTCCATCGCTTGCGCTTGGGCCCACTTCGCAACGTCCGTATCCCACTGGGGGAAATCTCGCCCTGCAGCGTTGTACGGGACCAGGAAGCTCTTGATCTCGCGCGCTTCGGCGGGGCAGCTTTCGGACGCCAAGAGCCCCGTCACTTTATCCACTTCGAGCTGCACGCACGCGGGATCGTCCTTGGTCGGCGCGTTTTCGACGAGGAAGATGTCGCTCCGGCGGAGTTCCACGGGAGTGCATTCGGTTGGGAGTTCCCCGGAGAGCAGAGAAATCTGCGCCTGTACGATGCCCTCGGGCATGGTGAAACCGGTGACGGCGGGTTTGAGAATCTTCTGCGCCTTCGCCATGAATTCTTTCCAGATCGGCGCGGCCACCGTCAGGCCGTCCGCTTTGTCGCTCAAAGGCTCGCTCGTGGCGTTGCCCGCCCAGACTCCGGCGACGAGCACGGGCGTGTAGCCGATCGTCCAGACGTTATCGGGCCGGCGCTTCTTGCATGGGGCGAGATTTGGATCGACGCCCGGTTTTTCCTCACGCTCAAGACATTTGTTGCTCGTGCCAGTCTTCGCCGCCGATTGCGTGCCGGGCACCGAGAGGACGGTTTTCCAGTACTCGTTGGGCCGTGCGCCGATGTCGCTCAGGACCGACGTGACTTCATACGCGATGCGCGGATCGAGCGCGCGCGCGGGGGCGCCGGCGTTTTCGTCCGCCATCGACAGGAGCAGCGTTCCGCGGGTATCGGTCACTTTAATGATGCCCGTTACGGGTTTCACGTCGCCTTCGTCGGCGAGTGTCGCGTAGCCCTGCACCATTTCGATAAGCGGAACTTCCGCCGAACCGATGGCGAGCGACGCTCCGTAGCCTTTCTCCGGCTTGTGCGCTTTGGCCGACGGAACACCCATCTTGTCGGCCAATTCCAGGATCACATCCTCTTCGCTTCCCAGGAAATACGCCTTCACCGCCGGAATGTTCCGCGAACCGCCGAGCGCGCGCCGTGCGCTCATGAGTCCCCAAAATGAGCCTTCGAAGTTTTGCGGCGCGTAGTCGCCGAAGGTCGTGGGGACGTCGTAGAGCACGGTGGCCGGGCCGTAGCCATTGGCGAACGCGGCGGCGTAGACGAAGGGCTTAAAACTTGAGCCGGGCTGGCGCGGTACTTGGGCCATGTCGATCTTCCCTTCACTCGTGTTGCCGTCGTAATCGGTGTTGCCGACGTACGCCAGAATCTCGCGCGTCTCCGGGTCCATCGCGACGAGGGCGATGTTGCTTGCAAGGAACCGCTTCGAGACGTCGTCTTTGTGCGCGGCGACCACTTGTTCCGCGGCTTCCTGCAGACGCCAATCCAGCGTCGTCTGAATGGTGAGACCCCCGCGCTCGAGCAATCCTTTGTCCGGCGAATTCGCGAAGAGCGTTTCGGCATGGTCCTTGGCCCAGAGCACAAAGTGCGGAGCGCGAA
>JABFSS010000027.1 GCA_013140485.1 Candidatus Peribacteraceae bacterium | reverse complement strand
TTGGGAGGGGGAAGATGTTGACGATTCTTTACATTTTCGATGTCGCTACACTGGTGACATGAAACACCTTGTATTGGTCGATGGGCATCACCTTATGTATCGCGCTTTTTACGCGATTCCTGCGACTCTCAAGACGTCCAAAGGCGAGCAGACGAATGCGGTCTATGGCGTCGCGTCGATGCTGATTTCGCTCTTGAAAGCCGAGGAGCCCGATAGCCTGGTTTTCTGTTTCGATGCCGGGGAAGAGACGTTCCGGCATCAGGAGAATGCCACCTATAAGGAGGGCCGGGCCGAGACGCCGGATGAGTTCTATGCGCAGATCCCGCGGATCATCAACCTGATCGAGAGCTTCCCCATCAAGCATTGCAGTGAGGCCCGGTACGAGGCGGATGATCTCCTCTGTGCCTATGCCAAGGCGGGCGAGCAGGCGGGGATGCGCGTGACGATTGTCACGGGGGACCGCGATGCATTCCAGCTGGCGACGGACAACGTCAGGGTTGCCATTCCCCATAAGGGATACCAGGCGCCGGAATACCTGGATCCGCAGGCAATCCTAGCGAAATACGGTGTTCGCCCCGATCAGATTGCTTCGTATAAAGGACTCTGCGGCGACGCGTCGGATAACCTGCCCGGGGTCAAAGGCATCGGTCCCAAGGGGGCGGCAAAGCTCCTCCAGCAGTACGGAACGCTACAGGGCATCTACGATCATCTCGACGAGATCACCGGCTCCACCAAGGACAAATTGGCGGCGGACCGCGAGAGCGCGTTCTTCTGCGAACGCATGGCTACGCTCGTCAGCGACTTCCCGCTGCCCGTGCCGCTCGCGGACGCGGAGCTGAAGGGAATCCAGACCGGCAAAGCATCCGCATTCCTCCGCGAACTCGAATTCAATTCGCTCGGCAAGCGTCTCCAGTCCGTCTGCGAGTCGCCGTATGGAAAGGCACACTTCGTGTGGGAAGGGGAGACGACGGTCAGTAAAAAGAAGGCGGTGGGGGAGGGGCAGATGGCCTTATTCTGAAGATGCCGAGGAAGACAAAGATGCCGAAGATGCCAAGGATAGGAAGAGGAAGATTGAAAGGATGACGAGAAATAGTTGTCGTCCTCATCTTCATCACACAGTCTTTGTATTCTTTTCGTCGGCATCGTTGGCATCGTCGACATCCTTGGCATCACTTATGTCGATCACAAACTGTATACAGCGTATTTGCATCATTTTTCACATGAACACATTTTTTGTAACTACGCTGAGCGAACTGTAAATATCAGAGTAATTATTGTGTTCAATCTTCGCATTCTTGAATACCAAAGATACTCGCTTTGCCCTTGCACACGGTCTTTCCTCACCTTTAGACTGACCACCGTTCTTCCGATAACGCAGAGCGGATGTCTTGTATTTCTCGCTCTCACAAGCGGAAATCTCATCCACTCTTCTCTCCCATTTTTATGCCCAAGGATCGTGTTGTCGCCAGCTTAGATATCGGAAGTGCCAAGATTCGCACGATCATCGCGGTGGTCGAAGGAGGGGACGCCGACCGGCGCACGCCCAACATTATCGGGGTCGGTATTTCGCCGTCGCTCGGGATGCGCAAAGGACACGTGATCGACGTCGAGGAACTCATCCATAACATCATCTCCTCCTTAGAGGATGCCGAGCGCATGGCGGGGGTTCCGGTGAACCACGTCTTCGTCGGCATGAGCGGCTCGCACATCGAAGCGTTCGACAGCCGGGGCGTCATCGCCATCTCGGGATCCGAAATCACGGTCGAAGATATCGGTCGCGTGCTCGAAGCCGCGCAAGCCGTCTCGATCCCGCAGAACCGCCGCATCCTCCATATCGAACCAAAGGCCTACGCCGTCGACGAGCAGCGCGGCATCAAGAATCCGCTCGGCATGACAGGCATCCGTTTGGAAGTCGAAGCGCACATCATCACCGGGCAGATCCAGCATGTGAAGAACGTCGAGAAGTGCATCGACCAAGCGGGCGTCGATATCGATGCGATCGTCCCTGCGACCATCGCAGCGCCCGAGGCAGTCCTCACGAAGCGGCAGAAAGAACTCGGCGTCGTCGTGATCGACATCGGCGCGGGCTGCACGAGCATTACCGTGTTCGAGGAGGGGACCATCCTCCACTCGGTCTGTCTGCCCATCGCCGGCGAGAGCGTCACGTCCGACGTCGCGATCGGCCTGCGCACCAGCATCGATACTGCCGAGAAGATCAAGATCGAGTACGGATCGGTGCTCCCGGGCGAAATGAACGAGCGCGAGATGATCGACCTCTCGTCCGTCAGCAAAGTCGACACGCAAACCGTCAGCAAGAAATACATGGCCGAGATCATGCAGGCTAGGTACTTCGAAATTTTCTCCCTTATTAAGGCGGAGCTGGCGCGCATCGGCCGCTCAGGAATGCTCCCGGCCGGCGCCATCCTCACAGGTGGAGCCGTCAAAGCCCCCGGCGTTCTCGATCTCGCCCGCGACGTGCTCGGCCTCCCGGTCCAGATGGGCTTCCCCGTCGAGATCGGCGGCGTCATCGAGAAAGTCGACGATCCCGCGTATGCCACGGCTCTCGGCACGCTCGTCTGGGGCGTCCGCGAAGACGAGCAAGGCGGTTTCGGCGGCATGCGCGGCGCCTTCCAGATGAAGCGCGCGTTGACGCATGCCGGATCGTGGATCCGGTCTCTCTTCCCCTGATTATCCCTGAGACGCCCCACCGGGGCGTCTTTACATCCCTATTCCCAAGCGTTTTCCCCTCCCTTTTATGTCCGATACGTTCCGCTCCATCTTCTCCCGCCCGTCCGGCGGCTCCTCCGGCTCCGCCGGCAGCGGCTCCGGTCAGCAGGATGACACCGCCTCCACCCGCGAGGTGCGTCCCGACATGATCCCCGGCGCCACGATCCGCGTCCTCGGCGTCGGCGGCGGCGGCGGCAACGCCGTTCTCCGCATGGTGCAGGGCAAAATCCACGGTGTGGAGTTCATCGCCGTCAACACGGACGCGCAAGCGCTCTACCACAACCCGGCTGGAAAGAAGATCACCATCGGCCGCGGCACTACGCGCGGTCTCGGCGCGGGCTCGAACCCCGAAATGGGCAAGCGCGCGGCGGAGGAAAGCCTGGAGGAGATCAAAGCGGCACTCGAAGGCACGGACATGCTCTTCATCACTGCAGGTTTGGGCGGAGGCACCGGCACGGGAGGCATCATCCCCATCGCCGACGCTGCGCGCAGCATGGGCATCCTGACGATCGCCGTCGTCACGCGTCCGTTCAGCTTTGAAGGATTCAAGCGCAAGAAACAGGCCGACGAAGCGCTCGAGGCGCTCAAGGGCAAAGTCGACACGCTCATCACGATCCCGAACGACAAGATCCTCTCGCTCATCGACAAGACCACGCCGCTCACCGAAGCCTTCCAGGTCGTCGATGAAGTTCTCAAACACGCGATCGAAGGCATCTCGTCGCTCATCACCGTCCACGGTCTCGTCAACGTCGACTTCGCGGACGTCAAAACGATCATGCAGGACGCAGGCACCGCCCTCATGGGCATCGGGTACGGCACCGGCGACAGCCGCGCCTCCGAGGCCGCACGCGCCGCCGTCGACAGTCCCTTGCTCGAGGCGAGCATCCACGGCGCGCAGGGAATTCTCTTCAACATCACCGGCGGCAACGACCTCAGCATGTTCGAAGTCGACGAAGCCGCGCGCATCATCACCGAAGCCGCCGCTCCCGAAGCCAACATCATCTTCGGCGCCGTCATCGACGAAGCCTTCACCGGTCAGGTCAAAGTCACCGTCATCGCGACGGGCTTCGACGACCATGCCATCACGCCCGCGCAGATGGCGTCGCCCGCGCAGCGCATCCTCAAGAGCAACTTCGGCCGCTCCACCCTCCCGTCCGCTTCGTCCGAGAAGCCCGAGGGCTTGCGCCGCGAGCAGCCCGCCGACGCGACCATCAAGTCGACTGCCATGGATCTGAACATGGAGGAGTTGGAGGTTCCCGCGTTTATGCGGAAGCCGCTCTCCAAATAGGCGAGGCACATCATTGAATTATCCAGAAGCTGGGCGGCCGGGGACCCCCAGCTTCTTTGAATATTTGATGAGCCTGTCCCGAGTAGCCCCGCAGCCTCCGCAGAGGTGCGGGGCGTATCGAGGGAGGGATCTCTCGGTTCTTTGAAGACCTCACCCGGCGCGCGACGCGCCACCCTCTCCATGCCGCATGGAGAGGGGGTTAGGGGGTGAGGTGCGTCCCCGTGGACCCAAACCCCCCTCGCGTCTCCTTCCCATGCGAATCCACTTCGTTCCACTCTGCCTTCTCCACTTTCACAAACATTCCCTGCGCGATGCGCTCCCCGCGCTCCACGGTCACCGGTGCGTCACTGATGTTCTGGACCTGCACGAGGATTTCGTCCTTCTCGCCGTGGTAATCGCAATCGATCACCCCGATGCTGTGCGGGCACACCAGAGCCTTCTTCCGGGGCAAGGACGAGCGCGGAATAATCAGCAGCGCGTAGCCCTCCGGGACCTTCACGATCACGTTGCCGGGCACCAGGGCGATCTTTCTCGGTTCGATGACTGTGGTTTCGCGCGTGATCAAGTCAAAGCCCACTGCGCCCGCAGATTCATATTTGGGGAGGGGGAGCGACGGGTCGATGCGCTGGATCTGAATATGCATGTCAAAAGAGTATCACGTCCGGTTTATCTTGGCGTGCGCTCGGTTCACGGACTATGCCGCGTTCTTGGATTTTGCGAGATCATCGACGTACTCTTCGGCCTTCTCCTTCGTGAGATATGGCTTTTCCTTTGTGGCGCTTTCTTCCAAGAGATAGTTCTTTGTAATCCTCTTGCGATCGCTGTGAAGACTCAGGATTTCTTTTAATATTTTCATGCCCTTGGGTGACTTGAGCGCCTCCTCAAGTTGTGAAGAGAATTTTGCGGTTGCCTCATAGACCTGCTTCTGATGTCCATCAGGCTCGACAAGAGACAAGCGTTCATCGTTCATCTCGCCCACTTTCTGAATGTATTTCTCCTTGATGCCGGGTTTTTCACTAACCTTTGTCCAATCAAACAGGTCTGCGTTTTCCAATTCCTGCATGAGTCGATGAATGAATTCGTATGCCCCGTCCCGATAGACTTTCACGGTGGTGCCGTCTGCCATGTAGGGACCCGCAGAGTTATTGATGTCGTTCTTCGTCAGCGTGAGACGGTTCAGTTTGTCCCATCCATTGCGCGTGAGAAGGTTATCGAAATGCAGGAAGGCCGTGACCGTCGTGGCGATGCTCTGTGCGTCACCCTTCGTGAATCGCGCTTTGTTTGCCGTGTCCAAATCCGCGAGCCGGCCGAACGCCGTGAATTTGGTATTGAATCCCACGTACGAGTTCTTCGCCGATTCCTTCGTGATCTTGTAGCGGGAGCCGGAGAGCACGCCGGTCATTTCGTCGGTCTTGCCGTAGTCGATGCAGGCGACGATCATGGGCCAGTCTTCGTGGTCGATTTTCTCGATGTTGTCGCGACCGAGAGCTTTGCTCAAACGTTCCTTGAATCCTTGTTCTTTGGGCACTTCGTATTGCAGGAAGTACATGGTCTTTGCGCCGGGATCGTATCTATTATCGCTCGCTTCTTCCAGGCGTTCTCCCAGTCGCTTGACTTCATCGTGCGAGTTGTTCTTCTGGTAGAAGTAATCGATGAACGGGAACCGCAGCAGAATTTCACCGCCTTCTCCAGCGAGGACGCGCAGGCGGTCGATGGAGAGCAGGCCGTGGCGCACTCCCTGCACCAGGTAGAAGAACTTGTCCTCCATATGCATTTTTCCGTTGCGCATCGCGTAGTGGAGCACTTCCTCATATAAATGCGGTTTGACGTCATCCGGAAGGGGTTGTGAGTGATGAGTTGCTTGCCATTCCACCCACAGCTTCAACTGCTTTTTCAGTTCGACCTTCATGCCCCCGACGTTGGCGAACTGGTCGACCATCGGTGTAAATTCTTTTTTGTGGCTCTCGTAGTGAGAGTCGTTGCCCTGGCGCCAGTGGTAGTACTGTTCCTTATCGTCCCAGAGCGAGTTGACCATCTTCCGCAGCCAGGTGTCGCGTAGCACGTCGTTCCGCAGACATGCTCCTATGGGCATATTATAGCCCGTCATACGCATAAATGTCTTCCAGACACGCACATCGTTCCAATCCATTTCCCCGCGTTCTACCAGGAGACCGATGCCTCCACGGAGCAAGTCCTTGTCGCCGGTCGTCTCCAACATGTCGAGAACCGTATGACTGTCGATGAACTTCATACTCTCCTGCCATTTGTTCGCCGCTTCGACATCGGTGCCCGAATACCGCCGGTCGTGGTAACCGCGCAATCCGGCAAAATATTCACCGTAGTATGGAATTTTGCTCCCCATCGTTCCCAACAGTGAGGTGATTCCTGCGCCGGCCTCCTTGAGGACGCGGTCCTGACGGCGTTTGTAGATGCTCTTCAGGTCTTCGCCCAGGTCCGTCCAGAGTTTTGCGACATCGCTGAGGCTCATGAAGGCCATGCCTTCGAAGAAACCAGCAGGTTTGGTAGGCGTCACCTTGGAAATATCCAATTGCTCCTTATCAATGTCTTTAATGGCCTCAACAATGGTATCCGTATTTTTGCGCACCTCCCGGATTCGTGCAATGAGTTCCTCGTCTTCCTCGGGCGATTGGTCGTTCCCCTGAGCTTTGAGGAACCTCTTGTTCAGCTTCTCAAGTTCGTCCTTATCATGATCCAAGTACGGTCGTAATTCCGGTTCGATATTCGGATGTTCTTCTTTATATGCCTTGATGAAATACTCGATCATTTCGATGTTGCGTTGAACCTCGCGCAATTCAATGGGGATGTTGAACTCTTCTTTCACTGCCTCAGGGCCCTCAGGGCCGGCCGGGTTGCGTGGTACCACTGTTTCCGCTTCTTCCTCTTCGTCTCTGAGCCGGGCGAGGGTTCCCGTGCTCACCTCGGCATCCGCCGATAACCGGCGTGCCAAATTCATGGCGGGCAACTGCGTCGTTTTGCGCTCGTCCAGTTTTCTAAACAACGCTTGTTCCCGGGGGTCTTTCGACTCTGTTCTCCTCTCATCACGCACCCATTCCGCATGCCGCACCAGGAGTTCGTTGAACATTTTCTCCATGAAGACGTTGTCGGTTTCTTGCTGCAGCATCTGATCGGAAATCATTTCATCGTCGTAGAGTTTTTTGAGCCGCACCCGCGCGATGGCGCTCCACTCATCCTGCTGCGCCGCAATACCTCGGTAATGATGAAAATCTTGCAGTGTTCGCAGCAGGGGGGCCTGATCGCGCAGGATATTGACGTGTTCCGACAGGAGGAGCGGGAATGCCGTCTCAAGCGCCCACAGTGCGGCGTGGCCGCTTTCGTGAAACACGGCGGTCTGTTTTTCTACTTCCGACATTTCCGCATTGTTGTTGATGTGACTGATGCCATCCTTGAAGTGTCCCAGCTTGTTTTTTCCGAGATCTTTTTCTTCGATCTTGATGAAACGGAGGCGTTCCAAGATCTCCTGTAGATCACTCACTCCCCGCTGCGCTTGCGGCAGATTTTTTCGCAGAGTGGCGATGGAGTTGGGCGTGGAGACCGGCGTATCCGCATGGAGAAAGCCTGCTTTAACAGTCCCGGGGACGACAGTGCCGGCCGCTTGAGCCGTCACCGATACGGGAGTCTTGCGCGGAAGTGATCCTGCCTCGACGATGCCGGTGGGCGTGGAAACGGGAGTGGTCGACGGAAGGTCTTTGGTGAAGATGATGCCGGGGACCATGGAGTCTGCCGGTTGCAGCACGACGGACACCGGAGTCTCGGGAGCAAGAGATCCCGCCTTTTCCGTCACCGCTAGAAGTGTATCTCTGATGTAGGAATTCTTTTGATCCACTTTATCAGCAACATCAAGCGTGTTACAGACCTCGTGTTGAAAGTAGGGAGATTGCCGAATATCTCCGAGAACTGTGTCGAGTTGCTGACGTGTTTGCTGCACCACGCGGAGGATTTCCACATCATTAATACTTTCCATTCGTTGTGTCTCCGCATCTACATCGCGTCCGGCGGCTTCCGCTTGGGCGAAAATGCCCGGATTATTCTCGCACTGATCAAGCACCGACGTGATGCGCTGGCGCTTGTTCCGTGATTGCATCTGCGTTCGCTTGCCCTTGGTTTCGGGAAGCAGGTCATCGCGGAAGTTCGGATCGAACTCCGGGTCCGTCGCGGCGATACACTCCTGTTTCTGCTCCTGCAGTCTCGATTCGAGGTTCGCGAGGTCCGCATACGGCTCGAAGCGGTCATGCAGGTCGGTCAGGGTTTCTCCCAGATGTTTCTTCACGATTTTCTCGATGGGTCCCCGGCGTGCGTCGTCCAGCTGGCTTAAACGTCGCAGACGTTGGGCTGTATCGAATGCCCACCGTTCCACGTTTTCCTGATCAGCTCTCTTCTGCGCAAGCAGCCGCTCAAGGTCCCGTTCGCCGCCGCGCATGCGTTCCTGGATGATCGGGAGTGCCGTCGCGGCGTATTCGAGAAATCCTTCATCCGTTGCTTTGTGCCCGGGTTGTCCGATGCCGAGTTCTTTCAGGGGATCCACATGCTTGTGAAGAGCGTCTTCGAAAGCGACGAGGCCGTATCCGGCGATTTTCTTCCCGGTTGCGTCCGGCCGCATGAGCAAACGAAAGTGTTTTTCCTCGGGAGAGAGTTTCCCGTCCGGGTCCCCGATGGCAGCGAGAATGCTTCTGCCTTTCTCAACGTTTTCCTGCACGATGGTCTGCACACGGTCGCTTATGGCGGCCTCAAGAAACGTACTGAGAGCCTTTTTCTGCTTTTCGAGCGATGTCAGGTATTTCTGTTGCCTGTGCTTATACTCATCATCGCCGACGGGCGTCGGATCAATGTCATACCAGTGTCCGGAATCGATATGCCACGCACGTTTCCACGCGCGGTTGCACTCGATGAGGAACCGCACGACCATCTTGTCATTCTCCAAAAGTTCACTCTCATTCTGGTCTTCGCGCAGAGCGCCGATGCGCACGGCAATGGTCCTGCTGTCGAGAGTGGATTCTCCGCTTTGCATGTCGACGAGAAGCGGAGAGAGTTGACCGTTCGGGATGCCGGCAAGAGATTCTGCGAGCGATTGCAGCGCGGGCGCTTGTGCATGAGCGAAAATTTCGTGTTTTTGGAGAATGGGAAACTTCTTACTCAAGACGCCGGCGAGTCTCCGGTCGATCTGCCCGACGAGTTCGTCATGGAACTCGATGCTTTTGCTCACTCTCTTCGCACACAAGAGCGTGATCTCAGGATGCTTGGTGAAGATTTCCTTCATCAACGACAGTCGGCGTTCGATGCTCACATCGCTCCCGCTGATGAGTGACAGATCCGTGTCGGTGCCGACGTTGAGTCCTTCCCGTTTGAGTTCTTCCCGGATGAGCGTCGCAACATCACCGTGGCCCACCATCGACCATCGGAGGACTTCCTGGAAAAGATCCACGGATTCGCAGGTTTCACTAAAACCCTCAATCATCGTTTCCGGTGTTGTGAGCGCAAGTTTGTACTGTGTATCAGTAAGATCAATTCCTTCAAAACTTCCAGAACCTCCAAGAGCTTCCAGTCCCTTTTCCTTGTTCCCCGGATCATTCGGATCGGTAATCGCAAACCCCACCTCCCGCCGCTCCCGGGTGGGAGAGTGGAGGGAAGCAAAGTGGCCGGAGAGGAACCGGACCAACTGCATCAGAGTTTACAGAGGCGGATAATGGCGTCGAACATGTGTTCGCGCTGATCGGGACGCATAGGCAAAAATTGGCTGAGGGTAGAGCGAATCAGAGTGGGATCGATGTCTGCTGTCTGGATCAAAATGTTGCTTTTGATGGCGCCTTTGCGCGTCACATGCAGTTCGGTGAAGAGCGGCGTCGTGACGATCCAGAAGTCTTTGCACTGGTCCCAGGCCGTGAAACTTCCGTTGAAATCGATGCCGTCGGCGAATATGCGGATCTCTTTGAGCGGCGTCATTTCGCGCCGCGTGAGGAAATACACGCCTCCCAGGAGCAGCGACACCAATGTCAGCGTCCAGGCCCCCGTCACGATTCCGTAGACCGCAATCGCCAGGACGAACACGCCGCCGAACAGATACCAGTGCGCGGAACGCTCGTGGTTGTGGTGGCTGTATGCCGTCCAGGCGAGAATCGCCCCAGGACCGCGTGTGGACGTCTCGAAAGTCTGCGCACGCGCTGCATTTTCGGCCGGGTTGGGGGTGAATGTTTGTGTGTCCAAAATCCTTTTATTATAGCGGAAAAAGCCGTTTTTTCCCATCTGCTGAAATTGCTTGAACTACTTTATTATGTTCAAGTGTTATATTCAGAATATTTGTCTCTGTGAAGCGAAAATCTGGTGGGCCGTATTGATGGCGGCTAGAAACGCTTTCCTAGCATTCGTCTCAAATCATCCGCCTGTGTCTTTCATGCTTCCATCAAAGGCGCGCTGTGAATGCGGACGCAGGAATTCCCGCACCCATTCTGGAGGAATAGAGAGCGACGTTCGAGGTGGATAAGCCCTTTCATGAGCAGCATGTTCCTCATCGTAGGTATTGAGATGCTGCAGAGCCCTTTGAATCATGTCTTTCGCCATTGGCGTGGTACCGGCAATTCCATCGATCTGCTGCGCTATAGCTTCCATGTCTTTTCGATCCGAAGGACAACGATAGCCGCTACGCTGCAGGATCTCTGCGAAGTACTTGTAATGTATTTCTCGTTCATCAGGCGTCAATACTTGCCCTCGATGTTCAGCAATGAATTCCGCTGCGCGAAGACTTTCGTAGAGCGAATATGCCATGACACAGTGTGGAATCCCATGCTTGTGATGTACGGGTTTCTGATGAACGGTTTTGGGTGACACGTCCCATTGCTTCCGATCCTCTGACGGTAAGTGATGATGTGCAATTGCGAAAGTCGAAAAATCTTCGGAAGGAGACTCGCGCCCTTCTTGCAGAACTGCTTTCGCGAGCATGTTCGCAGTGCGGCTGGACTCGCTCGAGAATTTTGCATCATCTCTGTATCGCGTTCTTTGCATCATATGCGCAGACGCCGTAACGGCGGGAATACAGAACAGAGCAACGTGCTGCAGAGTATTTGCCGCAAACACGGCGTGATTTTCTTTACCACCCCAAATTTTTCCAAGTAGTTCGGCACTTGCCTGCTTCGCTCTCAGAATTGCAGTGTGGTTTTCCTTGCTATCAAGCGGATTCAACGAAGGATATTCCTGCATTTTTGCTTCAATCGAAGCAAGAGATGCCATAATTGAAAGCAAGTCCGCTCGAGTCGCGTGCTGTGGCAGTGTTGATGGCGAGCCCTGCGAATCGATTTGTTTCTCAGGTCCTTTCACTTCTTCAATCATGGTTAATATTATACCATATTTTTCAGAATAAGTCTGGTGGGCAATACTGGACTTGAACCAGTGACCTCCACAATGTCAATGTGGCGCTCTAGCCAGCTGAGCTAATTGCCCGAAAGCCGGTGCAGCGTAGCTTAGAGCTCAATGTGAGGGAAGCACCGATCAGGAGAGGTCCTTATTCCTGTTCGAATCGATTTTCGCATTCCCGGAAGGGAGAGCAGATACTGCGTTTCTTCAATACTTCGCCGATCCGCCTTCTTGCTCCGTCTGATTGAAGATGGAAGATTCATATCTGTTTAATACGCTTGAACACTGACTTTAGGAACAGTATTTTTCTATAAATATTTTGGCATTCCATAATGCAGCGCAGAGCATGGCTCTGTGAGAAAAGGCATGCTTGTGATAGAATGTCGTAATGGTCGAAAGAGAACACACAAATGAATCTGAACGAATTCCTCATATTCCAGTGCCCGTCGAGAGCATTGGCACAAAATTTCGTGTCGCCGAACTGCTGTCGAATGCCAATGACAAAAATATTCCCGTGTGGAAACACGGCGCTGAACTCTATCGAGCGTTTATCAAAATGATCGGCGATGACCAGCTTCGAGAAAGATATGCCGACGATGATGAGTTGAAGCTCGTCTTCCTCGGCGAGAAGCCTGCCATCTGGGGAAGTCGTGAGAGATTCCTCCCCATCAAGGGGCAATTGGAGCAATTCGGTCTGGTAATTGAAGGCCAATTTCTCTTCAATCCGGTCGCTGTCGAGGAAATGTTTCGGCGGTATCCGGATGAATTTGCCGGATTGCCGACGAAAAGTCCGACTGCTTTGATCAAAGCAATGGACAAAGTGCCTATCACCGAAGGATTCGTGCCCCGAGGATTGCTCATGGGATACCCTCTGACGGCTTGCAAAAACTTCCCTCCTCCTCAATCGGACTCACGAAAACCCCTCCGAGGCGTGCCAGGACTAGACTGGGTCGATAACACGGGCTTTCCTGACAGCCAGGAAAAGGAAACACGCCTTCGGCAAGCACTGGAAGCATCGGGTTTTGCATGAGCGTTCTACGAGGTGATGGAACGAAAAATTTGTTTTCCTGAAGAGGAAAAGTGACCATCCTCAAAAGAAAATCTCCGTTGCCCTCTGGCAGAGTCGGAGGCACTGGTCGAAGCTGTATTCATGCTTCAAATCTTCCTCGACCTCCTCTTTCCCCGCCGCTCCCTGACCGGAGAGGATGGAGCGTGGGTGACGGAGGCGGAATTGCGGCAGTTGCAATCGCGGCCGGTGATTCTGGAGACTGCGGCGTTGCGCGCTCAGGGGCTGGAGTGTGTTGATCGGATCGTCGCGGTTGCGGACTATGATGCCGCTCCGCTGCTGCATCGCGCAGTGCATACATTCAAGTATAAGAAAGTGAGAGGAATTGGAGAAGTGCTGGGAGGGATTCTTGCCGAGACCTCTTCCCTGCTGGATGCAGAGGTGACGGAGAATTATGAATTAAGAATCAAGAATTATGACCCCGTTCTTTGTCCTGTTCCTCTGCATTGGCGGAGAAAATTTGCGCGCGGATTCAATCAAGCAGACGTGCTCGCTGATGAAGTTGGTCGGAGTAGGGGATGGGAGGTTCAGAATCTTTTGAAAAGGACTCGCTGGACCGGCTCCCAGGTCGGACGCCATCGAAGAGAACGCTTGATTGGCGTCAACGATGCGTTCGCAATCCGACCACGAATGAAAATTCCTGAGCACGTGATTCTCGTCGACGATCTCTCGACGACAGGAGCGACGCTGGATGCATGCGCGAAAGTTTTAAAAAAATCCGGAGTGAAAAAAGTGGAGGGATTGGTCATCGCGCTCGGTTAAAAATGAGCAATAATTGAGTTCATCGCATGGCGAACTTTTCTCATGCAGAAGGCAACAGGAAGTCGTGTGGAAAACTTTTTTCTTTTCCACATGCGGGTTAGGATCGCTGTCCTGTGACGGTCATCATTTCCGCGCTGGCCTTTCTTTTGCTTTTGAGTTTTCTCGTGCTCATCCACGAGTGCGGCCACTACTTTGCTGCACGCTGGGCCGGCGTCGTGGTGGAAGAATTCGGATTCGGTCTGCCGCCGCGGGCAAAGACGCTCTTCAGGAGCGGCGGCACGCGGTTCTCGCTCAACTGGATTCCCTTCGGCGGTTTCGTCCGGTTGCAGGGAGAGAATGCCGCGGACGAACATGATCGGCGGCACCCCGGTAGCTTCGCGCATGCGAGCATTCCCGCGCGCGTCATCATTTTGGTCGCGGGCGTCTTCATGAACTTCCTGTTCGCGATACTTATTTTCACGATTGGGTTCTCGCTCTGGAGCTGGATTCCCACGTACCTGTCGATGGAAGAAATGAAAGAGGCCTCGCAGCGCGGCGAAATCACGCTCAGTGCCGGCGTTCGTATCGCGATGGCCACGCCGGACGGTACGGCGGCAAAAGCGAAAGTCCCCGTGCCGGCAATGCTGCTCGCCGTCGACGGCAATCCCGTCTACATCCCGACGGACGTGGTCGACGCGCAGGCAGGCAAGCAGCGCGTGACGTACACGCTGCGGACCGAGACGGACCCGCCCAAAGACGTGACGATGACCGTCCCCGTCCGCGAGGGCAAGACGGGAATCGAGATCCAGTTTGCGCCGACGGTCACGTCGCCGAGCCGCTCGGTGCCGGCCGCGTTTATGCTGTCGCTCCGGGAAGCGAAAGTCACCACCGTGCAAACGGTCCTCGGCATCTCGCAATTGTTCCGCTCGCTCGCAGCGCGCGGCACCGTTCCCGAAGGCATCACCGGCATCGTCGGTATCGCGCAGCTGACGCATTCGTCCGTCCAACAAGGTTTCCTCTCCTACATGCGGTTGATGGCGGTGCTCAGCTTGAGTCTCGCGATCTTGAATATCCTTCCGTTTCCGTCGCTCGACGGCGGCAGGTTGCTCTTCGTGCTGATCGAAGCGATCGCGCAGAGGCCGGCTCCCCGCCGGTTTGAACTCATCACGAATACGGTCGGCTTCCTTGTTCTTATCCTCCTGATCCTGCTTGTGACGTTCAACGACATCTGGAAATTATTTTGATTCGCGGGTCGAAGACCCGCACTGGTCCCGTCTCACGATTGACCATCTGACCATTTGCCCATCCGTCATTCCCATGAATCCCTCCGCCACCATCACCGCCCTGCCCACCGTAGCCTTGCCTGCCGGCCGAAGCTTGAGCGAAGACCGGGCGAAGGCGGGGCCCATCCAGTCGGTCCCGTCCGCGTCATCGACGGACCTGTGGCTGGAGATTCTGCGCAAGCTGGAGTCGAAGATGCCCCGCGGGCAGTTCATTACGTGGTTTAAGAATACGATGATCCTGGGCAATGAAGAGGGGGAACTGATCGTCGGGCTGCCGCTGCCCACGTATCTCACGTGGCACATGGAGCACTACCGCGTGATGACGCTTGAAGTCGCGCAGGAGGTCGATCCGTCCGTCCGCCGGATCGTCTACACCGTCGACACCGGTCTCAAAGACAATCCCGAGCGCACGATTGATCTTCTCGAGCATTTTCCGGAATTGAAGAAGCGCAAATTGCCCGGACGGCAGGAGATCAAGCTCGCGGAGGGCATCGTCACCAAGATTCTCAGCACCAAGTACACGCTCGAGAACTTCGTCGTCGGAACGAACAACCGTCTCGCGCATGCGGCATGTCTCGCGGTGTGCAACGAACCCGGAGGCAAATACAACCCGCTCTTCCTCTACGGCGGCGTGGGACTCGGCAAGACGCACTTGCTCCAGGCCACCGGCAGCACCATCCTCAAAAATCACCCGCGCGCGACCGTCGTCTACGTCACCAGCGAAGACTTCACCAACCAGGTCGTCGAGTCCGTCCAGCACGGCAAGATGGAACAGTTCAATCGCCGGTACCGCACCGTCGATGTGCTGATTATCGACGACATCCAGTTCATCGCGAACAAGGAACGCACGCAGGAGATCTTCTTCCACACGTTCAATACGCTCTACGAAGAGCATAAGCAGATCATTCTTTCCGCCGATCGGCCGCCGCAGGAACTCCAACTGGAAGACCGCCTCAAGTCCCGCTTCGCCCGCGGCATGATCGCCGACGTCTCCAAGCCCGACTACGAAACGCGTCTCGCAATCCTCCGGGAGAAGGCCGCCGAACACCACATCTTCCTCGACGGCGGCGTGCTCGAATTCATCGCGCAACACGTGACGCGCAATGTCCGCGAACTCGAAGGCATACTGACGCAGGCGGTAGCGCTGTACGAACTCGAGCAGCGCATGCCGACGGTCCGCGCCATCGCCGAGATTATGAGCAAGCTCAGCATGGACCCGCTCAAAGACGAGGAGAACGTCGGCTTCACACAGGCGCCCAAGCGCAGGCCGACGTTCCAGGAGATCATGGAAGCCGTCAGCCGCTACTACTCCGTGTCGCTGCAGGACATGACCGGTGCCTCGCGCGTGCGCGAAATCCTCCTCCCGCGCCAGATCGCGATGTGCCTGGGAAAGAAGCACCTCGGCCTCTCCACCACCCGCCTGGGCGAACTCTTTGGCAACCGCGACCACACGACGGTGATGAACGCTCTCGAGAAAATCGAGGAAAAGTTCCACAGCGATCCGCAGCTGCTCCGCGAAGTCCGCACGATTGAGGTGGAGCTGGGGCTTGCGTGAGCATCAGGAGCATTGACGAGATCCCCAAAAATGTTAATGATATTTAACATGGACCGGTTTGTCATTGATCGGGAAAATAAGCGCGATCTCCAGACACGCTTCGATGTGGAATTCGAGGCGTATGTGAATTCCAATTTGAATTATGTGTCGACTTTCGACGGAATGAGTTTTGGTGAAATGAGCGTCATTCATCATCAACCGTGGTCTGGAGTTCCGTATCTCGTCTGGGATCGTTTTTTCCCTTTCGGACAAACGTATAAACCAGATTACCGCAGTGAATTGCTCAAAACGGGTCTCGGAACGCTTGCGCATACTCTTGTCATCATGCGTGTGATTTCGCTTCTGCAAAATCCGGACCAATATCTCATTAAACATCAATCCCCCGAAACGTTGCGAGAGCGTCAGCTGGAAAGAATCGGTGTGCAAGATGCCATTAAAAATCGCGTGTCATTGCGGCCCTATGCGGCAAAGTGCTTGCTCGCGTGCAAAGAGATTGGATTCGAAATGGAGGAATTTCAACAAGCTTTCCGCCTTCACTTTGCGAATGCACTGGATTGAAACAATCGTCGGATGCTGTATGCTTCCTCCGTGATCCACTTCGTCACCACGACCACGACGACCACAACCCTCCAGTAGGGACGGCTCTCGCACGTGATTGACCCCTGAGCCTCCCCCTACCGAGGTTCTTTTTTTTCCTGTAGTTTTCCCTTACGAATATGCCACTCGATACCTATTCCAAGCTGATTGAACTTCTCGATCAGCACAAAGCGAAATACCGGCTGATCGACCACGCGCCCGAAGGCCGCACGGAACTCGTCAGCAAAATGCGCGGGAATAAGGTCTCACAAGCGGCGAATTGCATCGTGATGATGATCAAAATCGGAAAGAAGGAGACCAAATACGTTTTGGCTGTCTACCCGGCAGATCGGAAACTCGATTTCAACGCGGTGAAAGCGTTGTTCAACGGCACGTATGTCTCGTTTGCGTCGAAAGACAAAGCTGAAGAGCTCGCAGGGAGTGTTCTGGGGACCGTCCTGCCGTTTTCCTTCAATGATGAGTTAGAGCTGATCGTCGATCCGCTTCTTCTGGAGAATGAGGAGATATTCTTCAACGCAGCGCGGCTGGATCGTTCGATGGCGCTCAAGAAGGATGACTATGTGAAGATCACGAAGCCGCGGCTGGAATCCATCGCGCAGTCGGCATCATCAGCACCCACCGGAGCCGCAGCGTCATCAGGAAAAAAGAAAGAAGGACCCGTCGTCGATGATCTCTACAAACTCCGTCACTCATTGGCTCACGTTCTCGCGCAAGCTGTCCTGAAGCTTTGGCCTGAGACGAAGATCACTATCGGGCCGCCGATCGAGTACGGGTGTTACTACGATTTCCTCTTCGCAAAGCCGATTTCCGACGATGATCTCCCTGCGATCGAGAAAGAAATGAAGAAGATCATCCAGCAGGGGCAAACGTTCCGGTGCGATGAACTCAACGCCGCTGATGCCAAGAAATTTTGGAAGGACCGCGAGCAAAACTTCAAAGTCGAACTGATCGAGGATCTGGAGAAGAACGACGGCGTGACGACGGTCACCAACTACGCAAACCTCGGTCCCAAAGGAGAGGAGACGTTCGTCGATCTCTGCCGCGGCGGGCACGTCGAAAATCTGAAGGAAATCCCCGCGGACGGATTCAAGATCATGACGCTGGCGGGCGCGTACTGGAGAGGGGATGAGAAGCGCGAGCAGCTGACACGCATCTATGTCGCCGCGTTTCCTTCCAAAGCAGAGCTGGAAGAGTATCTGCGCATTCTGGAGGAAGCGAAGAAGCGCGACCACCGCAAGCTCGGCAAAGAACTCGATCTGTTCACCTTCAGCGAGCTCGTGGGTCCGGGTCTTCCCTTGTGGACGCCGCGCGGGACGCTTCTCCGTGACCTCCTCAACGACTTCGTCTGGGAATTGCGGAGAGCAAAGGGCTACCAGCGCGTGACGATCCCACACATCACCAAGAAGGAGCTGTATGAGACGTCGGGACACTGGGCGAAGTTTAAGGATGACCTTTTTAGGATAGGAACGCGGGACGGACATGAGTTCGCGATGAAGCCGATGAACTGCCCGCATCACACGCAGATTTTCGCCTCCCGGCAGCGAAGTTACCGAGACATGCCCGAGCGCTACGCCGAAACAACGATGGTCTACCGTGACGAGCAGACAGGCGAACTACACGGGCTCAGCCGCGTCCGTTGCATCACGCAGGATGACGCGCACGTCTTCTGCCGGCCGCAGCAGGCGAAGGATGAGATTCTGAAGATCTGGGAGATCGTCGACAGGTTTTACGAGACGGTGGGCTTCGGCAAACTCCGCGTCCGGCTCTCGCTCCATAATCCCGACGAGTTCGAAAAGTATCTCGGCACGCCGGACATGTGGAAGAAGGCGGAGAGTGAGCTCCGTGGCATCGCGGTTGACCGCAAAGCCGACTTCTTCGAGGCCCCCGGTGAAGCCGCATTCTACGGACCGAAGGTCGACTTCATCGCGAAGGATGCTATCGGTCGCGAGTGGCAGGTGGCGACAATCCAGCTCGATATCAACATGCCCGAGCGCTTCGATCTCTTCTGTATCGATGAAAAGGGAAATCACGAACGCTGCGTGATGATCCACGCCGCGATCATGGGAGCGATCGAGCGGTTCCTTTCCATCTACATCGAACACATGGCCGGTCTTTTTCCACTCTGGGTCGCACCGGTGCAGGTGGGCCTCATCCCCGTTGCGGGCGCCCACGAAAAATACGCGCTGGAACTTCAGGAGACGCTAAAAAAACATGGCATCCGCACGCAGTTCTTCGGTCACGAAGATTCGCTCGGCAAGCGGATCAGAGAAGGGGAGACGTGGAAGATCCCGTACCTCCTCGTGATGGGGGATAAAGAAGTCGAGGCGAAGAGTGTGACGGTGCGCAATGTGAAGACGAAGAAGCAGGTGACGGTCTCGGTGGAGGAGTTCGTCAAAAGCGTTGTGAAAGATGTAGAGATGAGGACGTTGGAGGCGAGCTTTTAGTTATTAGTTACTAGTGATTAGTTATTGGTGTATTAGGGGTTAATGAAGTTCGGCAGACGACAGTTTCGATTGTGGTCCCTAATCACTAATCACTAATATACTAATAACTATGTTTCAGGCTTTCGAACTCGGCCCTTTCTTAATCTGGACCCGTGTCCTCTTCGTTCTTCTTGGCATCTGGCTCGCGACGGAGTTCTTTCTGCGTCTCGCGGAGAGCGCGAACTTGAGCTTGCAGCACTTTCGCGACCGCAGTTACTGGTACGCGAGCGCTTTCGTCTTCGGCGGGCGCATCACGGCGATGCTGGCCGAGTACAAGGTGTATCTCAACGATCCGCTCCGGTCCGTCTATCTGCATGACGGCAACTTCAGCTTCCTCGGCGGCGCCATCGGCATCGGCGTGGTGCTCTACTTCGCCACGCGCGGACACAGGACCACATTCCTCCAATGGCTCGACGCGCTGCTGCCCGCCACCACGCTCGGGCTCGTCTTCTCGTGGTTTGGGTCGTTCTTCGCCGGAGACGCCTACGGGGCTCCCACGGACGCGTTCTGGGGCGTCATGTACGACACGCCGTCCGTTCGGTACACGATCCCGCTCCACCCCGTGCAGCTCTACTACGTGTTCTTCTACTTCTTCCTGACATTCCTGTTGCTCGTTATTCGCAAGCGCTCCGGACGCGTGGGTGCCGAGACGCTCTTCGGCATCGTTATCGCGAGCATGGGAACCTTCATTCTCGAATACTTCCGCGGCGATTTCAGTTTGCCGGTCTTCGCCAACGTCCTCGACTTCGGCATCCTCACGTTTCTGTTCGTGAGCTTGGGCGTCTTCGCCCTCATCGAGAACCGCATCTCCGCGAAAGCCTCGCTGTGGTACGAGCTCGGTCCGCTCGTCGTCACCGTGTGTTACATGTTCTCGCGCCCGTGGTTCGATCTCGAAACGTTTGAGTTGCGCGTCAGTCAGTTGCTCGCGGTGCTGGCGCTGCTCGTGACGGTTGTGTATGTTGTGGTCGAACGCAGGAAGCACCCCTATTTCTAATGAATCTATGCAAATGTTTCTCTCATTGTTAACAGACAATCCCGTTATTCGGGCTTTGCAACTGACACTTCTTGGTGCTGCAGTCGTCGCCATCTATCTCGTGTTCTTCACGACCCGCGATATTCTGCTGCGCACGAGATCGTTCGCGTATCAGATCCTCTGTATTCTTCTTGTCGCGATCCTTCCGGTCGTCGGATTCTTTCTGTACGTGCTGATCCGCCCGTCGACGACGATTCGCGAACGGGAACTCGACAAGATGGTAAAAAAACTCCTGAAGAAAGATTCGCAGGACGATTCTAAAAAGTAATTTTCACTCCCCCACATCATGGAATTTCTTGCCTACCTCTTCTATCCGAACCCCGGCCGTCTGACGTATTCCTCTCCCGTGATCATTGCGGCGCTCGTCGCGTGCGCGGCGCTCGTGGTCCTCTCCTTTGCAATCAAGTACTGGCGCGGCCAGGTGCAGAACGCCGTCACGAAAAAGCTCAGCCGGGCGTGGTCCTCGATCAGTTTCTGGTTCGGGCTCACCGGACTTGTCCTCGTCGTCGCGCGCGTCGAGAAAATCCAGTTTGTCGCGATGCGGTTTCTGTGGGTTCTCTGGGCGCTGGTCCTCATTCTTCTGATTGCTCTGCAGTGGAGGATATTCCGCTCGCGGCACTACGAGGTGTTGCCGAGAGTCGGGAAGGTGGATCCGCGAGATCAGTATTTGCCCGGAAAGAAGAAGTGACAGAGGCGACAGAGGCCGCAGACGCCACAGGATTTTTATCTATGCCTCTGTAACCTCTGTCACTTTTGTTGCCTCTGTTGCCTTTTTCTCTAAAAGTCGATAATTGACAGAATGGTAAGAACACTCCACCATGTCCCTCCTATGCCCTTCAAGCATTTCACGGAGACGGTTCTGGTCGTGCTGCTCGCGCTCGCGACGATCGTGACGGGCATCGCCGTGTCTCTGCTGCCCCCGATTCCGGAGGGGTTTGTTCCGTGGGCGATCGTGTTCGTGGCGGCGATCATCTATCCGGCGATCTTTTATCCGCTGCTCAAGAGTAACCGCGCCGATTATTCCTTCCGAGCGCTGCATTTTGCGCCCGTGGGCATCGCGCTCGGGTGGCTGTTGATTCAAGTCGCGATGTTGAAAGAACCGCGCACCGAGGTCGCTGAGCGCATCTACACGTGGGGCTTCGGAATCCTTCCCGTTGCGGTCGTCTTCGTCCTCCTCGCCGTCTTCTGTCTGCAGGTGATCCGCCGCCGCATCCCGCGTCTCGCCTTTCTCATCGTCTTCCTCGTGCCCTTCGCCGCACTCGCATTCGCAACGGAGCAATACACGCA
The DNA here is from genome assembly GCA_013140485.1 of Candidatus Peribacteraceae bacterium. GTDB lineage: Bacteria > Patescibacteriota > Gracilibacteria > Peribacterales > Peribacteraceae > JABFSS01. The sequence goes on along the minus strand of JABFSS010000027.1, from coordinate 2,249 downwards.
CTGGGACAATCAGATCGCCGCAGTCCTGTGGAACCAACCGCCGCTCCAGATCGCGCAGCAGTCATCGGAGGGAACGTCGTCGGTCCTCTCCGTGAGTTCGCGCGGGGAGAAAAATCTCTCCACCTCGTCCGTGCCGGAAGAAGAAGCCTGGCGCCAGAAGTTGCGGTCGGTGGAGCGGGGGAGCGTGCATTCCGAAAGCTCAAAAGCGACAATCAGCGTCGGCGGAACTATCGACGGTGTGAATGCGGCGCTCGAAGTCTCCGGACAGAAGTCGTCGGGTAAGAAACATGTCGTGAAGAAGCCGGCGACGAAATTGCCGAAGTCGGGAGGGGAGATGGATGCTCTCGGTTTGCTTGCGCTGGCGGGATTTGCCGGAACCGTACACCTCAGGAATAGGAAGGAGAAAATTAGTGATTAGTTATTAGAATATTAGTTATTCGTGTTCGCTTGTCCCTAATCACAAATAACTAATTACTAATAACTAATATTCTAGTATTCTTTGGCTATGCCTGTTATTTCCACTCTCAAGTCCCGTCAAATCTTAGATTCGCGGGGTACTCCCACCGTCGAAGTCGATTGTCTCTTAGATGATGGTTCTTTCGGCCGCGCCGCCGTCCCCTCCGGCGCCTCCACCGGCAGTCACGAAGCCTTGGAGCTGAGGGACGGCGACAAGAAGAAATACATGGGCAAATCCGTTCTCACAGCCGTGCGGAACGTCAACGATACGCTCTTCAAGAAAGTGAAGGGCATGTCGGTGAGCGATCACCGGACGCTCGACCAGGCGCTCATCGATGCCGATGGAACGGAGAATAAGTCGGCGCTGGGCGCCAATGCCATCCTCGCCGTTTCCATGGCCGTTTGCCGGGCGCGCGCCGTTTCGGAAAAGCAGCCGCTGTGGAAGTCACTCGCCGACCAATTTGAGGTGAAGCTGGGGAAAGATGTGAAACTTCCCGTACCGCTCATGAACGTCCTCAATGGTGGCGCCCATGCCGATTCGGGCCTCAGCTTTCAGGAATTCATGATTGTCCCGGTGGATTTCCCCTCGTTTGCAGACGCGCTCCGTGCGGGTGCCGAAGTGTTCTACGCGCTCAAGGACATGCTGAAGAAGTTCCAGTACGTGATCGCCGTGGGCGACGAAGGGGGATTCGCGCCGCATGTCGCGGATGCCGACCACGCGTTCTCCATCCTGACGAAAGCGATCGAGACGGCGGGGTACGCCGGTCGCGTCAAACTCGCCATCGACTGCGCCGCGTCCGAGTTCTACAAGAACGGCACATACACCGCCGACGGCAAGACGTTCATCTCCGCAAAACTTGCAGACTACTACGGTCATCTTTCCGAGAAGTATCCGATTGTCAGCATCGAAGACAGCCACAGCGAAGACGACTGGGACGGCTTTGTCCTCATGCAGAAGACGATGGGCAAGACGACGCAGCTCGTCGGCGATGATCTCTTCGTCACGAACACGGAGCGCATTAAGAAGGGGATTGAGAAGAAAGCGGCGAACGCCGTCCTGATCAAGCTCAACCAAATCGGCACGGTCAGCGAAACGGTCGATGCGATTCAGATGGCCCAGAAGAACGGATGGAACAGCATCGCGAGCCACCGCAGCGGCGAAACCGAAGACACCTTCATCGCCCATCTCGCCGTCGGTCTCCAGACGGGGCAGATCAAGACGGGGTCGCTGAGCCGGACGGACCGGATCTGCAAATACAATGAGCTGCTGAGGGTTGAGGAGGAACTCGGGAAGAAGGCGGTGTTTCAGAGCCCATTTTGACGTTTCTTCATCCATCGTCTTTTCATCCACGGCAACGACAACGTCGATACCACATACGCGAGCGCTGGCACCAGCGCGATGAGCGCGAATTGCGGTTGATCGAGGAACCAGAACGTGACGAGTGCGGTGATGTACGTCAGACCCGCAACGAAGAGGCGCCGCGTGATGCTGACTTCCCACGCCTTCTCCGCTTCGACGCGCTTATTGCGTTCGATCACCGCGTTGAGTGATTCTTCGATATTTGGCATCCCTCGCATGATAGTCGATGTTCGGTATACTCGCTGCGCCTTCGGGACGTAGCTCAGTTGGCTAGAGCGCTTGCATGGGGTGCAAGAGGTCGCAGGTTCAAGTCCTGTCGTCCCGACCAAACATTGACTTAATAGATAAAAATGCTAATTTGTCATTATGGCGCCTGAAACATCTCAACGAGATCCGCATTCAGGAAAAATCAGCACACAATCCAAGCAACCAG
>JABFSS010000124.1 GCA_013140485.1 Candidatus Peribacteraceae bacterium | reverse complement strand
CGATGTGCCTGACGAACTCATCGGTGATGTACGTGCGCATCTTTTACGATGGGGCTTCGACCTCAGTCTCAAGCCCCCGGTGGCGCCCCACCCGGAATACTTCACACATGACACGAACCCAACCCCCTCTTCCGCAGATACTGCTGGTGATAGTCCTCCGCAGAATAGAAATTCGTCGCCGGTACGATCTGAGTCACAATCGAACGTTTGAACTTTCCTGACTGCTCGAGCTTTGCCGTAAACGTCTGCGCCGCGGTTTGCTGCTCAGGACTATGGAAGAAAATCACCGACCGCTACTGGTCGCCGATGTCCGGACCCTGGCGGTTCTTGGTCGTCGGATCGTGATTCTCAAAAAAGATACGGAGCAGATCCTCATAGGAGATCTTCTCCGGATCAAATGTGACCTGAACTGCTTCCGCATGTCCCGTCGTGCCCGTGCAGACCATCTCGTAGGTGGGATCCGTTGTCGTTCCACCGGCGTAGCCGACTTCCGTTTTGAGGACGCCGGGCGTCCGCATAAACGTTTCTTCGACGCCCCAGAAGCAGCCGGCGCCGAAGGTCGCGATCGTTTGCATGAGAGAATAATAGCAGCTCATTAATTCGATAATTCGTGAACTCGTATTCCGGCGCACGAATTAACCAGTTAACGAATTAACGAATCTCCGACCACTTTCGAGAGAAGTACAACGACTACACGGTCTGTGTTGGTTTTTCAGTTTGCCCCTGCGCCTTTTCCGCCGCCGCCTTCTGCTTGGCCTTGTCGATCTCCTGTTTCGCGTCCGGTTTTGTCTGAATGCTCTGGATGCCCTGCTTGGTCATTTCGTCCTTCAGTTTCTGCTGCTTTACGTTGAGCTCTTTCTTCGTCACCTCCTTATTGAGCGTCGCGAGCTTCTGCTTCTCGCTCTTCTTCACCTGCTGTTCAAGCTGGTACTTGAGATTCGGGCTCACCGAGGGGTCCCGCTTGGCCCGGTCAAGCTTCCGCCGCAGACTGTCATCGTCGCCTTCGTACATATCTGTGAGTATATCAGAGACTCGTATGATGGTGCCCCCGGCAGGAATTGAACCCACGACCTCCTGGTTCGAAGCCAGGCGCTCTATCCAACTGAGCTACGAGGGCATTTCGTACGTTCAGGATACAACAAACACCGTTCGGACGCTGTTTTTTACAACGCCGCCGTTCATAATCCTGTATATTTTCAAATAATGTCTTCCCCCTTGTCCTTCCTCTCTCCCCGCACGGTCGGTCGCCAGATCGGCCAGAACTGGAAATCGGGAGTGACGGTCTCCCTTGTCTCGATTCCCCTCTCCGTTTCCCTCGCGATCGCGGCGGGGGCAACGCCGGTGATGGGCGTGATCACGGCGATCTGGGCGGGCATCGTCGCCTCCATTTTCGGCGGCAGCAACTACAACATCATCGGACCCACGGGCGCGCTCTCCGGCGTGCTCGCGGCCGCGTCGTTCCGCTACGGCGTCGGGGCGCTTCCGGTGCTCGCGGTTCTCTCGGGAATCCTGATCTTCGTGTTCTACATGCTGCGCTGGGACCGGTACATCATCTTTATCCCCTCCGCCGTGACGCACGGTTTCACGCTCGGACTGGCGTTTATCATCGCCGTGAGCCACCTGAATTTTGCCGTGGGCCTCACGGAACTGCACGTCCACGAACACCTGACGGACAATATGATTGAATCCTTCCGGCATATCGGGGACGTGAGCTGGCCTGCCGTCGGCCTCTTCGCCGTTTCCCTCGCACTGCTCTTCCTCATCCTGAAATACATGCCGCGCATCCCCAGCCCGATCATCGTCGCAGCGGGCGGCCTGGCGCTCGGCTATGCCGCTTCAATGGGATGGAGTCCGTGGCAATTCGAAACGCTGCTCACCACGTACGGCACGATGCGCATGCAGATCATCGCCTTCCCGGGGTTCCAGATGCCGCCGCTCACCGTGGTCCTCGGCCAGAGCGTGATAGTGATCGCGACCGTGGCGATTCTCGAAACCCTGATCTCGGCGAAAGTTGCGGACGCAATGACCAACACGCGGCATGACCAGCGTCGCGAAGTGTTCGGCCTGGCGCTCGCAAATATCATTTCCGGTCTTGCCGGCGGGCTCCCGGCGACCGCGGCACACGCCCGAACCACGCTCAACGTGAAGAGCGGAGCGCATTCACGGATGTCGGCGTTCTTGAACTCGGTGTTTGTCTTCCTGATCGCGCTGATGTTCTTTACGCAGTTCCAATATCTTCCACTCCCCGTCGTGGCCGCGATCCTCGTCTACGTCGCGATTCGCATGGTGGAAAAGGATCATTGGTTGGAGCTTGCCCGGCTGGACCGCACGATGTTCATCGTCGCCATGCTGGTCGCGGTGACCACGGTGCTCTGGGATCCGATCGTCGGTCTCATGGCGGGCTCCGTCGTCGCCCTGCTGATCTTCGTGCAGCATCTCTCCATCGGCCGCAGCGACATCACCATCCACCGCGACCGCAAAGTCATCGGGCGGCTGTCGGCCAGCACGCTGCACGAACAACAGGACCACGGCGACGTCACCGTGTACCGGTTCGCGGGCGAGTTGACGTACTTCAATGCCGAATCGCATACGCATTCGATCAAGCGTCTCACGTGCAAAACGCTCATCCTGAGCTTTCGCAATCTCTTCTTCCTGGACGTCGACGGTTTGCACGCGCTCGGGGAAATCATCGCGGAACGGCAGGCGCAGGATATCAACGTGATCCTGACCGCGGTGAGCGCGTCTAACAGGAAGATGCTCCGCAAGACCGGCTGGTTCCGGCAGATGGAAAGTGACAGTAAAGTATTCGACAGCTCGACGGATGCTCTCATGTATTTAGGCTTCCCATTGCGGTAAATGACGATGCTGGCTGCGGGCAAAGCGGGGTCTTAGACCCTTGATTTCCCCGCCGAAATCTGGATGATGGTTATCGGAACAGTATTTGACTTTAATCATTATTTTGTTATAATATATTATGAGAATCAACCGTCCTGACCAAAATAACCAGCAGCGTGAAGGCGTGACCCGCCGGGGATTTTTAATCGGAACAGTGGGTACCGCCGCCGCTATCGGGACTTTGCTCTATGTAAAAGACGACATCGGGAAATGGCTTCATGCGCCAGGACACGACGATCACGGTCACGAAGCACCACCTGTCACGGAAGACGTTCGGCAGGTACTGATTCGAAATCGAGATCAATTGATCCAGCTCGAAGCGCAGGGCCCACAACGATATTACGATCAGCTGCAACATGGCCCGAACCGCATCTTGATTCCGGAAGAGGACGTCTTGGAAATTGACGTCAACTGTGTTGATGAGCGCAAGCGCCGCGGAACCGCACACGGTGTTGCCGGCGTTGGGGTACTTCTCACCCCGGATGGACGCGAAAGACTCTCACGGAATATCGTCGCAAAAGCCCGGGTGAAATTCGAGCGGAGTCGTCGGCCAGTTCGTATTCGTCTGAACCCGCATCTTGGAGGAAAATGCGGTGCTGCAAAATTGTCCCTTCATAACAAAGGAAGGACAGATATCAATCCGACGACAATCGTCAATGAAGCTCGTGCAGGTGCAATGCTCTTGCTCGAAGAAGTGCGCAGAATTGCCCGAGAGGAAGGTGTTCCTGTGCAAGTTGAGATGTCTCCATTTCCCGAAGACAATTTCGTGCAGGATGGAAATCATGCAGGAGGCATCACGTTCGTGAACACACTGCAGGACAAAGTTCTGAACACCGAACAGGGCGGAGCTCACGCATACAACGTCAGTCATATCGGCGGATCGCAAACCATGAAACACGACGCGTTCCTCTGCGCCACTCTTGCACTCAAGTCGGGCCACGGCATGCACGACCGGGCTGATATCGGATTACCGCGTGATATTCCTCACAAGATCATTCTCGGCGGTCAGGGCGATATGAACGCTCTCAAGCAGGAGTATGAACACGATTTGGCAAGAGACCCCACCCTTGGGCAGGAGTATGCCGATCGCAAGTTGAAAGTGGAAACGTGGAATGTCCCGCGCGAATGAGCAGCTTTCCAGAGAACAGTCCGCAACGGGCACTCGACCGCGTAAATGTGCACGGAGATGCATGCCGAAGGCTGTGCTCCGCTTTTGCGCATAACGGTTGAAGAAAGCCGCGAATAAGCCGTTTCTCCGGCTGGATTTTTGCATCGAATAACTGCTAACATTGCCCCCTTTTCTTATGCAAGCCCACGAAAAAAACGGCCAAACACCTGCACAGTCTGCGGACAACGAACACGATGACTCAGCGAGCCAGCAACAGACCGATTTTCAGGCGGCATATATTGTCTACCATGAAAGTCTGGCAAACGGCGCTCCGGTTGAAGTACTACATGAACAATACAGAACCCTCTACCGACTGCACCTTCAATCGCTCGTCTCGAGAGGAATGTTGCCTGCGGAAAAAGCGAAGGAAATATGGGAAAAATCAGAGAAAGATTTACGGCCGAATGAATTGCGTCCGCACGATTTTCGAGTCAGATATTTAACGCAGGATATGAATGACGACGATGCAAATGAAGCGAATGGAACGCGTGTCGTCTTTGAAAACGGGTATTGGTTCTCCATGCACCAAAACGGCTGGAAGCGAATGACCCGCGAAGAAGTACTGGAACATTTCGGACATACCATGAGCATCCTCTACTATGGACGCATGGTGGTGGAAAAAATAAAAAGTTGTCTCACCTCGGCAGAGCCAAACGACTTTCATCCGATCGCGCCGGAAAAGAAAAACCGTACCGGAATGCAGAAATCGGAGGCAGCTGCATAAGTGGCCATGTAACGGCTTTTTTTCGAAGTGTATACTCTCCCTCCATGCCCACGTGTGAGCTCTGCGCGACGTCATTCTCCGTCTCTCCCCAAGAGAAAGCCGTCTGCGACGCGAAGGGATTTGTGACGCAACCCCTCTGCTTCGTCTGCCGCCAGAAGCAGCGGATGGCCTTCCGCAACGGGAGGAAGTTGTACCGCAGAAAGTGCGATTTCACAGGCACGGAGATCATCTCAAACTACGCGCCCGGCCCCAAAGGGGCCTCCTTGAGAGCAAAGCCACAGCCGGTGTACTGCAGCGAGGCGTGGTACGGCGACGGATGGGATGCGCTGTCGTATGGAAGACCCTTTGACTTCAGCCGCCCGTTCTTCGAACAATTCCACGAACTCGTGTCCGCCGTTCCGCGGCTGGCGCTGACCAACATCCGCCCCGAGAACAGCGACTTCTGCAACATGTGCGAAGGGAACAAGAATTCGTACATGGTCTTCGGCGGCGACTTCAACGAGGACGTCCTCTACGGCGAACTCTGCATGCGCAACCGCAACGCCGTTGATTGCGACTTCAGCAACGATAACGAGCAGTGTTACGAAACCGGCAGCTCTTTCAACTGCTACGGTTGCCGATTCACGTTCGACAGCAAAAACTGTACCGGCTGCGCGTTCATCAGCGACTGTATCGGTTGTCATGACTGCATCCTCTGCACCAACCTCGCGCAGAAATCGTTCTGTATCCAGAACGAACAGCTGACGAAGGAAGAGTATGAAAAGTGCAAGAAAGACCTGCTGAACGGTACATGGTCGCGGCAAGAAAATAACTGGCGCGAATTCCTGACGCTCCTTGGCAAACGCATCGTGAAGTACGCGCACATCCTGAATGCCGAGAATTGCACCGGGGATTACATCCACAACTCCAAGAACTGCCGTCACTGTTTCGACGTGTGGGACTGCGAAGAAGTCACGGACACGGTCCTCGCGGTGAAGGGCAAGAACATCGTGAACTCGGGATTCGTCGGCCATCAGATGGAGCTCTGCTACAACATCCAAACCGGCATCGCGACGTACGATTCCGCCTGCTGTTTCTCCGTCTTCGATTCGCAGAATGTCGACTATTGCGATTGGATTCTGAACTCGCAGCACTGCTTCGGCTGCGCAAGTCTCAACAAAAAGCGTCATTGCATCCTCAACACGCAGTACTCCGAAACGGACTATCGCGACCTCCGGGGCAAGATCATCGAGCACATGAAGCGGACGGGCGAGTGGGGAGAATTTTTCCCGCGCACGTCATCGTCCTTTGGTTACAACGAGTCGACGGCGAACGATTACTTCCCGATGCAGCGCGAACAAGCGGTCGCGGAAGGATTTTCGTGGAACGACGTTCCCGAAGAGGTCTCTTCCGTGCAGAAGATCATTCCGGCCGGCAAGTTGCCCGACGCGATCGGGGACGTTCCCGATGACATTCTGAACTGGGCCATCCGGTGCTCCGTCAGCGACCGTCCGTTCCGCATCGTGAAGCAGGAACTCGACTTCTACCGCGCTCACCGGATCCCCGTCCCCCATGAGCATCCCGACGAACGCTACCGCCGCCGTTTCTCGCTCAAAAATCCCAAGAAACTCTGGTCACGGCAATGTCAGAAGTGCGGGAAGGCAGTGGAGACCACCTACGCGCCGGAGAGAACGGAGAAGGTCTATTGTGATAAATGCTATCTTTCCGAAGTGTATTGATGCCGACGACCTGCGCTCAATGCCGGCAAAGTTTCGATGTCTCTCCAGAGGACATGGCCTTCCTCGAGAAGATTTCCCCCGTGTGGTTCGACAAAAAATATTTGCTCCCGGCGCCCACGCACTGCCCCGACTGCCGCATGCAGCGCCGCATGGCGTTCCGCAACGAGCACACGCTCCACCGCCGCAACTGCGATTTGTGCAAAAAGAGCATGGTGTCCTCGTACTCGCCCGACAAACCGTACACGGTCTACTGCACCGAGTGCTGGTGGGGCGACGCGTGGGATCCCCTCTCCTTCGGACGTGAGATTGACTTCTCCCGCCCGTTCTTCGAGCAATTCCACGAATTGCGGACAGCTGTTCCGCGCATCGCGTTGCACGTCGTCAACAATGAAAATTCTGAATATGTGAATCTCTCGGGCTACAACAAAGATTGCTACCTGATCTTCGCGGCGGAGTACGACCGGCAATGCCTCTACGGCACGCAGGTCATCAAATGCGACTCCTGCGTGGATACGCTGCAGTGTTTCGAATCGACGCACTGCTACGAGGTGACGGACGTGGAGAAGTGCAACGAAGTGTTCTTCTCGAAGGACTGCAGCAACTGCAGCTCCTCGGCTTTCCTGAGCGATTGCAAAGGCTGCCGGGATTGCTTTCTCTGCACGAATCTCCGCAACAATCAGCACTGCGTGATGAACAAGCAACTGTCGCCGGAAGAGTACGCGAAACGAAAAGCGCAGCTTCTCAACGATCTTCGGGACGGGAAACTTCCGGCGTTGCAGAAACAATGTGACGCATTGGCCGCGGGAAGCATTCACAAACATCTGGAAATCCTCAATTGCGAGAATGTGTCGGGGAATTACCTGGGCAATTCCCGGGATCTGAGGCACTGCTTTGATTTGTCGTACGGCGAAGACTGCGCCTACGTCGCCACCGCGTTCCGCATCAAAGACGCCATGGACATCTGCCACGCCACCGACGTCCAGCTCGTCTACGAAGGCATGAGTGTGGGATATGGATCATACAACGTGATCGTGACAAGCGGCGCGTGGGGCGTGAAAGATTCCTGTTACACCGATATCTCGCACGCCAGTGCCGGCTTGTTCGGATGCATAGGAATCCGGAACAAACAATTCTGCATTTTGAATAAGAAATATGAGAAACACGACTATGAGAGACTCGTGCCGCGGATAATCGAACATATGATGACCCCACTTCGCTCCTCGGACGGGAGCTTCGCGGGGCAAGAATGGGGGGAATATTTCCCGGTCACGCATTCGCCGTTCTGCTACAACGAAACCGTCGCGATGGATCACTATCCGCTCACGGAGAAGGAAATTCGGAAACGCGGATGGCAATGGTACGGGAAAGAAGAAGACATGCCGCAAGTGACCAAGACCATTCCGGCGCAGAAGTTACCGGCAGACATCGCACAGGTTCCCGATGATGTCACCAACTGGGCAATCACGTGCGAAGCGACCGGACGGCCGTTCAAGATCGTCAAACAGGAACTCGACTTCTACCGGCTGCACGCGCTCCCGGTCCCCCGCCTCCACCCCGATGAGCGGCATCGGCGCCGAATGGCGCTGCGGCGGCCCCGCACGCTCCATGAACGAATCTGCAGCAAATGCGCGAAGCAGATCACCTCAACCTATGCGGCGGATCGAAAAGAGAAGGTCTACTGTGAAAAGTGTTATCTCAAAGAAGTTTATTGATCTCAAGAAAGCTCCTTGAACAATCTCCGATTGATCTCCACATGCTCCTCCAGCGATTTCACGGACACCCATTCCTTCGCGCCATGGAGATCTCCGCCGACCGGACCGTAGAGAAAGGCCGGAATGCCTCGAGCGGTGAAGAAGCGCGCGTCGGACGAACCATAGTCGCGGCCGATCGGGATGGAAGAGCCGGTCACCGCATCGGCAACGGCTTTGATCTGCCGGACGAGAGGGTGGGCAGGGTCGCAGAACATGGGATCCGCGCTCTCGACGATCTCCAGACGGCAGCCGGCCGGGACCAGTTTCTGGAGCAACGAGAACATCTCGCCGGGCGTCTTGCAGACGGTGGGCGGGAAGCGGACATCGACGGTGCAACTTGCTTCGTCGGGAATGCGGTTCCTCGCATCGCTGCCACTGAGCAAGGTCGGCGTGAGAGTGACGCCCCACGCATCGCCGGAGGGCTGTGGAAATTTCTTCTGAAGCGCCGCGACTGCCTCCATCAAAACGGGAACCGGGTTCTCGCTCTTCCACGGCATCGCCGCGTGGCCGCTCTTGCCCGTCGCGACCACCCGGACCCAGAGCGCACCCTTCATTTCCGTCACGATGGCGTCGGTATCGCCGGTATCGGGAGTGAAGGCGACCGGAATCACTCCCAGGGTTCCTGCGTCGAGGAGTTCGCCCGGGGTGTGGCCGCCCGTCTCCTCGTCGCTTGTGAGGAGGACGCTGACGGGAGGAACCGCGCCTCTGTCACACGCTTCTTTGTACGCGATGAGGAACGTCAGGTCCGCGCCCTTCATGTCTTTGACGCCGCGGCCGTACGCCCTGCCATCGCGGGATGTGAGGGTGAACTGGTCATCCGATCCCGGCACCACATCGGTATGCCCAAACCACAGCATTTTTGGCTTCGGATGGCGAAGAAAGACGTACGACGCTCCTTGCACGTCGCCCCGAACGAGCTCCAACCCGGACGACGAGAGGAACGTCGTCTCTATCCAGTCGAGACACGCAGCCTTCGTTGCGGAATCATTTCCAACTGTCCGAAACGCGATGAAGGTCTGGAGATGATCGAGGAGAGCGGACATGCAGGAAGATTGTAGCCTCCCGCGACTCAAAAAAAAGCGTCGAGCTCTTTTCGGAGTCGCGACGCCTTTCATTCGGTAGACGATTACCTTCGGCGCTTCTTTGTCGCCTTTTTCTTCTTCTTCGTCGCCTTCTTCTTTTTCTTCGTAGCCATAGAAGAGTGGGGAAGAAATAAAACTTCTTCCGACTCTACGAGAAATTTTTCTTTTTGAAAAGAATTCTACAAAGCGTAAAACTGAAATTGTGATATTTTCATTTCAACGCGGCGGAGAAAAAAATTATATTTCTCCCATGAGGTGTCCCATTTTTTCTTTTTTTGTGCGCAAATATTTTTTCTGGTGCTCCGACGTCGGCGTCGCGTGGATCGGCAGTTGATCGACGACGTGGAGTCCGTACCCCTCAAGTCCGACGATTTTTTTCGGATTGTTCGTGAGCAGCCGCAGCTTGCCGATGCCGAGTTCTTTGAGAATTTGCGCGCCAATGCCGTACGTGCGCAGGTCGGCGGGGAGCCCGAGTTTTTCGTTCGCTTCGACGGTATCGAGCCCCTGCTGCTGGAGCGCGTAGGCTTCGATCTTCTTCGCAAGACCGATTCCCCTTCCTTCTTGCCGGAGATAGAGGAGAACCCCGCTCTTCTCTTCAGCGATCGTCTTCATCGCGATCTTCAACTGTTCCCCACAATCGCACTGGAGCGAACCGAATGCGTCGCCGGTGAGGCATTCGGAGTGGACGCGGACGAGCGTGGGAGTCAGTGCGGAGATCTCGCCCTTCACCAGCGCGATATGCTCGCCGCCGTGGACCGCGTCGCGAAAGACGATCGCCCTCCAGACTCCCGTTCCGGTTTGCAGCTCCGACTCCGCCTCACGCCGCACGAGCGTTTCGTGCCGGCACCGCCACGCGATGAGATCCGCGATGGCGATGAGCGGAATATCGTGCTCGCGCGCGAAGTCCTGGAGAGCGGGCAGGCGCATCATCGTGCCGTCGTCGTGCATGAGCTCGCTCAGGATTCCCGCCGGGCGGAGCCCCGCGAGCATGCAGAGATCCGCCGTCGCTTCGGTGTGCCCCGCCCGCACGAGCACGCCGCCGTCCTTCGCGCGCAGCGGAAACACGTGGCCGGGATGGCGAAGATCGTCGGGACGCGCGACGGAATTGACTGCTGCCAGGACCGTCTTCGCCCGGTCGGACGCCGAAATTCCCGTCGTGATGCCCTCGGCGGCGTCGATGCTGACCGTGAACGGCGTAGAGAGCCGCGACGTGTTGTGCTCGACCATCGGAGGCAGATGTAGCCGGTCCGCGATCTCATTGCTGACAGGGAGGCACACCACGCCTCCCGTATGCCGGATGATGAACGCCATCTTCTCCGCCGTCACATGCTCGGCGGCAAGGACCAGATCGCCTTCGTTCTCACGGTCTTCGTCGTCGATGACGATAACGAAACGACCGGCGCGGAGAGCGTCGAGGGCGTCGGGGATGGTGGAGAGATTTACCATAGAAATGTGAGTATATCCTATTTTAGTTATTAGTGTATTAGTGATTAGTGCAGTAGTTATTAGGGTTTGGAATACGGTGAAAACTCATTCCGAATCCACTAATCACTAATAACGAATCCCTAATAACTATTTGATCTGCAACGTATAACTCTGCCGAATCGTGAACGGCTGCGCATGTCGGATCGCCACCATGTACGTTCCCGGCGGGTAGACGTACTTATGCTCGCAATCGGGACTCCTGAAGCCGTACACGTCAACGTCGGCGAGCGGATAGATGATGCAACCGGGCCGCAGCGTGCTCGCGACACTGAGCGTCATTTCGCGGCCGCCGATCTCGGCGGTCTTCGCATCGCGCGGAACGGTAAACGTGAACCAGTCTTCCAGATCGTTCTCCCCGAGTTCTTCGGTCCGCACTTGTCCGAGCGGCAGTACGGCTGCTTGCGCGAATCCGTCGTTGCCGTCGCCTTTGATGATCTTGGCGGTGACGATGAAGGGCGGCGCGAGCATTTTAGGCGTGAGTTCCAGCCGCCAGTTCCCCGGCGAAAGGGCGGCGCGAATCGTGCAGTTCTTGCCATCTTCAAATCCCAGATAATATTCCTGGCTGAACCCGCTCCTACCGAGGAGATAGAGACGACAGTTCATGCCGCCCATCGTCCAGTCATTGATCGTGCCGAGAATTTCAACCGTCGTGATGTCGGAGACGCGGAACACGTACGAGTACGGCGTCTTGCCGTCGAACGTTCCCTTGTCCGAGAAGGGCATCGCCACGTTCTTGGTGCTGGCTTCGATCCGCTTGAGCGCGGCATCTTCCTGCGCGATGGTGCGCAGAGCCGCCGCGGCGCGCTTTTCGATCTCGGATGCCGCCGATGACGCGGCTTCTTCGGATTTCGTGGGTTCGCCGCTTGCGGAAGACGAACTGGCCGGGAGAGTCCGGGTGGCTTCGACGGCGTTCCAGATGTATGCCGCCGCTTCTCCGCGTTCGAGGATTTGTCCGGGTTTCAAATTCGGACCCTCTTGGCCGGAAATCGGGAGGATCTTGTTCGCGAGAGCCGTGTGCACGAAGCGCGCGTGCCAGTCCGTCGATGCGACGTCGCCGTACATCATTCCCACATCCATATTGAGGTTCGCTTCGGGAATCCCCATGATAACGAGCGTCATCTTGATCGCTTCGGCACGCGTCACCGGCTGCGCGGGTTTGAATGATTTCTTGCCGTCGGCGCCGGTATATCCCTGCACGTAGCCGTTCACGGCCGCGTCACAGACATAGAGTTCGTACCAACTGCCCTGCTCCACGTCGGAAAAACATCCGCCGACGCGCTCGGGACTTTTTTTCGCCGCCTGGTAGAGCATCTTGAGGATCGCGGCGCGGTTGACGGGATCATGCGGACGGAACGTGCCATCGGGATTGCCGCCGATCACGCTCATGTCGCTCAAGCGTTCGACCGCACGCGAATGCGCGTACGTCGCGGGCACATCGGGAAATTTGACCGCCCCCGCCGAGGGGGCAATCAGGAACAACAGTGCCGCAATAACGGAGATCCGAAGTCGCATTGCGGAGAGAATCCTATCTTGAACAATAAACGTGTTCAATGGTTTAAGAACGCAGCTTCCGAATCTGCGCAAGCGAATGTAGGACGGCGCGCGCCGCTTCCGCTCCTTTATTGTTTGTTCCACTCGAGCGGACCTGCGCGTCCCGTAATTTCTTCACATAGAGGACTTCGAAGGCAAACGGGACGCCGTACCGGACCTGGACATCCATGATCCCTCGGGCACTTTCCCGTGCGAGAAGTTCCGCATGATGCGTTTCGCCCTCGACGATGATCCCGATGCCGATGAGCGCGTCGACTTTTTTCTCAAAAACCAACGCCGTGCCGATCAACGGGATTTCAAATGAGCCCGACACCGAATGCTCAGTGATATTCGTCGGCGTTATCCCGGCTTTGAGCAGGACCTGTTTCGCTCCCGCCACCATCGCCCCGATTTCCTCCTTATAGAAGGAGGAGTACACGATGCCGATCCGCCAGGACGGATCGGTCTTGAGTGCCGGAGGAAGAGTCTGATCAGTGCGCATGGGAGGAATCAGAATAACCTGACCGTGCCGCTCTGACCATCACGTCAGTTTCGATATTCACATGATCTCCTTTCTTAAGCGATCCCAGTGTCGTGTTCTCAACTGTGTGGGGAATCAACGCAATCGTGACCGACTGATCGTGGACGTCCGCGACGGTCAATGACACGCCGTCGATGGCAATGGAACCTTTCGGCACAATTGAGTGAAAAGATAAAAGTGAAAAGTGAAAAATTATTTCCGTACTTTTCTCTTTTCTCTTTACACTGTTCACTGTGCCGACGCCTTCCACATGACCCTGAACGATATGTCCCTCAATTCGGTCGGAAGCTTTCATCGATCGCTCCAGATTCACTCGGTCCCCTTTCTTGAGTTCTGCCAGCTTCGTCTTCTTCCATGTCTCCTCGACCACATCGAAACGCATTGATGATGAACGGAGTTCGACGACGGAAAGACAGACTCCGGAGACGCTGATGCTGGAACCGATCTTGATATCATCGAATAATGCAGGACGCTCAATCGTGAGTCCCGTGGATGAGGTATTGAGAACTGTTGCCGTTGCTTCGATGATGCCGGTGAACATCGCTCAGTCGTCTTCCGGAATCGCCATGCCGACATGCCGGCGAATTTTGAGCGAGTCTTTCGCTGTGGCCATGATGTCTTGACCAAGCCCATCAATACGTTCCATCAGGTTTGATTCAACATCATCGATTCTTTTTGTTAAACGTTGCTCCATATGTTGCATGTCCGTGGATAATTCGCTTTTGACACCCTGGATGTGAGAAATCACATCACGCAAAGTGATCGCCTTCTTCTTGCCGCTGGAACGTTTTTTTACCATGGGGAACGATCATAGGACTGCCGAAGTCCCCAAACAAGATCCTTCCTAAACGAATTGCATGACATTTCTCCCCTTCCTCCCTAGACAGGGAATACTATTTCTGCTAAGCTAGGAGGCCTCCGCGGCCATGAGAGCGCCGGGCGGTTTTTTGTTGTTCCAAGATTCTCCCACTATGGACTATATCGTCGTCAGAGGCGCGAAGATGCACAATCTGAAGAATATCGATGTGCAGATCCCCCGGAATAAACTGACCGTCATCACCGGCCTCTCGGGCTCGGGAAAGTCCTCCCTGGCGTTCGACACGATCTTCGCCGAAGGACAGCGGCGCTATGTGGAAAGCTTGAGCGCCTACGCGCGGCAGTTCATCGCGCAGATGGAGAAGCCCGAGGTGGAGAGTATTGAGGGTTTGAGTCCCGCGATTTCGATCGACCAGAAAACGGCGCCTCGCAATCCCCGCTCGACCGTCGGCACCGTCACGGAAATTTACGACTACATGCGCCTCCTGTGGGCGAAGGTCGGCAAAGTCCACTGCGCCATCTGCGGCAAGAAGCTGGGCAAGCAATCCGCCAGCCAGATCGTCGAGACCATCGCGAAGATGCCGGAGGGAAAGAAGATTTTCCTGCTCGCGCCCATCGTCCAGGGCCGCAAGGGCGAACATGTGAAAGTGATCGACACGATCCGCCGCGAGGGATTCGTGCGCATGCGCATCGACGGCGCCATCGTGACGACGGACGAGGAGACGAAGCTCGACCCCAAGAAGACGCACACGATTGAGATCGTCGTGGACCGCTTGATCGTGCGGGATTTGAATAACGACGACGGAAAGCCGAATCCGAACCGTTCGCGCCTTGCGGACTCCGTCGAACTCTCGCTGAAGAAAGGAGAGGGGTCGCTGATCGTCCTCGATGCCGACTCCAACGCCGACACGCGCTTCTCCGAATCGTTCGTCTGCCCCGACCACCCCGAGCAGCCGATTCCCGACATCGAGCCGCGCAGCTTTTCGTTCAACTCGCCGCACGGCGCATGCGAAACCTGCCACGGTCTCGGATCGATTCTGCAAGTCGACGAATCCGCGGTGATCCCCAACCACCGCCTCTCGCTCGCCGAGGGCGCCATCCATCCGTGGGCCACGTCCGCCAGCCGCACCGGCTTTATGACGCAGATGCTCGAAGCGCTCTCGGACGTCGCCGGCTTCAGCATGTCGACGCCGTGGGAGAAGCTCTCGGACGAAGAGCGGGCGATCATTCTCAACGGCTATCCGAAACCGCTCATGGTGAGCATCAACACGATGAAATTCGGCGGCACGTACCAGACGACCTACGAAGGCGTCATTCCGAATCTCCGCCGCCGGCACAGCGAAACCGACAGCAGCTACATCCGCCAGCAGATTGAAGAATACATGCTAGAGCTCCCCTGCGGGTCCTGTGGTGGCAAGCGTTTGAAGAAGGAAATCCTCGCGGTGACGGTCGGCGAGAAGAATATTGTGGAAGGAACGGACATGTCGGTTGATGAAGCACGGGAATTCTTTGTGTCGTTGATGCCGGCGCCCAAGCGCGATGGAGGGGCAAGGCATGCCTTGCCCCTACAAACGGCATTGTCTGATTATGAATTCACCATCGTGAAGAAAGTCCTGACCGAAGTCATCGCACGCCTCTCTTTCCTGGAGAACGTCGGTCTCAAGTATCTGACGCTCTCGCGATCGGCGGCCACGCTCTCGGGCGGAGAAGCCCAGCGCATTCGCCTCGCGACCCAAATCGGTTCCGCGCTGCAAGGCGTCCTGTACGTTCTGGATGAGCCGTCCATCGGCCTCCACCAGCGCGACAACGCGAAACTGATCACCACACTGACGCAGCTGCGGGACCTGGGCAACACCGTGATCGTCGTGGAACATGACCAGGAAACCATCGAAGCCGCGGATTATCTGCTGGAGATCGGACCGGGCGCGGGCAAGTACGGCGGCGAAGTGGTCGCCCAAGGCACGCCGGAAAAATTGATCAAGCAAGCGAACTCCGTCACGGGCCAGTACCTGAGCGGCAAGAAGAGCATTCATATACCGAACAAGCGCCGCACGGGCAGCGGCAAGAAAGTGAAGATCACTGGCGCGCACCATCACAACCTGCAGCACGTCGACGTGGAGTTCCCGCTCGGCACCTTCATCGGCGTCTCGGGCGTCTCGGGCTCGGGCAAGTCGAGCTTGATCCACGGCATTCTGGGACCGGAGCTCCAACGCGTCCTCAACAAAGCGCACACGAAGCCGCAGGACGTGACATCCATTGAAGGATTGCAACACTTGGACAAGGCCATCGTGATTGATCAATCCCCCATCGGACGAACACCCCGCAGTAATCCTGCAACGTACACGGGAGTATTCACGGATATCCGAGATATGTTTGCAGCGACACCCGAAGCCAAACTCCGGGGCTACAAGCCGGGACGCTTCAGCTTCAACGTGAAGGGCGGCCGCTGCGAGGAATGCGAAGGCGACGGGTTAAAGAGGATCGAAATGCATTTCCTCCCCGACGTGTTCGTCACCTGCGAAACCTGCCACGGCGAGCGTTACAACCGCGAGACGCTGGAGATCACCTATAAGGGAAAAACCATCGCGCAGGCGTTGAACATGACCATCGCCGAGGCGCTCGACTTCTTCACGGCCGTCCCGTCGATCAAAAGCAAACTCCAGACACTCGAGGACGTCGGCCTCGGCTACATCCGCTTGGGCCAGAGCGCGACGACGCTCTCGGGAGGAGAAGCGCAGCGCATCAAGCTCGCAACCGAGCTGACCAAGCGCGCAACGGGCAAGACATTCTATATCCTGGATGAACCGACGACCGGTCTCCACTTCGACGACATCAACAAACTTCTCGACGTTCTGCAGCGCCTGGTGGAGAAGGGCAACACTGTCCTCGTCATCGAACACAACCTCGACGTCCTCAAGTCCGTCGACTGGATCCTCGACCTCGGCCCCGACGGCGGCTCCGGCGGCGGCAAGATCGTCGCGCAGGGAACGCCGGAGGAAGTCGCGAAGGTGAAGGAGAGTTATACCGGAGAATACTTGGCGAAGATGTTGGCGAAAAAAAAGCCGCAGAAGTGACAGAAGAAACAGAGGCGACAAAAGTACGCATCTGTGGCCTCTGCCGCATCTGCTGCCTCTGTAGCCTTATTCGATATTCTCCCAAAAACAATTCGTGCAGTAGACGAGGTACGGTGCTTCCTGCGGGTAGACCGAGACCATCTGCTTCTTGCACTTGTCGCACGTGCGCTTGTAGAGCTGCCGCTCGCTGCGGAGCGCCATGCGTTGGCGGTGCCGGCAGGCGGGACAGTGATCGGGTAACGGAAGTTTCTTCTGCTGATAGAAGGTGACTTCCTGCGGAATGACAATGAAGTCTTTTCCGCATTCCTTGTTCGTGCAGACGAGTTTGATCGCGTTCTCCGTCGAGGGGGTGCTCATAGGGTGGAGGGGGAAAAAGTTGCAGGCATGGATTGAATGACGCTGTCGGTTTCGTGCCGGATGCGGTACTCCTCGTACGGAGAGCAGAAGTAGGGAAGGAGGTTGTACTGACCGGACTTCTGCATCTCGGCGCGGATGCGCGCGACTTCTTTGTGATAGTCATCGGGCGCGTAGGGTTTATTCAGAATGTGATACTCCTTGTTCTGCATGTACACGCACCCGAAACAGTTTTTGAGGTTCTTGCTGAACATACAGAACTCGCTGTCGCTGCAGTAGTGCGCATGGAAACAGAAGTCGCAGTTATGGCACGACGGACAATGGGTGCATTGATAACACCACTCGCACTCAAAGCAGTGGCTGAGATCGCAGCAGTTTTTGTGGCCGTTCGTTTCGATGCAGAACATGCAGTCTTCGAGTGCAAACGAGTCATGGCAACGGTAACAGTTCTTACATTCCGAGAGGTGGTTGCCGATGCAATCCTCGCAGCTGAATTGATGCACGCCGAGGTTCGGCGCTTTCTTGCGCAATTCCGTCACCCGCTCCCGCACCGCCTGTCGCTGCACACCGCTCGTAAGATCGATCGACTGCATGCGCTTCTCGTACTCTTCTTTGGTGAACTGCTCGTTAAATATGCGGTACTGTTTTTGATACAGCCCCGCGCACCCAAAGCAATTGCTGCATCCGAAGCAGTCCTTGCAGAACTGACAGTCGCGGCAGTTGGCGCAGTCCTGGCAGAAGTCCGCCATATAGCAGTTCGCGCAGTCGACGCATTCCGTGCACCATTCGCAGCCCACGCAGAACGTGAGTCCGCTGCAACTGACGCATTTGCGGGAGTAGCGCGCGTAGTACACATCTTCCGAATAGAAGATGCCGAAGCAGTAGTAGCAATTCTTGGACCGCACCGCCTCGGCGTAGTCGCAATTCTCAGCGCCAAAGTGGATGATGTTGTAGCGCGGTTTGCTCAAAATTAGCCGTTGAAATTCCCGGACGAAGTCCATAGTATTTGGGGCGTTGAAGAGAGTTGGATGCTGCTCACAGTGTGCGGCGGGGTCAGTGATTCGTCAAAGTTCTCCTACATTTTCCGGATTTCTCGAGAAGAAGAAAAATGTATTTTCCTCTTGTATTAGCCAAAATATGAATTTACTATAATGTGTCGGATTTCATTCTACATTCATGCTCACCCGCACGGACATCGGCCGGATCCGCGAGCAACTCCACTTCTTTGGTGCGAACGCCCGCGAGTCCTCCGTCTATATGCAATGCCTGCAGCTCGGTCCCGTATCCGTGCAGGAACTCTCGCGCACGATGAAGATGAACCGCGTCACGGTGCACAGTGCAGTGGAGCAGATGATCGAGAAGGGGCTGTTGTTTGAATCGCGGAAAGGAAAGCGGCGCTTGATCGTGGCGGAAGAACCCATGAGCCTGTTGAAGCTTCTTGCGCAAAAAGAGCAGGAAATTGTCCGCGTGCGCGGGGGCATGGAGCACATTCTCAAGCTGCTGATTTCCTTGCAGTCCACGGATCAATCGATGCCGACGGTCAAACTGTACGAAGGCGTCGATGGTTTCAAGAAGATGTTGGAGGAAACGCTCTCGGCTCGCGGCGAAATCCTGGTGTTCTCCTACGTACCGCTGTTTTCGGATCTTGTCGGCGTCAAACACCTCGAAGACTATTTTCGCCGGCGTGCGGATCGCGGCATTCAGACGCGTCTGTTGTTCCCTCCCTGCGCATTTGCCGATAAGGTCGCCGCGCGCGCGAAGGAGTACCGCGTTCAAGTTCGTATTCTTCCGCCGCAGTACGCTTGGCAATCGGGCATTTTCTCATGGAACGATTGCCTTGCGCTCATGTCCTACACCGAACGCCACCTCACCTGCACGATCATCGAGAATCGGGACATCGCACATTTCTTCCGTCTCGTCATTTTTGAGATTATTTGGAAGGAGGCTACTTCCATTTAATCGAGCACCCAATCGCATTGGCCTCCTTCACTTGAGGCTCCTCCCCTTTCACCAACGCATCAATCGCATCGCGGAGACTATGCTCTTTCACCTCGGCCGGATTCTTCCAGTTGTCATCAACCCTGCCTTTGTACCGGAGCTTTCGATTCTCATCGAAGACGAAGCAATGCGGCGTGCAGAGCGCGCCGAAGGACTTGGCGACCTCCTGTGATTCGTCGTGACAGTACGGAAACGGGAATCCCTTCTCCTGGTAGCGGACTTTCATCGCGTCGAAGGAATCATCGGGATACTCCGTTGCATCGTTGCTGTTGACGAGCACAAACTGCGCGCCTTCTTCGTCGAAGTGATTGCCCAGCGCAATCAACCGGTCCTCGACCGCCTGCGCGTACGGACAGTGGTTGCAGGTAAAGATGACCACAAGGACGGGGTCTTTGATCAGACGCGTGTCGATGGTGAGACCGTCGACGGACGGGAGGGTGAAGTGCGGGATGCCGGCGCCGATGGCGAGGACGGTGGAGTTGGAGTCGATGAGAACCATATGAAAGGTGACAGAGGATAGAGAAGTGACAGAAGCCACAGACGTAGACGCTAGTATAGAGTACACCTTACAACCTCTGTCGCCTTTGTGGCGTCTGCGGCCTCTGTCACCCATGCACCGCCACTTCACCGCAACGGCATTCGTCATTGACTCGAAAAAGAGAGTACTTCTGTTGTGGCACAAGCGCTTGCAGCGATGGATGCCACCCGGCGGCCATGTCGACGAGGATGAGACGCCGGAGGACGCCGCGAAGCGCGAGTGCAAAGAAGAGACCAACCTGGATGTGGAGATCGTGGGAGAACCCGCACCGGATCTCTTCGTCCTGAATCCTCACGAGGGCCGCATGCTCAAGAAACCCATCGCGATGCTGCTGGAAAATATTCCCGAGAGCAAAGAGCGGAATGAAGCGGCACACCAGCACATGGACTTCCTCTACCTAGCGAAGCCTTTGAATGAGAATGATGCGCAGGAGACGACCGACGAGAGCGATGGCATGCGGTGGTTTACGAAACACGAGATTGGAAAATTGGATGAGACAAAAGAGATTTTTAGCAACGTCCGTGCATACATCCTGCAGATTCTGCCCTGAGGACGTCCGCATCGGTATATGAGTAATCAGCTTCAGAAAGCGAAAAACCTCTTTCCTAATACTCTAATACTCTAGTATTCTAGGTTCTATGCAATGGAATGAGTTCCGATCCCACATTAGTCAATTTACGGCTCGGCAACAGCAGCATGTAAAAGAGGCGTTTGATTTGGGGAAAAAGATGCATGGCGACCAGAAACGAATGTCGGGGGAGGCGTACTTCAGCCATCCCATTGCGGTCGCCGACATGCTTGCCGATATGGGCGCGGATCCCGACACGATCATCGCAGCTCTGCTGCATGACACGATCGAAGATACGCCGCTCACACTCAAGGAAATCGAGAATATCTTTGGCGAAAGTGTCGGCGCACTCATCGAAGGCGTGACCAAACTCTCCGCTGCGGACGTTGCCGAGCAACCGAACCTCAACGAACAAGTGGAGACCCTGCGAAAAATTTTCACCCTCATGGAAAAAGACGTCCGGATCATGGTCATCAAGCTCATCGACCGTCTGCATAATATGCAGACCGCAGAATTTCTATCGAGGGAAAAGCAGGCGGCTCTCGCGCAGGAAACATACGACGTGTTCGTAAAAATCGCCGACCGGCTCTGCATGCAAGATGTACGTGACGAGCTGGAAGGCCTGTCTCTCTCCATCCTTCAACCGGATCTGTTTGAGAAGGTGTCCAGACTGCGAGAAAAGAACGAATTGCATGGAGACACTGTCATAAAGGTCATGCGGCAAAAAATTGCAGAGCAGCAACCCCAGACTCTACGGAACCTCCACATGCTCTTCGAGGCAAAGTCATGGGACAAAGGACGTGAGCAAATGGAAGCCGAAGGAACGACGATCACGGGAGTTTCGGCGACAACTGTCGTCTTCCTTGCAGTCAATACCGACGATTGCTACAGGATTTTGGGGCAATTGCATCAATTTTGGAAACGCGAAATTCTCTCATTCCAAGACTTCATCAATACACCCTCGGTCAACGGTTACCGGGGGCTGCATACGACGCTCCTCTTGGAAGACGGTACGCGTGTTCGCTGTAAGATCCGTACGCAGGAGATGCACGAGTACGCGAGAAAGGGCATAACCACGCATTGCTTTAAGAGCAAGGAGTTCGGACTTCTGCACTATCTGCCATGGGCAGAACGGATTTCGACTCTGTCACAGGATACTGAAGGAAAAAGCAGTGAATTCTGGCAATCGCTGCAAAGCGATATCCTGGGGGAATCGATTGTCATTTACGGACCGGGCGACCAGGGCGTCACGGTGCCAAAGGGATCCACCGCTCTGGATGGTGCATTCTACATGTTCCACAAGGAAGCGTTAAAGACACAATCCATCAGCATTGGTGGCAAGAGCGTTTCGCTTTCCATCCCACTGCAACATTCTCATTCGTTGAACATCAGTCTGGGAGATGAGCCCCTCGTGCAGCGCGAGTGGTTGGGATTCGTCAAGACGGGATTGGCAACAGCGATGATCCGAACCGCCCTCGCTGCGGGAAAGCCGGAAGCAGAAAAGATTTCGCTTGGGAAAGAATTGATCCAGCAGGAGCTCTCGATTCATCAAAAAGGATTCATCGAAGAGTTTAAGGAGGAAAACTTCCGCAGCGCCCTGCTGCTCTTGGGATATTCCCGCCTGGACGACCTGTATATCGCCATCGCAGACGGAAGAATTCAGCCACATGAAGCGTACCTTTCCCTCTTCGAACAAAAACAAAACGTGCACCGGGGAAGTGCCAAACGTTTCCGGATGACGTACCGGATCACGATGGCCAATGCGGAGACCATGGATCGCGTGAGCGAGATTCACCGTCGTTACCGCCACGGCTTAAGCGATCTTCGCTACAAAAAATCGCGTACCGAACGTTTAACGGTTTTCATTGCAGGATCCCTGTCGCCGGATGAGCAGGAAAATCTGCAAAAGGAACTTGTGCTGGTGGGCGCCGAACATCTCAAGAGTTTTTCTTTCTCGGGCTTTATGGCGTCCATTGCCGGCATTGTGCTCCTCATCAGCCTCTGGGGGCTGGATCCGGTCTTTGCGCGCATCCTTCTCCAAGACGGACTGACAGCCGTCGACCTTACCATCATTCGGTTCGCCACCGTCTGGGGAATCTCGGCGCTCATCTACGGCTTCCAGCGATTATTTTTTGGAAAACGACTCAAGAAACTGAATCCCTTCAGCATTGATCTCTTGTTCTGCGGTCTCGCGCTCTTTATCACCGGATTCTTCACGTACCTGACGCTCTCACTGATTCTGCCGGTGCAGTACATTTTCTTTATTATCGGCGGCGTGCTCGTCAGCGCCTTGGCGCAGCATCGCCGGTACCAGATGTTTCCGGCATTGGTGATCCTTGGCGGTGCGCTGGCCATGCTGGGTGTCCAGCAGGGATGGTCACCCATGGGCTTTCTGTTCGGACTCGTCAGCGGCACCGGCTTCGCGCTGTATTCGTACGTGAGCAAGCGCTACCAAGAGGAACGAGCGTTCGTCCGCGCGCGGTATCCCGCGTTCCTCTTCTGGGTATCGCTCGTCGGCATGATTCTTTCCCTCGGGCTGATTCCCTTTACGTCTCTGGGCACGTTGCAAACGATGACGATCGCGAAAGCAGTGCTCTTCTCCGCGGTCTTCATCTATCTGCCCTACATCCTGTACTTCGAATACATGCGCCGCATGAAGACGATCATCCTGAACCACACGCTGCCGTTCGTCTGTCTCGCGACCATCGCGGGGGAAGTGTTCCTGACGCACTCCACTCTTCCGCTCATCGGTCTGGCACTGCCGATCGTGTTCGTGTTGCAATTCGCGGGACTGGAAAAGTCTCAGACCTGATCTTCTATTCTCGGAGGCGGATCTCCCTCCTGCCAGACTTCCTGAGCAAGGATGTGCCAGTTGAAACGAAGGAATCCGGGGTCGCCGCCGATACGTTCAATCAGCATGTCTCGCGCTTTTTGCGCGCCGAGATAGACGTTGCGATAGACACCACCGCCTCTTTTCGCACGGTTGCGCTTGGTTAAATCAATTCCTTTTTGATTGAGGAGAGTGGGATCAAATACCGTGACGGGTTTCTTTGAGCTGTCCAAAATGTGCGTGACTTCAGCGACCGCCGAAAGAACCCAGCGGATCGGAATTCGGCGCTCTTGATTGATTCTCCGTATTTCATAAAAGACTCTCTCACTGGCCGCTTTTGCAAAGCCAAGTGGCGGATGATACTCGTCCCCGAAAGCGTCTGATCCTCGCAGCGAACAGACATCCGAAATCCATGCCGCTTCGGCGGGCCTTTCCGCAACTTCCTTCCAAACATCGCGGCCGTTGCGATCGAAACTATCTCCTTTTTTTTTGTCGAGCATCAACTCTTTTATCAAAATACGAATCCGGATCGAGGGGATCCAGAGTTGAATGTCGCCGCCGGCAATTTCGGGCCCCAACGACAAATCTTCTTTCCGCGCTTGCCCTAGGGACTCCGCGATAA
>JABFSS010000080.1 GCA_013140485.1 Candidatus Peribacteraceae bacterium | reverse complement strand
GATCCAGCACGCGCTCGACCAGGCCGGCATCACGATTAACGACATCGACGCCGTCGGCTTCTACGAAAAGCCGCTCCTGAAGTTTTTCGACCGGATCATTCCCTCCTTTATAGAAGGATGGCCGCGGGGGTTTTTGAGTTACCACCGCGGCATGCACGACTGGATGCAGAAGAAGCTCTGGATTCCGCAGAACTTGAAGAAAGAATTGGGATACAAAGGCCCTGTCCTCTTTACGAGTCATCACGAAGCGCATGCGGCGTCCGCGTACTACGTCTCGGGATTTCCCGATGCGACGGTGGTGACCGTGGATGGCGTCGGCGAGTGGGCCACGACGACGATCGGCTATGGGAAAGGAACGGACCTGAAGATCGTGAAAGAGATTCACTACCCGCACTCGCTTGGACTCCTCTACTCGGCGATCACGTACTACCTGGGATTCAAAGTGAACAGTGCGGAGTACAAAGTGATGGGACTCGCTCCGTACGGCGAACCAAAGTACATGAAGGAGATGCGTAAACTGATCGACGTGAAAGAGGACGGCGGTTTCCGGATGAACATGGACTACTTCACGTACGAATACGGACTGCGGATGACCGGACGGGAGATCGAAAAACTCTTCGGTCAGCCGACGCGCGGACAGGAAAGTCCGCTCCTCCAATTTCATAAAGACGTCGCGCGCTCGCTCCAGGAAATAACGGAGGAGATCATGCTGAAGATCTGCGCTCATGCAAAGAAAATTTGCCCATCGGATAATCTCTGTCTTGCCGGCGGAGTCGCACTCAACTGCGTTGCCAACGGTAAGATCCTCCGCTCCGGCCTCTTCAAAGATATATTCATCCAACCCGCCGCCGGTGACGCCGGAGGAGCTCTGGGGGCCGCACTCACCGTCTGGCACAAGGAATTCGGCGGCGCGCGTCTGCCGAAGATGGAGCACGCGTTCCTTGGCAACCAGTACACGCAGGAAAAGATTGAGGACTATCTGAAAGAGCAAGGACTGCCGTATGAAGTGTTAGCAGATGGAGATCTGACTGAGACTGTCGCCTCCTTATTAGAAGGAGAGAATGTGATTGGTTGGTTTCAAGGGAAGATGGAGTATGGCCCCCGCTCGCTCGGCAACCGCTCGATCATCGCCGATGCACGCAACAAGGCGAACTGGCAGAAAGTGAATTTGAAAATAAAATTCCGTGAATCCTTCCGCCCGTTTGCGCCGACGGTTCTTGAAGAGAGAGTCTCCGATTACTTCGATCTCGACCGGGAGAGTCCTTACATGCTCTTGGTCGCCGATACGCTCCCTCATCGCAGGAATGAGATCCCCGCCGTCACGCACGTCGACGGTTCCGCGCGCATCCAGACGATCCGACGCGACCAGAATCCGCGCTACTACGATCTGATCAAAGCGTTCGAGAAGAAGACCGGCCACGTAAAGGACGGAGTCCACGTGGCAGGCTGCCCGGTGATCATCAACACTTCCTTTAACGTGCGCGGCGAACCGATCGTCGAATCGCCGAAGGATGCCGTGAACTGCTTCCTCCATACGCATATGGATTACTTGGTGATGGGGAACTGTTTGTTAAGGAAAGAAAAGATGCCGGAGAGCGTGACGAGGAATACCGACAAATACCTGCAACAGTTTCAATTAGACTGAAGTGTTTTTGCTCTAGAATTTATTTAGTGTCATTCAAGGAGAGCATCGACATATCTCGTCAGACGACTGTCTCTTATGACATAGTTCGGAACGCGCAAAACAATCTTCTGATTGTCCTGCAATCTTGACGTAACCTCTGGCTGCTCAATTTCTTGCCATGAAACATCTCCATTCCTCCTCACAAGTTGCACTGGTATATACGCTAGGCTGCGAACATGCGTAATGAAGTTTTCTACCGCATCACCCTTTGCTCCTGGCGGATCTAATTCTATGAGATTTGCTCCATCAATAACGATTTCGCCATACGGCACATCGGCATTCTCGCCCGCTTTCAATGACACTGTAATGGCCATTACGATATTATACCTTATTTTAATGGAAAAAGCTATTCCGCTTATTCCAAGCGGAACCCGATCGTCCCCTTCTTCTCCGGAACCTCCGGCGTCATCAAAGCCCGGATTGCTTCGAAGATCGTGCGGAAATTCTCGTCATACCGCTGTTCCATCTCTTCGAGCTTCCGCGCCAGATCGGCATGGGATGATAACCACTGCCGAAGTTGTACGAACGCCCTCATGATCGCGATGTTCACTTGAATGGCACGCGGGCTATGGAGAACAGATGAGAGCATGGCGACGCCTTGTTCGGTGAAGGCAAATTGTCGGTATTTAATGTTATGACCGCGCTTCAAGGTCACAATTTGTGACCTTGAAGAATGGCTCATTTCCTGCCTTGTGAGCTGGAAAACGAAGTCCTTTGGAAAACGCTTCTTATTACGACGAACTGCCTGATTCAGTGTTTTCACAGGCACCCGGTAGAGTTCTGCTAAGTCTGTATCTAGCATCACTTTCTGCCCACGAATGAGCAGAATGCGCGTTCCAATGGTTTCTATGGGAATCAGGGATGATGCAGTCATATGCACCAGAATCTCATCTGAGATTGGGGACGAAAAGTACCTCGGATAAAGATTGGTTTTTCAAAATCTTGAAAATCCTTTTGAGGAAGCCAAAATCAGGCGTTCCACACCCCAGTGGAACGCCCCTCTTGAAGTCATTGAATAACGTTTAAGGTCACAGTTTGTGATCTTAAAGAATAGCTTATTTTCATACTTTTAATCTGTTTTGTAGTGTTCCTGGGAAAATCACAATTTTGATCTCGTAACTTTAAGTCGCAATTTGCGACATCAAAATTCGCTACAATAGGGCCCATGCGCAAACGGTATCGGGGTTCGTGGAAGAATCTCTCCCTCACGCTCGCCACGGTCGTCATCTTCTTCTTCGGCATCGAAATCGCCGTGCGCGTCACGGGCATCGAGAGTGGCAAGCCGCGCACGCCGCCGATCTACGAGAAGAGTGCGGATGCCGCGCTGAGTTACGCGCTGCGACCGAACCTGAACGAGACGGCGTTCCGCGCGACGGTGGTGACGGACCGGCGGGGATTCCGGTCGGAGGAAGTGCATGCGGGCAAAAAGACTGTCGCGATTTTGGGAGATTCCATCGCCTTCGGATACGGACTGGACAATGCGCAGACGCTCTCGGCGAAGTTGAACGACGCGTTCGGAGGGACGTTCAACGTTGTGAACGCATCGGTTCCCGGATACACGCTCGGACAGGAGATCGCGATCTATAAGGAGAAGGTGGAAGTATTGCATCCGGAAACGCTCGTTCTCGTCTTCTATTGGAACGACCTGACCGATACCGAGCCTGCCGTGCTCGACGATGACGGGAATCTCCAGGCGCCGGGCTGGACTCCTGAGCAGCCCAAGTGCCACCCGATTGAGGACGGAATCCTGGGCTGGATTCCGGGCAGTTGCTGGCTCGATCTCCACAGCGCTTTCTATCGCACGGTGAAGAAAATCGTCATCGCGCGGACGGAGAGCCGCAATCTGCAGGAGCAACAGGAGGAATACCGGAAGAACGCGTTCGGCGACGAGGTCACGGAGGCGGCGCTCAAGAAGTACGCGCAGACGCTCGCGGCATTCGTGCAGACGTTGCCGCGCACGACGAATCTTCTCTTCGTGATCTGGCCTGAGAAGCGGCTGCACTTGCAAAGTACGCAGGAGCTCCGGGAGATTGCGGAGGCGCAGGACTTCCGCGTTCTGAACTTGTACGAAGTCTTCGGCAACAAAGCGGAGAGTTTGAGTTGGGATACCGTGCACCCGAACGCCAAGACGGTTGACGAAGCCGCCGGCGTGATCAAAGCGGCGTTGGAGGAGTGGAAATTGCTGCCATTGTGACCGAGGGAATGGAGGGAAAAGACCCCTCTTTGAGCGCTTGTATTTGAAATTTGAGATTTGGGTTTTTAGGCTGCCAATAGGGTTTTTTTGCCTTCCATACCCCTGCGTTCGGGGGTACCATTCCCGCTCAGATGTCCAAGAAAGCCCTCATCACCGGAGTCACCGGCCAGGACGGTTCGTATCTGGCGGAGTTTCTCATGAGTAAGGACTACGAAGTGCACGGACTCGTGAGGAGATCGTCGACGTTTAACCGCGGGCGCATCGATCACTTGTTCGCGGAACCCGACGTGCAGAATCTCCCGCTCGCGCTGCACTACGGAGACCTGGGCGACAGCAGTTCGCTCGCGCGCGTGCTGCAGATCGTGAAACCGGACGAAGTCTACAACCTCGCCGCACAGAGCCACGTGGGCGTCAGCTTCGATACGCCCGAATACACGGGCGACGTGACGGGACTCGGAACGACGCGCTTGCTCGAGGCGATTCGCTCGAGCGGACTTCCGTCGCGCTTCTACCAAGCCAGTTCCAGCGAGCTGTACGGGAAGGCAGTCGCGCCGATGCAGAATGAGGAGACTCCGTTTTATCCGCGCAGCCCGTACGGATGCGCCAAGGCGTTCGCCTTCTACATGACGCGCAACTATCGCGAGGCGTACAAGATGTACGCGGTCAATGGGATCCTCTTCAACCATGAATCCCCGAGGCGCGGCGAGAACTTCGTGACCAGAAAGATCACCCTCTCCCTCGCGAAGATCCTCGCAGGCCGCCAGGACTGCCTCTACCTCGGCAATATGGAAGCGAAGCGCGACTGGGGATACGCGAAGGAGTATGTGGAAGGCATGTGGATGATGCTCCAGCAACCGGAGCCGGAAGACTACGTGCTCGCAACGGGGCGCGAGGCGTCCGTGCGGGAATTCCTTGAGCTCTGTCTCGACTGCGCGGGCATCACCTACGAGCGCCGTGGCGCTGCAAAGAACGAAACCTACGTGGACACGGGGACCGGAAAAATCATCGTCGCAATCGACCCCTACTACTACCGCCCGACCGAAGTCGATCATCTGCTCGGCGACGCGTCGAAAGCGGAGAAAAAATTGGGCTGGAAAGCGCAGACGAGTCTGGAGGAACTCGCCCGCATCATGATGGAAGCCGACTGCAAGAAGATGGGCATCGCCTTTCCCAAGGGCGGCAGGGAGAAGGCTGCCAAACCGGCGACGAAGCTGGCTCACTCCTGATAGACTGCACGAGCATGCCCATCCAGCCAGCCAGTATTTCCGTTGTGCTCCCCTCCTATAACGAGCGGGAGAATATCGTCGAAGCCGTCGAGCGCATCACGGAGACCCTCGGCGTTCAATTGTTTGAACTGATTATCGTCGACGACAACAGCCCGGACCGGACCTGGGAATTGGTGGAGAGTCTGCATCATCCCAAAGTCCGGCTGATCCGCCGGATGGACAAGCGCGGTCTTGCCTCGGCCCTGGCGGATGGAACCAACGCGGCGAAAGGCAAATACATTGTCTGGCTCGACTGTGATTTGGGCATTCCGCCGGAAGATATTCAGAAACTCGTCGACCGCTTGGATGAATATGACGTCGCCATCGGATCACGATACCTGCCCGGAGGCATGGACACGCGCCACTGGTTCCGCGCATGGCTGAGCGTCGTGTTCAACTTCTACACGCGGTTGCTGCTCGGTTGGGATTTCCGCGACTGGACCTCGGGCTTCGCCGCCGCGCGGCGCGAAGTGATCGAACGCGTTCCCCTCTCCAGCACGGGATTCGGCGAATACTTCGTGCAGTGGGTCTATGAATGCAAGAAGCGGAAGATCCGCATCGTCGAAGTGGCTTACCGCTACGGACTGCGCAAAGGAGGCGTTTCGAAAACCGACGGCAGCATCAAGACGTTTCTCAAGCTCAGCGTTCAGTATGCCTGGAGAGTGTTGATGATTAGACTGGGACGCCTTTCCCCGAAAGTATGACGACCAATTGGGCAGCACAGGCCAAACCCGTGACGGCGATCACCAAGTGTCGCGTATGCAAATCGGACAAGATCACGCCGCTGTACTCGATCGGAGACATCTACATTTCCGATTTCGTCGCGAACCCGAAAGACGGCCTCAAGGCGCCGCTGGAGATGGTCATGTGCGAACACTGCTCGCTGGTGCAACTCAGACATACGGCGCCGCAAGAGCTCCTCTACGCCCGCTTCTACTGGTACCGCTCCGGCGTGACCGACACGATGCGCAAGGCGTTGCGCAACATCACGCAGGAGATTGAAGAGCGCATTGATCTGAAACCGGGCGACATCGTCCTCGATATCGGCAGCAACGACGGAACCATGCTGCGTACGTACGAGAAGCCGGGAGTCGTAAAGGTCGGAGTGGAACCGGCGTCCAATCTCGCTGAGGAAGGAAAGAAGGGCCTCGACTACTTCATCAACGATTTCTGGACGTTGGAGAACTATAAGAAGGTCTTGGATAAGAAAGCGAAAGTGATCACCGCTATCGGGATGTTCTACGACATGGAGGATCCCAATCAATTTATTCGGGACGCGGCATCGACACTCACGGATGACGGCGTTTTCGTCGCACAGTTGATGTGCCTCAAGAACATGCTCGATACGAACGACGTCGGCAATATTTGCCATGAGCACCTGGAGTTTTATTCACTGACTTCGCTGGAATTCCTGTTCGAGAAGAACGGGCTCGTCATGATCGACATCAATCACAATTTGGTGAACGGCGGCAGTTACCGCGTCTACGCGGGTCTGAAATCTGGCAAGCCTCCTGTGATCAAAGGCGCAAAAGAACGAATGGAGAAGTTCAGGAACGAGGAGAAGGCTCTGACAGGAAAGCAGGTCCACTTGGACTTCTTCGCGCGGATGGAGAAGAACAAAAAAGACTGTGTCGACTTCATCCGGACGGAAGTGAAGAAGGGCAAGAGCGTCTGGGTCTACGGCGCTTCGACCAAAGGCAACACGATCCTCCAGTATTACGGACTCGGCCCCGATCTGATCACCGCGGCATCGGAACGCAGTCCCGAGAAATGGGGAAAATTCACCGTGGGGACAGGAATCCCGATTGTCTCTGAGGATGAGGCGCGAAAGGCCAAACCTGATTACTTCCTGGTCCTTCCGTACGCGTTCTTTGATGAATTCTACAAACGGGAAGTAGAATGGAGGAACGGCGGAGGAAAATTCCTCGTGCCGCTCCCTGAATTCCGCGTCGTCTCATGAAAAAGACCGCCCTCATCCTCGGCATCACCGGCCAAGACGGTTCATATCTTGCAGAACTTCTGCTCAGTAAAGGATATGAGGTTCACGCGCTGATCCGCCGCTCGGCGACGGGGAATACCCGGAACATCGATCACATTATCGACAAGATCACGCTGCATCGCGGAGATCTTGCCGACGTGCCGTCGCTCTACCGCGCCATTGAGAAATCGAAACCGCAGGAGATTTACAATGAGGCTGATCAGGACCACGCAGGCTGGAGTTACGACCTCGTGGACTACGCATCGGACATCACCGGCGGCGCGCCGGGCCGGATTCTCGAGATCATCCGGCAGCTCGACCCGACGATCAAATACTTCCAGCCGCTCACCTCGAATATGTACGGGCAGACGGACACCGTGACACAGAATGAGACGACGCCCATGCGCCCGCAGAGTCCGTATGCGTGCGCGAAGGTGTACGCGTTGATGCTGACGCGCTACTACCGCGATGTGCATAAGATCTTCGCGAGCACCGCGACATTCTTCAATCATGAATCACCGAGACGCACCGATTCCTATGTGACGAGAAAGATCACGAAGGCCGCGGCCAGGATCTCCCTGGGACTCCAAAAGAAGCTTTACCTGGGCGATTTGACCGCCAAAATCGACTTCGGTTTCGCAGGCGAGTTTATGGAGGCTGCCTGGAACATCATGCAACTCGAGAAACCCGATGACTTCATCATCGGCACGGGCGAAGCCCACTCCGTACAAGAATTCGTCGACGAGGCGTTCAGAACCGTCGGTCTTGATGCCAAGGACTACGTCGAGGTCGATCCGAAGTTCTTGCGGCCGGGCAAGACGAGCACGCTGATCGCTGATTATTCAAAAGCGAAGAAGACATTCGGCTACGAACCGAAGGTGAAGTTCAAAGAACTCATCAAGATCATGATCGATCATGACTTGGAGACGGAGAGAATAGCGTCACACACGTAATCGAGCTCCTTCTGCGTGAGCGCGAGACCGGAAGGAAGGTAGAGACCCTGCTGTGCGATCTTTTCTGACACCGGACAGTGTTCTTTTGCACCGTAGAGCTTCTGGATGACCGGCTGCTGAGCTGATGACGGGAAGAAATCGCGCGTATCGACGCCTTTTTCTTTTAGAGCAGCACGAAGTTCATCACGACTGAGCGGAAACTCCTCCGTCACCAGAATGGAATACATCCAGTAGACATTGGTCGCGTAGGGTTTGGTGACGGGGAGCCGAAGTCCTTTGATTTTCCCGAGCCGCTTTTCGTATTCCGCAGTCATCCACCGCTTATGTGCGAGGAATTCCTCAATGGATTCCAGTTGTCCGAGGCCGCACGCTGCCTGCAGGTTGGTCATGCGGTAGTTGTAGCCTACTTCGTCGTGCCAGAAGCGCTTTTCGGGATTGTGCGCGAGGTCTTTGAGGCGCCGTGCATAGTCGGCGAGTGCATTATCATTCGTGACGATCATCCCCCCCTCCCCCGTCGTGATGATTTTGTTGCCGTAGAAGCTGAAGCAGCCGAACGTCCCCATTGATCCGCATTTTTTTGATCGGTACAAAGCTCCATGAGCCTCAGCCGCATCTTCGACTACATGAAGCTTGTGCTTCTTCGCGAGCGCGATCAGCGGATCCATGTCGACGCTGTGTCCATAGATGTGCACCGGCATGATCGCCTTGGTCTTCTTGGTGATCTTCTTCTCGATGAGCGAGACATCGATGTTGTAGGTATCCGGCTCGACGTCGACGAAGACGGGCGTCGCGCCCGTATAGATAATCGCGAAGATTGACGCGATCATGGTGAAATCGGGCACGATCACTTCGTCGCCCGGACCGATCTTCAGGCTGAGCAGTGCAATGTGCAGAGCCGCCGTGCCGCTCGTGACGCTGATTGCGTGTTTGACGCCGATGTAATCCGCAAACGCCTTCTCGAACTTGTCGATGTACGGACCTGCGGACGAAACCCAACCGGTTTCCATGGCGTCGGCCACGTACTTCTTGGCTGCAGGAGTGATAACCGGTGCGTTGACGGGAACCTTCATTGCTTGAATACCTTAGCAGAAGCGTCGCCCGGATACGGCCCCTGTTTGACCTCGATAAAGCGAATCGGCTCAAGCATCGTGAACTCATGCCCACCGCGGAACGACACCATGATGTCCCCGGCCTCGATCACTTGCTCGTGAAGAACGGCCCAATCATCGTCAAAGACCGTCACTTTAGCTTTCCCTTTTTCAACGTACAGAAACTCGGACGTCTGACGGACCGTTTCGTTGCGCCCCGGATGCTGGTGCGCTTTTACTTGATGCCCCGCTGGCCGTTCGATGATGCCGACTTGGAATTCGTCGGTTTGCTGCGTGAAAAACTTTGCTCCGTCGACCACTGGGCGGCCGAGGATAAAGAGAGCATAGGTGATGCCGTTTTTGGTGACGGGGATGACGCCGCTCATGGCTGTACGGTACCAGAAACTGACTGAAGGATCCTCTGCATCCTCTTCTCCCACGAATGCTCCTGCACGATTCTCCTCCCCTCTTCCGCCCGTCGAGAAGCTTCTTCGGGATGATCGAGAATATCTTTGATGGCCGCCGCGAGATCTTGTGAATCGCCGGGCGCGAAGAACTTCACGCTCTTGCTATCGACGACATCGCGGACCGGAGGAATATCGGCGCAGATGACGGGGCGACCCGCGGCCAGGTATTCGAAGAGTTTCAGCGGGGACGTATCGCGCATGAAGAACGGATGATCGGTCTTGGGAGCGGGATAGATGCAGATATCGCAGGCGGCGATGGCCGATGGAACCTCAGCGGCAGTGATCCTTCCTTGGAAGCGCACGACG
The DNA here is from genome assembly GCA_013140485.1 of Candidatus Peribacteraceae bacterium. Classification (GTDB taxonomy): domain Bacteria; phylum Patescibacteriota; class Gracilibacteria; order Peribacterales; family Peribacteraceae; genus JABFSS01. Next base: position 13,777 of record JABFSS010000080.1, on the reverse strand, counting down.
TGATCATCCAGACCCTTCGACCGGGCATGTTCTTCGTAGATTTTCTGCCATTTGAGCGGCCCGCCGACGATCCATAGGATTGGCGACGCGTCATGTAGGGGCAAGGCATGCCTTGCCCCTACAGCGATGGAATCAATTATTTCACGTACGCCTTTCTCCAGCGTTTCCCGCGTCGCGAGCGACCCGACGTAGCCAATGACGGAACGGCCAGAAGGAAGATTCCACCGTGCTTTTGAAGATATCTGCTCCGGAAGATTTTCAAACCGCCGCAGATCGACTCCGTCCCCTTCGACGATGACCTTCTCCGGCTGCACTCCCCAACTGACCAACTGATCGCGCATGGGACTGGTGAGACAGACGACGCGCCGGCAGAGATTACACGCGTGCGTGAATCGTCGGCGGGCGAAGCGCGGCAGCGAATGCAGTTCGAGGATGAGCGGGATGCCCGTGCGGAGGAGAAACGGAACGAGGAGAGGTGACCGGACGTAGGCGATGTCGAATTCTCGTTGGGTCAGCTCAGACGCCGTCGTCTGAGCTGAGATAGACAATCTTTTCTGCAACGCCCGCCCATACGCCCGCATGCTGACGGCGAATCCGAGCATGCCGGGAACAAACGATGACTGGAAGGCATCGTAGTGTTCGAGCTGCTGCGCCGTAAGCGGATGACGGAGTCCGTAGTATTCCTGCGGAGTCGCGGTGATGTGGTTTTGAAACGCCGGACTGAAGAGCGTGACCTCGTGACTGAGTTCCGTCAGCGCATCGCACACCTGCGCGATCTGCGATCCGTAGGCCTTCTCGGTTGGGAAACGCCCGTGATTGATGTAGGCAATGCGCATAATCATCCGCGTTGGCCTTGAGCACCGTGATATCCCCTCTCGAAGTATTCTTGTTCCGCCCCAACCGTCTCAATGTCCTTCCGGACGCCCGTCAGAATGCTCTGCGCGGCCAAGATGCCCATTTCGAGTGAATGATCCTGGTTGGTGTACCGGAAGCGTCCGGGACGGCCGACGGCGTAGAAGTTTTCGAATCCGTCGAGCCACTTCATGACGGTCCGGGCGTGCTCCTCATAGTGCAGATCGTAGAGCGGATAGACGTGGGCGATGCGGAAATGATGCGCATTGAGGACCTGCGACCGGGTGAAGAATCCGAATCGCTCGAGAATCGGTACGGCTTCGTTCACGAGCGCATTTTTATCCATGTTCCAGATACGGTCGCCTTCGAAGCAGAAGAATTCGATCATTAATGACGACTTGCCGGGCGGAGCCATTTCGGTGCTGAAGTTTTTCATCTCGCTGATGCGGCCGAACGGGATGTTCTTATCGGGGAAGTAGATCCAGTTGTCCTGCATGACGCTGTTTTTGTCGATGATGAGGAACAAGTAGACCTGCGAACGGAATTTGAGCTTTGATGCCGCATCGAGAATCTCCACTGGCGGAGCGGGATTGAACAGTTTGACGAGAACGGACGGTGGAACCGAACTGATGACGGAGCCGGGTGTGAGAGTTTTCGTGCCGGTGGACGAACGGATATCAACATCGGTAACGCGCCTGCCGGCCGTAGCGGACCCTGTCCCGAGCCGGGCCGAGGGAGCAGGAGCGGAGGCTGGTTTGCCCTCCCAGTGGATCGCGGAGGGTTCCGTATTCAGCAAGACCGGATTGCCGGCCTTCTCGATGCGCTCGCGGATCGCTTCGTAGATGCAGCCGCTGCCGAAACTGGGGTAGTAGAAAGAATCAATGAGCGTCTTTGGCCCGGATTGCTTGGGGAAGAGCGCTTTTTTCAGCGCCGATACGACGGAGAGTCCTTTGATGCGCTGCGTCGCCCAGTTGATGCTGATCTCGCTGCACCTCAGTCCCCAGATTTTCTCCGTGTAACCGATCATGTTGAACTCGGCGAGCGTCCGGCCGAAGGCGGAGAGCACGTAATCTTCAAACGACCGCTGCGGCCGCGGTGCGACGAGGCCCCTGATCTTCTCCCACGCGTAATCGAAGATCATGCGGAATGCTTTCACCATTCCGATCTGACTCAGGACGTTGCGAATGCGGATCGGATACAAGTAGAACTTGCCGTCGACGCAGAAGCGCGTGAGACGCCGGACCTGTCGCCACTCCTCTTTCAGCAGGTCTTCGATAAATTCGTACAGATACTGATTTTTGCTGAAGAACCGATGTGGCCCGATGTCCGTCCTGAACGCTCCATCTTCCTCAATGTACGTCAGCGTCTTCGCGAGACCGCCGACCTGGTCGGCTTTTTCGACAACGGTGACGGATTTCCCTGCGCGCACCAGCTCCATTGCGGAAGCCATACCGGCAGGCCCGGCACCGAGAATGAGGGTATTGACTGAAGAATCAGACATGGACAGGCCCAGTGTACGGTAGGATGGGGCCCAGTGACCATCCTCGCCTTTGGCTACCACGACAGGCAATCTCCGCGCCACCGTACCGTGTGCGACGTACTCGCACAGGAATACGGACCGGTGGTCGAGTGCCACACGGAGAAGAAGGGATTCTTTGCGAAATGCGCCGATCTGCGACGGAAATTCCGAGTAATGTCACCGGATGCCCAAACCGTCATCGTTCCTTTTCCCGGACATTTCCTGATGCCGCTAGCCTGGTGGCTGACCAGGAAACCGAGACGACAGCTTATCTTCGACGCCTTCATCTCCTTATATGACACCGACGTCTCCGATCGCCGCCGCTATTCGCCGCTGAATCCGCGGGCATGGATGCTCTGGTGGATCGACATAATCAGTGTGCACTTGGCCGATGAAGTGCTCATCGATACGGAAGAACACAAGAAATTTTTTGTGAAGCACCTCCGGCTGAATCCCAAGCGGGTACGCGTGATCTACCTCGAAGCACGTAAAGATCTTTTTCATCCAAAGCAAAAAACACAAATCTCAAATCTCAAAACTTTTGAAATTTTCTTCTACGGCACGCTGATTCCTCTTCAGGGCGTGGACTATATTCTGCAAGCCGCAAAAATCCTCCAAGATCGAGACGCCAACGTTCATTTCACGCTCGTGGGATCGTCGAAGTTCCCGGCGATGATTGAACGGGCCGGACTACGCAACGTGACGACGACATCATTCGTTCCGATGGAGGAATTGCCTCAGATGATCCGAAGCGCTCATCTCTGCTTGGGTATTTTCGGAACGTCGGACAAGGCGCAGCGGGTCATCCCGCATAAAGTCGTCGATGCCGTCGCATGCGGCGTCCCCGTGCTGACGGCGGATACTCCCGCGATCCGGGAACGATTCGCAAACCATCCGCTTGTACATCTGATTCCGGCGCGGAACGCTCAAGCAATCGCCAATTCCATTGATGACATGATCAACAACCGACCGACCATCTGACCATTTGACCATTTACCCCTCCGACCATCCTTTATACTCGATCCATGTCCTTTCGCTGGAAACAGCATCTTCCTGAAATTGCCATCGCCGCTGTCGCGCTCTACTTCACCTACCGCGAACTCGGCAGCTTCCCCCGTTCCTGGTTCGATGAAGGCCTCTTCATTATGATCGCGAAGAACGTCGCGTCCGGACAGGGCTACGCAATCCCTCTTCTGGACCATTTCTGGTACTACCCCTACTTCGTCGCCATCGGCCCGACGATCATTCTGCCTGCGGCGCTCTCCATCAAAATTTTCGGCCCCTCCGTGGAGGCGGCTCGGCTTCCGATGACCTTCTACATTCTCGGCTCGGCGATTCTTCTGTATTTTTTCGCCTGGCGGATCGGCGGGAAAGCAAACGCCCGATGGAGCGCCGCGTTGCTCGTGACTCTTTCGGCTTTCGTAAACACGGGTAAACCAGTTTTGGGGGAAATTCCCGGATTCTTCTTCCTGATGCTCGGATTTCTCGCGATGACGCGTGTGAAGCGTCCGGTGACGCGCGGAATCGCGGGAGGCCTCGCTTTCGGGCTTGCGATTCTGACAAAACTGCCGAATGCGCTGGTCCTGCCGGCACTCGGCGTGGCGTGGATTGTCGCGCTCTGGCGCAGAGAATGGAAGGAAGCGGCGTCGCTCACGATCGGCGGCGTGCTCGCGGCACTCATCTACGTGCCATGGCGCTGGCTGGAGATCGTCCATACGCCGGTCGGCAGTTTCGTGGAGGAAGTGAACAAGTTTGTCCTGGGTGGCGGCGACATTCCGCTCATGAACGTGCTGCGCAACAATCCCGAATTGCTGCTGCGTCTTCCGTACTTGGCGTTCTTCGTGATGCTCGCGGCGGGACTGGCCGGCATGTGGTTGGCCCCATCGAAAGCGACGAGGTCGGTGAAGCTCGTGGTGACGACGCTCACGCTCTTGTACTTCCTGTACTTCGTCAACAGCTACGGGTGGTACCGCCACGTGCTGACCGCACATTTGATATTGATCCCCTTCGTGCCGATCGGATTCGCCCGGTTCTTCCGCAAAGACATCGCTGCGGTTCTGCTCTCGACAATCGTCGTCTCCCAGACGATATGGCAATACACGCATCAAGGTTCGGGCAACGACGCGGCGCTGGCGCGGGCGGTGGAAATCATCGCACGCGATTTCCGGGACACCGACCTGCTGATCGAAGAATCGGAAGTGTTCGCGCAGCTTCCGGAGAACCCCCGGTGGCTCTTTCTCCCCCGCTCCACCGTGGCCCCGAGCATGCCGGAAATCTACAAGACACCCAACCCCGCGCAGCGCTGCTTCGCCCACGTGCGAAAACTGAACGAGGAAGAGACGGAAGCGTGGAAGAAACGAATCGTGCCGGTGGGGAGCTACGCGGTCGTCAGGCCGGAGTTCGGATGCCGCTGAAATCGGGTATGATCGTCGCATGTACCGCCACATACGAACCCATGCGCCGCAATTCATCCGCTATTTGATCAGCGGCGGCACCGCAGCCGCATTGGAACTCGGAAGTTTTCAGGCAATGCTGTACGCGGGCGTGTGGTACTTCACGGCGGCGAAGATCAGTGGAGGAGTGGGATTACTGGCCGCGTTCATCGGCCATAAGTTCTTCGCATTTAAGAAGAAGGAGCAGACGGGCCGGCAATTCATCAGGTACGCAATTTTGCAGGGATGCAACTACTTCGCGCAGCTCTACATGGTCTACGGATTCGTGGAATTCGCCGGCGTCCACCCGACGATCGCCAAGGTTCTCGGCATCGGCATCACGGTCCTGTGGAACTTCGCGTTCTATAAGTTTTTCGTCTACGCATGATGACCAACCGCCTTCCCGTCAGCGTCCATATCCTCACCTGGAACTCGAGCCAGACGCTTGAGCGCGCCGTCGCGAGCGTCAAACATTGCGCGGAAATTCTGGTGATCGATGGCGGGAGCCAGGACGACACCGTCGCGATCGCGGAACGGCTCGGCGCGCGCGTTCTTCCGCAACGCTTCCCCGGAGCGCAGGGCAAGCCGCTGATGGATTTCGCGGCGGCGCGAAACGTGGGACTGGAACAGGCGACGCAACCGTGGATTCTCGCGCTCGACAGCGATGAGATTCTTTCGGACGGCGCCGTGCAGGAAATCCACGATATTGTTACAACGTCCGGTCCCGGTCCCGCCGCCTACTGGGTCCCCCGCCGTTACCTTCTCGAGGACGGAACCGTCGTCACCCGCGCATCGACGTACCCCAACGAGCGTCTCTACTTCTTCCGCAAGGACGCCGTCGAACGGTGGGAGAAACCCGTGCACGAGCGCGTGAAACTGAAGGACGGCGCGATCATCGGACGATTGCATGACGGAAGTCTCGCGCCGCTGCCTCCCTTAAGCGTCTTCTACAGCAAATTGAATCAGTACTTGAGGATCGAAGTGGAGCAGTCGCGCGGAACGGGATGGAAGAGGTGGCTGCTGCGGATCATCCACACACTGAAAGGCCGCGCCGTCTCCTTCGTGCGGCTCCTCTGGATTTGGCTGATACCCTGGACAGGCAAGCGCCTGCCACTCCCGTATGAAATTGCGCGGTTCTGGTATGCGTGGAAATTGATCCTGATGACTTGCCCACCTGTCATCCCGAGTAGCTCAGCGAGGAGCGCTGAGCGTACCGAGGGACCAGAGTGACCACCCCTCCCCCGCCGCCTCCTTCTTCAGAGGCATCTTCAGTCGCGTGAGATCCCATTCCGGATTCCGCTTCTCGTCCCAGAGCACGTAGTGCACGTGGAACTTCTCGAGCGCGGCTGCAGGATTCTTGTCGGTACTCGCGCACGCAGCTTCGACCAGGGCGATCTCGCGGGCGCGTACGGCTTTCGCTTCGTCTGATCCGCGGAGCGCTGCCGGAAATGCGGCGTTGGCATCGGGCCAGATGAGCCCCTGCTCTGCGAAATGACGGTCTTCGGGCGGAACCGCAAGTGCCGTCATGCAGTAGCGCTCGGCAACTTCTTCGTGACTCATGAGCAGATTCTTTATGTAGAGCGTGTAGACGACATCATGCTGCGTGGAACCGGCGACAAAGAGCGACGACGACGGATCGGAAAGCACCGTCGAACGGGGAAGGGCGTCGAGAACCGGGAGCAGCGTCGCAAAATGCTGCTCGCTGAAGCGCCCCTCGGTCACCGTGAATTGCTTGAGTACGTAGCGTCCGTCGTAAGCAATGGCAGCAAGGTAGATGACTGCGGCGGCGGCGGACACGTGCAATACGGACCTGCCGCTTGCGCGCACCGCATGCCACAGGAGAACAAGTCCGATCGCGCCGACGACGAGGGCGAACAGGTAATGCGACACGAAGTTAAACACCGCTCCGTGAATCACTTGCTGGTGAATCGCGATGAACGACGTGAGAACCAGAATGATGAGATATTTATACCGGCGCATCACCGCGGGCCGCTGCCAACCCGCGACGACCGTTCCGGACGCCATGAGCGTGAACAGGACCATGTACGGCCACGATTCCGGCATGCGCGAGAGGTAGATGCCGCTGCGGAACGCGGCATCGGCATAGAGCGGGTTCTGCGCAGCCCGCCACCAGGCAACGAGTGACGGCAGAGCGGCGACCACGCCTGCCAGACCAAAAAGGACGATGCATTTGATTCGCCGCAGCGAGACGGGCGTTCGGTGACGCACCCATTCGGCTGATTCCCAAACAAACACCAGCGCCAGCCACAGCCACCCATACGTCCATGCCCAAAAGTACGCGCCGACCAGGATGCCGAGGAGCATTCCCCCGAAGACGCCCCAGATCCACCGGAAATTCCGTTGAACTCCTGCGGAACCCCCGAGACCGGCGATGATCCCCGAGAATGCCAAAAAGACGACAAGGAAGTCGTCACGCTGGTGCACGGGACGGCTGAGTGAATAGAATTCAATGACCGTGAACGCCAGCGCTCCGGCGAACGCCGCCCATCGCGAGAGACCGCAGAGCGAGAAGAACAGAACAAGCGTCAGAAACAACAGCGGCGGCACGACGGAATCCATCACCTGCTCCACCGTGGCAGCGCGCCAGCCGGTGAAGCGGAAGAGCGTTCCTTCGACGCTTTCAAACAGCGCCACTTGCGTGCCGATGATTCCGACATCGCCCACGATCGCGTCGCCGCTCCGCTCCGGCCTGCCCGTGAGAGCTTCCTCCACGCGCGCGAAGTACACGTCTTCGTCGGAATTGAGATGAACGAGGACTCCTTGATATCCCGGATCGAGCGTATGCAGGAATTGCGGGACCTGCATGACGAATGCGATCAGAAATGCGGTCCCAAGCAGAACGAAAATGTAGCAAGAGCGATGCGTCATTGATTAGTGCTTAGTGTACACGAATAATCCGCTATCCTGCTTCCATGGCCTCCCGCTTTTTTGCCAAGATGGAGCGCAATCTGAATGGATTCTTCAAAAAGAATCTTCCGGGATTGCATGCCTTGGTGCGTGATCTATCGCTGTGGAAGATCCGAACGCTGCGAGGCCCTCGCGTCTTGAGGCGCTTCAAGAAAAACCTCCCGCTGACGGACCGCGCTGATCTGGGACTTCTTCTAAAAGAACTGCATTTGAATGGTGACGGCGTCGAAATCGGCGTGCTCAACGGGTACTACTCCGAACTGCTGCTCACGCGGAGCAATCTGCGGACGCTCCACTCGGTGGATCCGTGGAAAGCGTTCGACACCGATGCGTATGACGACAAACACAACTCGCCGCAGCAAGAACAAGACGACCGGTACCGCTTTACGCAGGACCGGCTGAAGAAATTCGGATCGCGCAGCAAAATTCACCGGATGATGTCCGCCGAGGCCGCGAAGAAATTTGAGAATAACTCTCTCGACTTCGTCTACATCGACGCCAACCACTCGTACGAAGCGGTGAAGGAAGATCTGGAGCTCTGGTGGCCCAAAGTCCGGCCGGGCGGCGTCATTGCGGGACATGATTACCTCGACGGACAGATCCCTGAAGGCGACTTTGGCGTCAAAAGCGCCGTTGATGAGTTCATGCACAAGCATAACCAACCGTTCTCGGTGATTCCCGTAATGTGGCCCACATGGTATGCGGTGAAAAAATCCCTCGGAGGAACATGCATCGCGACCGTGCTGAATGATCCATTTGTTGAATACTTCTGCGTCCTCCTCTATTCCATCAAGAAGCATAATCCCCACTTCAATCTGCCCGTGAAGATCCTGCACAGCAAAAAACTCTCCCCTCTTTCGAAGGAAAACCAAGACCGCATCCGCAATCTTTACCCAAACGTCGAATTCATCCTCGTGGACGAAGAACCGGTGAAGCGTTTCTTCCTCGTCACCCCGATTCGCCTCCATCCCGCATTGCTCAAGTTGGAGATTTTCAACCTGCGCGGCTACGACCGTGTGATTTTCCTCGATAGCGACATGCTGTGCCTCGGCGATCTCTCAAATCTCTTCAATCTCGATGTTCCCTTCGCCGCATGTCCTGCCGGGAAAAACCGAGAATTGAAGGAGCGCCTCGCAAACGGATTCCACCGCCGCATCGGCTTCAACTCCGGCGTGATGGTGATCGGGAAGGAACATTTGGACGGCCGGACGTACCACGCGCTTCTGACAAGCCCGCTGAAACCCTGTCCCACCGCCGACCAGGACATCCTCATGCGTTACTTCCGCTGGAAGAAAATCTACTGCCTCGATCACCACTACAACTACCACGCGCAGTTCTTCTGGAAAGGTGATGAGAAAGACGTAAAGATTTTGCACTATGCCGGGAAGAAGCCACTGGAGGAACCGGAGGAGCCGAGGATGAAAGTGTGGTTTGAATATCAACATGCCATGAAGCATGAAACATGAATCATGAATCATACCGTCATAATTCATGATTCTTGATTCATAATTCCTGTAGAATTGAGGAGCAATGCAGCTACCTGCTCGCAAATCATTGATGGTGTGGCTCTACATCTTGCTCCTCACTCTCGCCACAGGTGCCGTCTTCTTCCTGGCCACCCCCTCCCCCCAAGACGACTTCGTTCACTACCAGAAATTCATCGAAACTCTTGCAGGGCTCCGCCTTGATCTGTCGATCCCCGGATTCCACGGCTCGGACATCTTCGGATTCATCGTCTATGTGTTCACCCGTTCGCCCATTGCGGAGATTTACGGACTGATCATCGCGGCGCTGTTCTTGCCGCTCCTCGGATTCCTCGCAGGCCGGTCACTCTTCCGCAACACCTGGCACGGCATCGCGCTCGCAACGATCGTCACGATGATGCCGTTTGTTTCGTTCGTGTGCCTGCGCGGCTGGACGGGCCCGGGGTACTGGTTCTGGATGCTTCTGACGATTTTCCTGGCCGCCGAACGTTCCAAATGGACGGGAATCCCGTGGGCACTCGCAATTCTGACCAAACCTTTTGCGATAATTTTCTTGCCGCTGATCTATGTGATCTATCAACCCCCCTCTCGCAACTCGAAACCCGCAACTCGAAACTTCTGGTGGGTGCTTCTGACTGCAGCCGCAATGATCATTCTCTATATGATCATTCAATACACCCAGGCAGGACGAATTATTGTGGGTGCCCACTCTGATGTGACGGCAGGCGGCATCCTCCAGAGCCCCAAACGCATCATCATGAACCTCGCGCACTCGCTGCAGATGCTCTTTTCCGTTCACAACTACTATTTCCCAAATCCTGCGCTGACCGGACCGGGAAATTTGATGCACACGAGCCCCGTGTTGATCTTCCTCGGTCTCTTCGGCTTGCTCGCGCCGAAGAATTACTGGCCGAATCTCCGCCTGCCGCTCGCTCTCCTTGGTGGCGCCGCGCTCGGCATCGCGATGAACGCCCTGCTCGACCACATGGATCACTTCTATATGGAAGCAAGCATTCTCCTTCTGATCATCGCTGCACTCCCCGTCCTCAAAAAGCATCCGCTCTGGATTCCCATCGCGCTCGCGACGCTCCACTTTCAATGGTTATACTTCTATCTCCAGTTTAGAACGGGGTTTGGATTGGGATACTGGTTCTTTCTCATTCCGCTGGTCGTTGATATATGTGTAAGCGTGTGGTTTCTTTTGAAATCGAGAAGAATATTAGAGTATTAGAATATTAGAATCCTGAAGAGTGCGAAATGGGCGGTCCGATGTCCCTAATATTCTATTATTCTAGTACTCTTACGCCGATGACCGATCATCGCCGCATCCTCCCCGGCCTCTTCAAGAAATTCAGCATCACCTCCGCCAGGCGGACGCTGCTGCCCACACTGAAGTACTATCTGACACGCCCCGCACTGTCTCCAGGTGACAAACCCGCGTTGTTTACGATGAACATTCTCCCGCCGATGATGACGGTGTGGCACCACTGCGTGAAAAAATACCTGGGTGACCGCGTGGACGTGACAATCTTCGACTGCTCGGGCGAACTGGACCCGGCGGAGTTCCCCGGCGCGCGCGTGCAGAAGTTTTTGAACTTCTATGCAGCGACCAAGAGCGACGAATTCTTGAATCACATCGCGAAGAACCGCCGCATCGGCTGGATCTGCGACGATGACATTTTCATTATCAACTCCAAAGCAGTGGATCTCGTCGAGCATGAACTCTCCGCTCCCAATACCGCATCCGTAAGTTTTCGCCCGCGCATGTGGTGGCACTTCGACATCGACGGACAGCAGTACTGGCCGAGTTCCAGTTACTGCATCGCGTACAACCGTGAGATCTTGATCGACAAAGAACGCCTCTCGCTCCGTCCCGCCGGAGGCAACAATCATCCATCGGAGATCGGCAAACTCGTCCGCCGCTACGACACCGGCGACAAAGCCAATGAGATTCTGCTCCGCAAAGGCTACCGCTGCGCGATCCTGTCGAAAGAAGAGGAAGCGAAATTCATCACGGGCTTCAGCGGCATGAGCGGCACCGTGATGCTGCTGCGGCACTTCAAAACGCCGGAGGGCACTCTCAACTTTTTCCGCAATCACCCGCCCGAGCACTGGCAGGGCAATATTCTCTACGGAACCTTCTCCGCTCTGCTCGCGATCAGCTGCATTCAAGAGTGTTATACCAAACTGAAAGGAAAACCCTACCCGCTCCCCTCCCTGCCTTCACAGAAACAACTTGATGAGATTCGCCGCGCTCACGAAGGCCACCTGGAAGGCGGGAGATCGTTCCAATGGATTGACGAAGCGGCGGAGCAATTGAAACTCGCACTATAATTTCAGATTTCCCACCTCAATAATTTTTCCACTGTTGTTCGGAGATCAATGGCGATTTTCTTCACTGATATTGGAGTACCGATCGGATATTCAAATTCACCAACATCAACATCCGCCGGATCTGTGTTCGGATCGATTACCGGCTGGAGAATTTTGAAACGCACCTTTACATATCCCTTCTTGGTTTTATCCATCGAATATGAAGCGCCAAACATGAAAGGTTGATACACATCATTTAACCCATCAGTGATGGTGTTGATTTGCTCTAAATTGGAATCAGGTTCCCCAGGAATCGTCTCCGAAAACTCAATTGGCTGGTCTAAATCAAACATAAGATAATATTACTTATTTTAAATTTTTTGTCAATCATGCGGTCAAACGGTCGAATTTCTGAATATCACAAGATTCTTTCTCGGACGGACATCCGAGGATGATACCATTTTCCCCGTGCGCAGATTGTCAGCTTTCTTCCTCGGCCTGATGATGGCCTCAACCGCTCTCGCGGCGGTTCCGCCGGCGCAGATCAGTGCGAAACTGACGATGCGACAGCGAATAGAAATGCGGAAGTCGCGGCGGCGCATGAGAGTGCCGATAACCAAACCGGTGACGAGTTCGCCGCGGCCCGTGAAATGGACATCGTCCTCGTCATCGTATTCGTACACGGGCACTCCCGTCCGCGGCGTGCTGCAGATCGATCAAGTCTCCGCGGGCGCGGCGACCCACGCCGTGGGAACGGAGCCGGTGACACTGCTGACCTTCGACGCCGTCGCCGGCAACGAAGACGTGATGCTCTCGATGCTCAAATTCCATGCGCTCCAAGGCAGCCTGGCCTCCGGCAGCAAGTACACGCTGTATGCGGTGTCGCCCGGCGGAGTGATGACGAAAATCACGCTTGCAAATGCCGGAACGAGCGCGCTCGCATTCAGTGATTTCCGCTTCACGCTTAAGAAAGGCGTGACGCAGCGTTTCGCGGTGCAGGCGGAACTGCAGAGAAACGGCGTCCCGTTCACGCTCGCACTCGGATTTTTGACCTCGGACCCCACGTTTGTGCAGGCGACCGGACTCACCTACGGCCGCGATCTCGCTCCGGGCATCCAGGTGGATAACGGTCCGTGCGAACCGTACGTGTGCCGGATCTTCGTCCGCACGCGCGACTCCGGCTCCGTCACGACGCAGTCGGCCGGGAGCCTGTTTGTGACCGCGCACTCCGTACAACCTCCCGCCCACCGCTTGGTGTTGGGCACGACGTCCGACGTTCTGTTGCGACTGACGTTCCACGCAACGGGTGAAGACGTGGCGGTGACCTATCTCTCTATAAGAGGAGGAATCGATTCGATTTCCGGAATGGAACTGTTGCTGGAAGGTTCGTCTACCCCCTTCGCGACGGCATCGACGCTGCAATGCGACAGTTTTTCCGCTTCCCGCTTCTGTGCGAAAGCGGCCGCGGGCCTCTTTGTAGTTCCGGAAGACGGCGACGTGCGCGTCCTGGTCCGCGCCATTGTGAAATCCGAAGATGACGGCGGCGAAGCGGACGAGACCGTCACATTGTCTCTCACGGATGCGACGCTCTCGAGCGTCGCCGTGAAGGCGCAGGGCACGAGTTCGAACGAAATTCTGGAACAGAACGACGGAGACGGCTTCGCGGCAGGTGAGATTTTTATCGGGCGCGAGACGCCCGGCCTCAACGCGGTCATCACCGGGCCGGCACACAGCACGATTGAGTCCGGCTTCGCGGGCATTGAGAACGCCAATCCGGATACCGACCTCACTCCGGTCCCGTTCGGCACGTCGTCGCAATTCGCGGCGTTCCGTTTCCGAACCGCACCGAGCGGCAACGGCAATACCGTGCAGATCACCACGCTCGTCTTCACCGTCGCCGCCCACAACGTCGTCATCGGCTCGCCGGTTTTGTTCAACACACTCAATAATTCGCAATCCGCCGCGTGCTCGCCCTCGGATACGACGGGAACCATCACGATCACCTGCTCGAGTCTTGGCTCCAGCGGCATCGGCACGACCGTCGACGCAGGCGGAACGCTCACACTCGCGCTGCGGGCGAACCTCACGCGCGGGCCGGACGCCGGAACGAGCATTCTCCAAGCCGGGCTCAACCAGCTCGGAGATTCGAACAACACCGGAACCATCGCATGGACCGACGGCTCCGCTTCTTTCGACTGGATCGACGTGCCGTACTCGCAGGTGAAGTCGACGTACTACCGATCATGATG
>JABFSS010000098.1 GCA_013140485.1 Candidatus Peribacteraceae bacterium | reverse complement strand
GGTTCCTAATATTCTATCATTCTAGTATTCTTGTCCCATGCTCCCCCTCCTCCCCCCTCGTCCCGATCTCTCGCTCCTCGCGATTCTCGGGTACGCCTTTTTCGCGTTCGTCCTCGGACTGGCGCTCACTCCCGGTTTCGTGTCGTTTCTGCGGAGGAATAAATTGGGCAAGCAGCTGCGCGTGGAAACCGTCGACGGCCGCGAGGCGTCCGTTTTCCGCAAGTACCACGAGAAGAAGTTCGGCACGCCGACGATGGGAGGAGTGCTGATTTGGGGATCGATCGTGCTGACAATCGCCTTCTCCCGGTTGATGTCCTACCTGGGAATCCTCGAGACTTCTCTTCTCCAGCGTGGCCAGGTCTACATTCCCCTCTTCATGCTCCTCTCCCTCGGCATTCTCGGCGCGGTTGATGATTACTTGAACATCGTGGGCGCGAATGAGGAACAGTGGAACAGGCTTCTGCCGAAAGTCCGCAAATGGTTCATCGGCGTCATTTGCCTCGCCGCTGTGGCCCTCGCAGCAGCCTACTGGTTCGGTTCCCTGGAATCCCTCCTCACTATCCCCTTCGCGGGTCGGCCCAATTCGGGTGTGATCGGACTCGGGATATTGCTCGGCTTCCTGTTCATCGCTCTGCTCTTCCTCGGGTTCAGCGGGGCCCTTATGGATGATGTGCTGCGGCGCTTTGTGATGCGCGAAGGCAAGAAGCGGGGTCTTGGCGTACTCCCGAAGATCACGTCGCTGTTGCTCTTGAGCTTCGTCGCGGCAGGCTGGTTTTATTTTAAGAATGGCTATGACGGAATCATCATTCCGTTCTGGGGAGAAATCCCGCTGGGATGGTGGTACATCCCCTTTGCGATGCTCGTCATCATCGGGACGGCCAACGCGGTGAACGTCACCGACGGATTGGACGGGCTTGCGGGCGGACTTCTGGTGATCGCGTTCTCCGCATTCGGTGTTCTCGCATTCATGGGCGACTTGAGCATTCTCGCTGCGTTCTGCGCCGTCGCCGCGGGCGCTATCGCCGCTTTTTTGTGGCACAACGTCCCCCCTGCGCTTTTCTTCATGGGCGACACCGGATCGCTCCCCCTCGGCGGAGCGCTCGCCGTCATCGCGCTGATGACCGACCAAGTCATCCTGTTGCCGCTCATCGGATTCGTGTTCGTCATCGAGATGCTCTCGGTCATCATCCAGCTCACGAGCAAGAAGCTCCGTGGCGGCAAGAAAGTCTTCCGCGCCGCGCCGATTCACCATCACTTCGAAGCGCTCGAATGGGGCGAGAGCAAAGTCACCATGCGTCTCTGGATCGTCGGAGGCTTCTGCGCCATGCTCGGCGTGATTCTGGGCGTCTACGGGTGGTGATAGGGTCTGGATCCTTTCGTGATGTTCTGGCATCATCGAGCCATGCTTCGAGTTGCCATTAATGGGTTTGGACGCATTGGCAGGAATGTCCACCGGCAATTTGTCGACGATTACAGCGACCAGGTGGAAGTTGTCGGCGTGAATGCGTCGTCGACGGCGGACATGCGGGCCTATTTGCTCCGGTACGACTCTCTGCACGGCCGCTTTGATGCCGACGTGAAAGTCGAAGGCGACGGATTCAGCGTGAACGGAAAACAGGTGCGTGTTGTCCGTGAGCGTGATCCCGCCAAATGTCCGTGGAAAGATCTCAAAGTCGATGTCGTCGTGGAAGCGACGGGTCATTTTGAGACGTATGACGATGTCGGAGCGCACTTGAAGGCGGGAGCGAAGAAAGTGATCGTCACTGCGCCCACAAAGGACGACATTCCCATGTTCGTGAAGGGCGTGAACGATGACCAGCTGACGAAGGACATGCACATCATCAGCAACGCGTCGTGCACCACCAACTGCATCGCGCCGGTCATCAAAGTGATCGACGCTGCGTTCGGCATCCAGTACCTGCTCGTCGGTTCCGTCCACGCGTTCACTGCGACGCAGAACCTGCTCGACAACAAGCCGCAGGAAGAAGGCGAGCTCCGCCGCGCCCGCGCCGCCACCCTCTCCGTCATCCCGACCAGGACCGGCGCGGTCAAAGCGTGCGCGAAGATCTTTCCGCATCTGAAAGGCAAAATAGACGGCATGGCGTTCCGCGTTCCCGTCCCCACCGTCAGCTGCGCGTACATGGCGTTCACGCTCAAGAACGCCACGGACGAGAAGGCGGTCATTGCCGCGCTCGAGAAGGCGGCGAAGACGCCGTCCTTCGAAGGCGTTCTCGGCGTTTCGTATGATCAGTGCGTCTCCATCGACTTCCAGACCGATCCCCGCTCCTCCATCGTCGACGAACCGTCCACGAAAGTCGTCGACGGTAAGGCCCTCCAGCTCGTCAGTTGGTACGACAACGAGTGGGGGTACGCGATGCGTGTGACGGAGATGACAATGAAGCTGGGAGCTCTTATCTGATACACTGACGGTCCATGGCTCTCCGCCCCTTCCTCGGTGATCATCTCTCGCAGACGGGAAAAGCTGCCGATGAACTCCGGGATGTGATCCTCTGCATCGCGCAGGCGGGAATACAGATTCAAGCAGCACTGCGAAAGACGGACACGGGACTCAGCGGCACGCAGAACCAATTCGGCGAGGAACAAGTCAAGCTCGACATCGTCAGTGACGACATCATCCAAAAGCATCTCAAGGAAAGCGGACTGGTCGCGAGTTTTATTTCGGAGGAACAGAAGGACGTGATCGAGCTCTCCTCCACCGCCCCGTACTCGGTCGTCTACGACCCCCTCGACGGTTCTTCCCTTGTAGACGTGAACTTCGCCGTCGGGTCGATCTTCGGCATTTACCGCGGCGCTGAACTGATCGGGAAGAAGCCCAAGCAACAGGTCGCCGCGCTCTACGTTCTGTACGGTCCGCGGACGCTCTTGGTCTATTGCACAGGCAACGGCGTCCATGAATTCATCCTGAACGACACGGGCGAATTCATATTGCTGCGGAAGTTTTTGAAAGTTTCGGATACCGCGAAGAATTTTGCGCCGGGAAATCTGAGCTCGATCATGGATGATAAGCCCTATCACGACGTCTTCCACGCCTGGCTCAAAGACAAGATGACGCTGCGGTATTCAGGCTGCATGGTCGCCGATATTCATCACATCCTCAGCAAAGGCCAGGGCGTCTTCACGTATCCGGCCGGGTCCAAATATCCCGACGGCAAACTCCGTCTGGTATTCGAATGCGGCCCATTCGCCTATCTGATGGAACACGCCGGAGGAGCCGCCTCCGACGGCACAGGTGACATCATGGACAAGAAAATCACCGACATTGATCAACGAACTCCGATCATTATTGGGTCGAAGAAGGAGGTGGAGAGAGTCTGTGATCTCCTATCTTGACTCATACGCCAAATATCATTAATTTCTGTTTATGCGTTTTGAGCAGAAAATACCGCATACTATAGCTGATTTGCATGTTCCTGTTACAGAAAAGCTTGTTGGATCAGAGCCTGTGTTCCGGAGGGGCACTCCTGATTTTGTAGCAAAGATGGGAGGTGATTATGCAAGGAGACTTCTGCAGGTAGCGGAGTCATTGAGCATGGTGACTGACTCCACGAGGATCATGGCGCAAAAAACGCCGTTCGTTCATGGTGCATATCCAGACATTCCGCAGTGGCACGTCGATTGTGTTCCTGGAGTTCCGTCGAAATTGTTAGATGCCATTCAAGCCAGGATCGACGGTCTCATTTGCGTTGTATTTGAGCGAGCACAACATCGACATGATCTTGGAACATTATTTTTGCAAGGATCGGTTGATCTCGATATGACAAACGATTCTGATTCCGATTACAAACCGGCGAGCCATTTGTCGATGGATGGAGGACCCGTTAACTGGATTCACCCTCAAGTAGACAAACAATTAGGGGGCAGTGTCCAAGCGTTGTCGATTATTGCGAACAAAATTTATCGCTACACATCCGCTGATTTCCATAAGGCACCGGCCATGATGAGTGATCATGGATTTCGCTTGGTTCTGAGACTGAATACTCCGTCGAAGGATTTTCCGTTCCCTGTGCCGATGAATAATGAGATTATTTCACCAGAACCCCGATACGTTTTCAAAGTCAATGATACATATCAAAAATGGAGGCGGCTGCATGTACTAAATCGGTAGCTCAGTCCCAATACGGTTCCTTCAATGTGTACTCGATAACTTTTTCTTCGGCTTCTTCACCTTCGGAACCGGCAACTCCGCCGCTGTGATCCTGATTAATTCCGTCATCCAGTCACTGTTGTCCCAGCGATTTTCGTCAATCACCAGGAACGGCTTTGAGCCGGGATACGGCGGGGCTTCTTCAAGCTCGCCCGCAAACGTTTTACCCGCCTCGGTCGGCTTAACGAAGAACCTATCGTCGCAGATCAGTGCGACAACTTTTTCGTTGCAGTAGAGTGCGTATTCACCAAACATCTTGCGGCTGCGGATGGCTCCGGCGCCGGAGACCTGCGCCACCAAATACTCGACGATGGATGCTTGAGTAGCTATGACAGAAGTGTAATGCTTTCTGTGCTATTTGATATCCACACGAATATTTAGCACTGATGTTTCAAGTATTGGTAAATTTTCTTCTGTGATCGAAGGTCCAAATGAGCCGCCGTTTGAAGGATCTATGACTTGCATGGTCATTTTTGGTGTTCGAATGAAAAAATTATAAGTACCATCCATAGATCTTCTGGCCACCTGATATCCATTTTTTTGAAGGACATAATCGGGTTCAGGGCACTTCTTTGCATCGTTTGGATTTAGCCAACTGCAGCGTATCAATTTTTCAAAGTCCACATCATGGTCGGTCGAGTCGAGCACTCGAAACTGAACTCCTAGGCCAGCAATCCAGAAATAACCAGAATCAGCCGATTCTGAATCGAAAAAATAGCCTTCCGGCAGAGGTAATGAGAAATCACAATCCTTAAATGCATTGACCTCGGTATAACAATGAACATATTCCCAATTTTGTGGAACTATCGGGATTTCTTTCTCACTCAATCTTTGGTTCGTACAACTTATCGTTACCAATGCGCTTAGTATTAGAGAACAAACAAGTTTTTTCATGAATGGGTTAGAAAGTTCAGCATTAGTCCCAATACGGCTCCTTCAGCGCCACCTCGATCACTTCGTTCAGCGTTTTCGTCGGTTCTTTTTTTCTCGGTTTTCCCTCGACTTTGAAGACGTTCTTCATCGAGCGGAAGGTTCCCCAGGGGTAGAACTTTCTCCACGAGCGCCGCTTCTCGCCTTTGGCATCGGGCGCCTCTTTGGCGACGTATGGCAGCGACTTGGGATTGTCGTTGTTGCCGAACGCGACTTTGCCGACGACCGAATTGGTATCGGGATCGACGTAGACGAGATCGTCGGGATTCCACGTTGAGGCCGGTGGTGCATCGGTCTGCACGGGGTCAGTCATCAATGGCATTATGTCTCATATGCATGAGAAAATCCATCTGCAGTCTGTTTTGTCATTCCGAGTAGCTCGTTGTGGAGCAACGAGCGTAACGAGGAATCAGGG
>JABFSS010000049.1 GCA_013140485.1 Candidatus Peribacteraceae bacterium | reverse complement strand
ATGGACGCCAGCCGGAATTGATATTTCTCCGGGGCGTACCCTTCGATCCATCTGCGTGCGTACGTCAGGCGTTCATTCATATCGGCAAGATCGTCCTCCGTGAGCGGGCTGCCTTTCAGATTCTGCGCTTCCTCCGTGGCATTGAGGTGTGGCATTTGGACGAGGAACGCCGCCAGCGAGAAACGCATGTGCCAGACATCCTTCGGCTTTTCGGGAAAGGCCTTCTGGCAGAGCGCGTAGGTCCGTGCAAAGTCCTCCTCCGGTTTTGGGTGACGCTTGAAGTAGTGGTCGGCCAGCCGGTCATATTCGTCGAAGAGGGTCGGGATCGTCGTGCCTTCGGGGTCGAAATCAATCGGTTGGTTCGGCTGCTTGCGGATCATGAGCAGGCGCAGCTGTGTCGGCGGCAGCAAATCCGAAATCTCTTTGGCCGACGCCCCGAGTCCTTTGCTCGCGCTCATCTTCTTCCCGCCGATGTTGAAGAATTCATACGGAATGTCGAACGGATTGGGATAGTGAAAGACTTCTTCGACGATCCGTTTACCGATCTCGCGCGACCCGCCGGCAGCCGAATGGTCTTTTCCCGCACCTTCGATATCGACGCCGAAGACCTTCCACTTAGCGGGCCATTCCACTTTCCAGGGGAGTTTCGCGTGTCCGTCGAACGGACTCACTGTTCCTGAATTTCCGCATCCCTTGGCCCATTTTACGAGGTTCTCTTTGCAGTGGTACGTCACAGTTTTGGTAGTGCTGTTCCACGCCGTCACCTGCGTCGTACCCACTTTCCCACACTTCTCACAAATGACTTGCAACGGATACCAATCATCCGGCTTCACGCTGCCACTGACTTCCCGGTAAATGGCGCGGATTTCCTTGGCATGATCCAGTGCATCGCCGATGACGCCGTTGAATTTCCCGGCCATGTATTCGGGCTGCAAGCGATACCAGTCGATGGTGAATCCCAGATGTTTAAGAACGCCCTGCAGTTCGTTTCCGAACACGAGCGGATACGTTTCGGCCGACGGTTCATGCGGCGGTACGGTAAAGAGCGGCTGGCCCATATATTTTTCGTACGCCGTCCGCTCCAGCGTCCGCGGAATTTCGTCCATTGGGTCGAAGTCGTTCAATTCAAAACGGAAAACATTCGCGATACCCCGTTCGTTCAGGACTTGCGCAATGAGCCCATGAATGGCGATTCCCCGCAGCGATCCCACATGCACGCGTCCGGAGAGCGTTTTCTCATCGCGAATGACGAGCAGCTTTTTTGCCGCGATCTTCTCCGCGAAGCGCTGCTCAATCTCGCCGACGATGCGGTCCGTCCATGCCATCGGAGTGAGAATAGCGAATGCTTTGCGGAAAAGGAATTTTGGAGTGCAGTAAGATGGTCGACTCCATCTCTGTGATAGACTCGGAACAATTCCCCCCACACCTTCTATGGAGCCCGCGCTGTATCTAACGAAAGTGGAAATCCAGCTCTTCAAAAAACTTCCCGCGAAAGTCCGGGCAGCGTGGGACAAACGTGTCGAAGAGGAAACGTATGACGCATTCGAGACGCCGCAGGAAATTCTTCGCCGATTGCATACGGTCGATTATTCGAAAGTGAAGGGCATGGAGAAATTCCTCCAAAACGCCGACAAGCATTTCGAAAGCGGCGGCGATATCTCGACGCTTCCGTTCGACCAAATCCCCGATGCTGCCATTCCCACAATGTTCCATTCCATCGGCGCGTCGGGCATGACGGCGATGATCGGCGCGGGTTTGCAAGTCAAGGACGTCAATGACGACGATCTCCACGGCATTGCGGCGATGTCGGCCATGCGCCGGGTCGTCCTGATGTCGAATTCCGTGATGCTCACGAAGTAATCTTCTTCCTTCTCTCCCCCTCACGATTATGGCAAACATTGAAAATCTCGAACGTCATCTCGCCGAAACAAGCCAAGG
Organism: Candidatus Peribacteraceae bacterium; assembly: GCA_013140485.1. Lineage (GTDB taxonomy): Bacteria > Patescibacteriota > Gracilibacteria > Peribacterales > Peribacteraceae > JABFSS01. The sequence goes on along the minus strand of JABFSS010000049.1, from coordinate 3,611 downwards.
GCAGGCGATCTTGAACAGCCCCGTGTCCGGGCGGCGGCCGAAAGAGCGGGAGAAGTCGGTTTCCTCCGTCGCTGGATCTTCAGTCTGCGCGGCCTCGCGCTCGGGACGCTCGCAGCAGTCGGCGCCGTCGCGGTCCCCGCCATCCTGCACCGCTACGGGTACGCCGATAACGCGTACAGCCGCTGGGCGTCGGGAGCGGTCGACTTGACTGCGCAAGGCGGGATGAATGCCGCGACGGGTACCTACAACTTCCTCGCAAATCCGAGTACATGGCTCCAGAGGGGGCAGAATGCGTGGAATGCCGTTGCCACTCCCGTCGCCGATGCGGGCCGGTCGGTCCGCGGCGCCGTTGTCGATGCGCCGTACCAGCGTGGACTCGAAATCGACGCAAGCAGAACAGCGGCAAATCTCCAGCCTGCTTCCACGCTCTTCGCCCACTCCGACCCCGGCGCGAACGGCATGATGAGCGCCATCAACGTCGCCCTGCAGCAGAATCGGCAGCGTTAATGCCGAACGGGACCGATAAAGCTGATTGCTGAAAAGCCCATTTTTCGCTATAATGGTAGCGACAGTTTAAAAAAGTCACATCCATATCCATTCCCCTCCGCGCTATGCGTACCGTCCTGTATCTGCGGTCGAACGAAAAGAAAATGTTCGATGCGTTGCCCTCCGAGCTTCGCCAGAAGTGGGAGAGCAAGATCGTCGAAGAGACAGCAGACAATTTTGAGACTCCCGAAGAACTTGAGGTCCGCGTTGCGCGTTACTCGAAGAACCCCACGCTCGCGCCGTTCCTTGAGGAAGCAAACGGTCGTCTGCAGAAAGGAGAAGATTTGGGCAGCGTTCTCGGCAGCATGCCGGAAAAGGCGCTCAAGGTCTTCATTGACGCCATCGGCAACAGCGGTATCTGCGCACTGATCGAAATTGCGTTTCTGAGCGGCAAAGTCGACGAAGCTGCGCTCACAGGCATCGCGACGCTCTCCGACATCCGTCATAGGCAAATGATGCATTCTTCCGTTCTCGCTTAATTTTTTCCTCAACTACCCATGGCAAATGGATCTCCTAGCGAAGGCAATGACGCACCCTCCAGTGGTTTTGGAAGTAAGCTGCTCAAGATTCTCGCCATCGTCGGTGGCGTCGGTCTGGGTTTCCTAGCTCTGAGTCCGGGAGTCCGTGCCGCGGTTGTCTCCGGTTCCCAAGAAACGTGGGCCGCGATGTCCGACCCCAGCAGGAACGGTTGGAACTCGATTACATCAATGTTTAACCGAGGTCCTCAGACGCCGCCGTTTCCCACGTCGCAGCAGGCACCTCCGCATTTGCGAAATCCCAATGGATTGATTCAGCAAGCTCCAAATCTCCTACAGTAAAAAATACACATGACCACCCTCTATCTCACCACAGCCGAGCGGGCTCTCTATGATGTGCTCCCTGCGAGCGTGAAGAGCGCGTGGAACGGCACAGTGGAAGAGGAGAAGGGGACGGCGTGGGAGAGCGACGAAGAGCTCGAAGAGCGTATCGTCACGTTTTCGGAAGAGGCGACTCCTGAATTGAAGCAATTCGTCGAGAAGATCCAACAGAAGCTCAAGAACAAAGAAAATCCCGATGATTTGAATTTCAGCGATATTCCTGAAAAATTGATTCCCACGATTCTCTTTGTCATTGGCGCGCGAGGTTTGTCGCAGATGCTCGAGGGTCTGTTGCGCCAAGAAAATGTTGCCCTGAGCGGCGCGGCTGTTTTCAGCGAAGCGCGCCACCTTTTACTCGAAAGTAACGCCGCATACATGTATGTCTAAACAAGGTTCCCCCGAAAAGCTGCTTGATGTCATTAAAGATGGCTTGGAGAAAGCAGTCCAATTCAACGAAAACGATACGAAAGCTCAGGGTTTGCTCGATCAGGTCAATGATCACAATCCCACGCAAAAATTGCCCTCGCGGTTGCTGTGGGATGCGGTTGATGTTTTGAAGGGCTATGAGCCGACCAAAGCCCAAGCGGAAAGACTTATTCGGAAGATCAACCATGGAAACTTTCAGAATGCGATTGAAAAAAGAGGGCTTCTCGGCGATCTCAAAGATGCCGCCGGATATCTCTGGTCTGTTCGCGCCGTAAAGTATCCAATTTTGATCGCCGCCGGATCGCTGGCCGGTTACGGATACGGCGACAAAATTGCCTCTGCCGCTTTATATGGAGCGGGGAAAGCGGTCGAGATTGGCAGTGCCGCAATCGGGGCGGTGCCGAGTATCGTGAATGCGGTCGTCAATGGGATTCCGCAAGATGGCGTGAACGTGAATATCCCGGGGAATGCAGTCGCCGCCGGCGCAGGCGCAGTCGGTGGTTTGGCTTTGGGGGTAACTGCCGGCGCTGCCACTGCAGTGGGCACGGGCATTATCGTTCATCGTAATGCGACAAAGAAGCATGAAAAACGCATGCAGGCGCTCAAAGACAAGGCCAAGAGCAATAAGTTTCGAGAAGATGGCCTCTCGCGTGCGGTATATGAGGATAAAGACGGTAAATATTACAGGTTGGATAAAAAGGGAAAGAAGCAGTACGTCCAACTAACTCCGTATGCAGAAGCTGCTCCTGACGGTGCGCCACAAGCAGTCAATGACACTCCCCATATCGTTCAGCTGGCAGATGGAACGATGGCGATTGTTGACTCTCAGGGAAACCGGACGGTTCTGACTGCAGAACAGATCAAGAATCTTCGCGGAAAGAGGGGCAAGAAAAAAAATAGAGCAAGCGCAAGTTCAGATGATGCAGGCGAACCTGTGAGATATAGCAGTTAACGGACGTCACGACCGTGATTTCAGCATTGACGGCCGCTTTTGGCATGTCTAGACTCTGCGGGCTCGAGTTCGAGCTTGGTGTGCTTGTCACTATCCAGGCTAGAGGAACCTCCGAGACACCCTCATCCGCCGTCGCGACGATGGCACCTTCTCCCGCTGCGGCAGGAGAAAAGGAGTTAACTCGCTGTGCATCTCTTCTTATGTCAGGTTTGATCGCCAAAAAGATCGGCATGTCTCGTGTCTTCCAAGAAAGTGGGGAGGCGGTCGCCGTGACGTTTTTGCAGGTGGAGCCCAACGTCGTCGTTCGCATGAAGACAAAAGAGAAAGATGGCTACGATGCGATTGTGCTCGGCGTTGGTGCCAAGCCGTGGAAGAGTCGCAAAGGAAAGGAGAACGTGCGCTACGCCGCGCAGAAGGAATGGAAGGTTGAGAGCTTGGACGGGATGGAGAAGGGGAAGACGCTCACGGTCGACATGTTCACGCCGGAAAGTCTCGTCTGCATTCAAGGCGTCTCGAAAGGAAAGGGGTTCCAGGGTGTCATGAAGCGATGGCACTTCGGCGGAGGTCCGGGCAGTCACGGGTCGCACTTCAAGCGCGAGCCGGGTTCCGTCGGTATGCGCACGCAGCCGGGACGCATCCTCCCCGGTCATCACATGGCCGGTCACATGGGCAGCGACTCTGTCACGCTCCACCGTCGTCCCGTCGTCACTGTTGATGCGGAGAAGGGGATTGTTGGGGTGAAAGGTCCTGTCCCCGGTCCTAACGGTTCTCGCGTGTACATCACGAAAGAACCGGCTTCTGCTAGCGATTCCCCTCCCAAGAAATAATGG
>JABFSS010000092.1 GCA_013140485.1 Candidatus Peribacteraceae bacterium | reverse complement strand
TCACCGAGTATGAGCGATGATGTGGCGATCAGAAACAGCGGCGCGTAAGCGAGCATCGGTATGACGATGGAGAAGTCGCTGATGACGTGAGCTCTGTATTGTAGAAAGATCGCAATCATGTTGAGAGCAGTCGTCGCAGCCAGTGCGGGCCAAAATCCCTGCTCAAGTACGGGAAAGCCGCGCCATGTGCTAATGAGCATGAGCAACACGCCTGCGATGCCGTAGACAATTGCCGTTACCGTATGGGTAGATATCGATCTCACCGCAGGCCGCACGAATGCGTAGTGTGCGGTGGCCAGTACCGCACTCGTCGTCGCAAAAAACCACCAGGGAAGCATTGGTGGAGCATAGCATTCTTACGTAATGAATTCCCTCATCACCTCCATCACGTTCTTCCCGTAACTCGGCGGACGGGTGGCGTCGAAGCGGATGGCGTTCTTTTCCTGCTTCTTGCGCAGCGCAGTGGCTTCCGGAGAATCATTTGGGAGCAGCCCGGCGATCGTCGTCCGCAGATCCGACAGGCGATCAATGGTCCGGACGTTGCGTTCCGTCAGCGCGTAATCGTACGACGACTCCAGGCGCTGCCGCGCCGTGATCAGGTCCAGTGGACAGATCATCTTCACGCGCGTGGCGGCCGCGAGGAATGTCGAAGTCGCGCCGGGGTGGGCGATGGTGACGTCGGCTGCGCCGATCAATCGCATATCGGCGAACGCACCTGAGTCCACGATCTCTGCGCTGGCGATTTCCCACTGTCCGTCGAGCAGCGCATCGCGTTCCCGAATCGCGCGCTGCAAGTCCGGGTGATTACGCTCTCCCGGATGCGGGCGGAAGTGAACGAGCAGCGGCCTCCCGTCGATCTCTTTAATCGCGAGCAATTGCTTCAACGCCGCGGTTTCGCTTTCCGGATCGCGAAATCCCGACACGTAGACCACCGCGTCATCGGCAGTGACATGCTGTTCTACAAAAGAACCCCGTTGTCTCTTCATGAAAGATCCGCTCCGTCGAAGCGCGGCTCCGGTCCGGATATTCTCCATCGCGGGCAGCCAATGATCCGGCCAGCCCACCGTGTGCACGCTCTTATAGAAGACACGTTCGGCCGCATCGTCCGGAACGTTCATGATGCTGCACAGACGCGCATGCCGTCCGATCCGGCGGAGCAGGGGATCGTGAATGCCCGAACTGCTGGGGAAGTCTTCGGTAAAGAAAATATTCCCGCTCAAACCGGGATTCTTCTCCAGCGCTTCGGCGGCCAGCTGCGCTTCGGGCATGCCCGTCGAAATCCCGAACACCGCGGCGGAACTCGTATGCAGGTGCTCGCGCATACCGTCCGGAATCCCGACATTGAGCCCCGGGATTCGGACGATATTCACGTCCGGGTGAATCTCCGCAGCCTTCGCGACGGCATCCAGAACATTATTCGCGCCCTGGTCGTTGCCATAGAGCGTTACCGTCAGCTTCTTCGTCAGGTCAATATCCTCACGGTGAATGAGGAGCATCCCAAAGGGGGAGGGGGCAGTTTTTTGGGTTGGTGGCATGGGTTTTTGTCTTTATTATTATAACATAAAAAGAAACCCCTCACAACAGGTGAAGGGTCTCGAAAAACTGCTCATTGTTTTTTGTTGATACCGTCTAGGACGGCTACTGCTTGGAGGTGATGTAGTCCGTGGCCCGGCCCATGTATTCCTTGGCCCAGTCCTGGGCTTTGGAATCCTGATAGACGGGGTTGCCTTCGAGCTCGGCCACCCAGCGCTCGACGTCTGCGACACTGCCTTCGTGTCTCACCGCCATTTCAGTGCGGTGGAATAGGCAGTTCATGTCGATGCGTTGGATACGCTTGCGAGTGTCGTCGTCCGCAGAAGCGGCAAGGATACGAGCTTGTCGGCTTACGTCTTCCGACAACGCCAAGCCTTCTTGCCACTGTCCGAGCGCGGGCAGGAACAGACCACTGATGTTCATCAGCGCGTACAATCTTCCGATCGGATCTCCGCCCGTCAGCGCTTGTTCAGCTGACTGCTCGGCGAGTTGCACTGCCAGGCGGTAGAGCTTTGTTGCGGTCGTCGGACTGAGGGAGGCTTTTGCCTGCTGTTCCGCCGCCATACTCTGATCATACGTCGCCTTGCTTCGCGTAGCCCAGGCTGTCTGCGAATCGTCTCCTTCCAACTTCTGGTCCAGCAGACCGACACAGACGTCCATGTCCGCGTACTGCTTGGCGCGCCGCAGTGAGCCGATGACAGGGAGTAGCTCCTTCGCTTGCAATTTCCCAGCCCGCTCCTTGCAGATCAGCATGAGCCTTGCGAAGTACGGCCCTTGCCCACCCGTACCCAGGGTGGCAGCGAAGGCAAACCTCTCGAGCTGGCCGGGGTTCTCCAGTAACAGCACGAGGGTTGCTTCCATGTGCGCGCGGAGCTGCTGCTCCGCACCGGCGTCCGCCGCAAGTTCGAGATACACGGCGTCGATCGCCGTGATCTTCGAAACGAGCGTCGGGTCGCCCGGTTTTGACGCGGCATCCCTGGCCAGCGTCACTGCCACGGTGAGCGCGGCAAATCTTTCGTTTTCCATCGCGTACATCTCCTAAATAGAGTTTTTCAATGAGCAGCTACCGGATGTCGGTAGCTACTGCAGGGCAATAGCCAGATCGACAAGATCGGCATATTGGTATTATTAGACAAATAGTAAATTATGTCAATTTCACCGTTCTTGGCTTCTTAGCTCACCTTATACCGCAATTCCCACTCTCCCTTGTCGTTTTTCTTCCATAAATGCGGTGAGCGGAAGCGGTCGGCGAGTTCCATAAAGTACGCCCGGTCCATGACGGGGTGATCGAATTCTTTCGAGACTTTTCCAAACTCTTTTTCACCGATGCTGAGGTATTTAAAGTTATCGTCTTCGAACCGCAGCGGATATTCGCCGTCGAAGCGTTTCACGAGTGCGACGCCTTCCTCGCGCGTGATGTCACCTGAACGAATTTCCTGCGCGGCGTCGTAGGTGGCGCGGCCGATGCCGAACTTGATGAAGGTCGTGTAGTAATGGAGGTCGTCGATTTTGTCATCGATGCTGTTGTACTTGCTGTAGGTTCCCGGCGTGCGTTCGGGCGATGCTTCGAAGCCGCCGTGCTCCACCGCGTAGTAGTAACACGATTGCGGATGCCACTTGAGGTAGTAGCCGAGGTAGTGGACTTGGATCTTCTGCGCTTCGAGTTCCGCCGGGTCGGCGGGGAAGTACGTCAGCAGGTCGTTCTTCGCAACGCCGTAGCGTTCTTCCAGTTCTTTCACCGATGTTCCGCCGATATGGAGCGACGAGAGGTCGGACGTCGTGAAGTACGACCAGTCGCGCTGGGCCTTGCCCGCGCCTTCGATGGGATTGCCGTATTCGGCTTCGTTCTCGCCGTAGAAGACGAGCGGAATGCCGAAGCGCGCGGCCAATTTCGGCGCCAAAAACTTCTGCCCCAACATAAACGCCTGGAACGGATGGAAGAGGCGCTCGACGGCGAGCCGCGTGAGCAGGCGGTGCACGCGGCCGTTGGGCGTGTGCAGGTAATTGTCGAATCCCGCGTGGATCCACGACTGCTGGTTGCGCCAGCCCCACGGCGTGTACATGTGCGGCGCCCACGTGACGGTGAGCGGATGCATGCCATACTCGTATTTCAGTTTGTGCGCGGCGAAGAAACTGTCCTTGCCTCCCGATCCCGGGACGAGACAGTCGTAGGAGCCGTCATCTTTCCGGTGACGGTCACAGAGTTCCTTCAATGCCCGCTCGCGTTCGGTCCAGTCGATCGTCTGCATCTTCTTCTCGGTAAAGCGGCAGGCGTCGCAGATGCCTTCGGCGTCGAAGTGAATCGTCTCTTTCTTGGACGCAGCCGTGTGTTTGAACTCCACGGCCGAGTTGGGGCGCTGGTTACTGATGACGCAGCGCTTGCAGAACCGCACGTCGGTCGGCAGGCCGTACTTGGCTTCCAGTTGGTCCATAGGCATACGGTACGGGCAGTTCTCGATGATTTCCAGGCTCTCCGCTACGATTCTCGTCGTCCCATGAAGAAGATCCTCTCCGTCACCGGCACGCGCGCGGACTACGGGATTTACGCTCCCGTCTACCGTGCCATCACGGAGTCTAAGAATCTCTCTTTGGAGCTGGCCGTCGTCGGGATGCATTTGCTTCCGGAATTCGGACGGAGCGTCGACGCCATCAAAAAGGACGGCTTCACGATCACTGCCGAACTCAACACCATGACAAACGAGGACACCCCGCGCTCCATGGCGGAGTTCGTCGGCAAGACGACGGTAGAGTTTGCGCGGATTCTCTCAGAACACCGGCCCGATGTTCTTCTTCTTCTCGGTGACCGGGGTGAGCAACTCGCTGCGGCAACGGCGGCTGTGTATTTGCGGATTCCCATCGCCCACCTCCATGGCGGCGAACAGTCCGGTTCCGTCGACGATCCGGTTCGACATGCCATCACGCACATGGCGGCGATTCATCTGGCGACGGCACCCGAGAATGCCGAGCACATCCGCCGGATGCGTGGCCCGGCTACTCCTCATATCCATGTCGTCGGCGCTCCGGCGCTCGACGTGATCCGCACGCTTGATGCCATTCCCAAAGATCAGCTCTTCACGGACGCCGGCTTCGATCCGTCTCTGCCGTGCCTTGTGTTCGTCCAGCATCCCGATACCACGGACGCGCTGTCACCGGAGGAGCAGTTGAAACCGAGCCTCACTTCGCTGGAAGCCTTCAGCGGGAACATCCTCATCGTCGGTTCTAATGCCGATGCCGGCGGCTCGCACATGAACGAGATGCTCCGTGCGTTCGCGAAGGCCGGGGAGCGCCGCGCATTCAAAATCACCGTGCCGCACCGCGAATTCCTCTCGTGGGAAAAGTGCGCAGACGTGCTCATGGGCAATTCTTCCAGTGGCATCATCGAAGCGGCGTCGTTCCGGCTTCCCGTGGTCAACGTCGGCGGGCGCCAGCGCGGCCGGCTGCGCTCGGGCAACGTTCTTGATGTTCCGTACGACGCAGCCGCCATCACGGCAGCGATCTCCAAAGCCGTGAGCCCGGCGTTCCGTAAGAGTCTTGCGAAAATCCGAAACGCCTACGGCGACGGCCATGCGGCGGAGAAGATCGTCGAGATTTTGGAGAAGTTCGGCCCGTCGGGAATGTGAAGGTTTATTCTTGTCAGGAGCATGCAGTGTACGCTTTGATGTACATATGCGTACGAAATATTTCACTGCCACTCACGCGAGAAAAGAATTTTTCAAGATGCTTGAGTTGGCGAGTCAGCCTGAAATGTCAGTCACAATTACTCTCAATGGCATTCCTAAAGTCGTAATACTGTCATTAGAGCAATATGAAGGATGGAAAGAAACGCTCGAAATTATGAGTGATCCGCAATTGATGAAAGATATTCGTGCGAGCAAAAAAGACAAGAAAGCTGGAAAACCAATTCTTTGGGAAAAAGAGAAGAAAAGGCTCAATATGAAATGATACGTTATTATTTTTCTTCTATCTCCAATTTCTCGGAGAACTTCTTTCCATCGACTTCCATAAAGGCAGCCTCCTCCAGCCTGTTCGTCGTCAGCGCCCGGACCCTGCG
>JABFSS010000122.1 GCA_013140485.1 Candidatus Peribacteraceae bacterium | reverse complement strand
CCGTTGTCGTGTCCAAGGGTCTCGCTGATCGGGAGAAACGCGCTCATCTCATACAGAAAACATTCCTTGGCACCCATCTGTTCGGCCATGAAGCTCAAATATCCGGTTCCCGAACCGATATCGGAGACGGTCGTTTTTCCAGGCACGATCACGGCCTTGAGCGCCCGAATAAATGCGTCGTTACGGATGGCGTCGCCGAGGAGTAGGCGCTGGAATTCGATCATGCCGTCATGGTACCACCTGCTATGCTGTTCTCCGATGGATCAGACCTGGCGGTTTGTCCGCCGTTTTTACCCGGAAATCCTGCTGTGTTGGCTTGCGCTCTACTTCACGTTCCGCGAGCTGGGATCGTTCCCGGCTGCGTGGGAAGATAGCGGGCTCTACACGATGGTCGCCAAGAACGTGGCGGCCGGGCACGGCTACTCGCTTCCGATTCTTCATAGCCGCTGGGCGTATCCGTACTTCCTCAGCGTCGGTCCGACGGTGATCCTGCCCGTCGCGTTCTTCATTCACCTCTTCGGATTCACTCTTGCGGTCGCTCGCATCCCCTCGACGCTCTACCTTCTTGGGACATGCGTGGCGTTCTACTTGTATGTCCAAAAGATTTCCGGAATCCGCGACGCCCGATGGGCGACGGCGCTCCTCATCACGCTGTCGGCGTTCATCAACGGCGGCAAGCCGGTTCTCGGGTCCGTTCCCGCTCTCTTCTTTCTCCTGCTCGGTCTCCATGTATTGCACGACAACCGTGCCTCCGCGAAGCGTGCGGTGCTCATGGGGATCTTGTTCGGACTTTCCGTGCTCACCAAGCTCACGTGCTTCCTCATCCTTCCCGCGCTCTGTATCGCGGTTCTGTATAAAGGGGTGATGCGGCAGCGGCGCACCATGTGGTATCTCTGTCTCACGCTCGTCATTGCGCTGGCACTCTTTTTCCCCTGGCTGCTGCTGGAGCTGCGAGAACAACCGGGCTTCGGAAGTTTTTTGATGGAAGTCTTCACGCGCAGCGACGGCGAGAGCCTACTCATGGTCCTTGCCAACAAGATGCCAATGCTGCTGCGTTTCCAGTATCAGTATTTCGGCGTTCTGTTCGTGCTCGCGATCGCGGGATTTTTCCATTCCGACGTGCGTCTTTCGCCGCGGGAGCGAGTCTTCCTTGTCAGTCTGTTTGGGTTCTTTCTCGTCTACTTCCTCATGCGCGAAGGCTGGTACCGCCATCTCCTCCTTGCGCACGTGCTCCTCTTGCCGTTCGTGCCGGCGGGAGCCCGGCTTCTGCTCCGGGAGTACTGGCGGCCGGTTCTTGTCATTTTCATCGGTGCACAGACGATATGGCAGCTCGATCACCGGGGATCTTCACAGACGCAAGGTTCCGATGCGGCGGTGGAGTACATCCGGCAGCACCTTGCGGATACCGACGTACTCATCCAGCATCCGGAACTCATCGTGCAGCTTCCGGAGAATCTCCATTGGCTCTATTACCCCCTCCCGGGCAACCGCGAACTTATGCCGGAGCGGTTCACCACGCGTTCCGCGGATGAATTGTGCATGTTGCGGGTGCGGAAGATCAACGAAGAGGACGTCGCAAAGTACGGATCAGCCATGGTCAATATCGGCGGGAAATATTTTCTCATTCCGAAACGATCGGAATGCACGGAAGCCTAATCGGCCCATCACCGAAATCTCCGCCCTCCTCCTTGTCCGCCCTGCCGTCCGAAGCCTTGGCGGGAGCCACCTCCGCTTCCGCGGTTTCCGTATTGCGGGCGGCCTCCACGGAACGATCGCGTATGGTCGCGGTCCTGTTCTTCCCCGGGCGGCAGCGCTCTGGCGGGCGGCAAATTCGGGAGGGGAGTGCGGCGGATGGGCGTGCGCGTCAGGCGTTCAATGCTGCGGATATCGTTGGTCTGGTCGGGCGTCGCAAACGAGATCGCGCGGCCTTCGCGTCCGGCGCGGGCAGTCCGTCCGATGCGGTGCACGTAATCTCCCGGGTCATCGGGCAGGTCGAAGTTGATGACGACGGAGATGCCGGTGACGTCGATGCCGCGCGCGGCGATGTCGGTGGCAATAAGCACGCGGTAGCGACCGGCTTTGAAGCCATCCAACGCTTCGCGGCGCTGCGCGAGCGAGCGGTTGGCGTGAATTTCGGCGGCGGCATGGCCCATCGCGCGCACGGAGCGCGTCATTTTCTTGGCGCCGTGCTTGGTGCGCGAGAAAACAAGGACGGATCCCTTGTATTCCTCCAGAAGTTTTTCGAGTAGGCGGATCTTCTCTTCTTTCCGCACGACGAAGATCTCCTGCTCGATGTTCGCGGCCGTAGTTCCCGCGGGCGCGACTTCAATCCGCAACGGCAACGCCATCTGCGAGGTCGCGAGTTGCAGGATTTCGCGCGGCATCGTCGCCGAGAAGAGCATCGTCTGCCGCTTCTTGGGCACGTGCGCGAGAATTTTGTCGATCTGCGGCTTGAATCCCATGTCGAGCATGCGGTCCGCTTCGTCGAGCACCAGGATGTTCACTTCTTTGAGCGTCACCGTACGCTGTTCCAAATGGTCATTGAGACGTCCCGGCGTCGCGATCAAAATCCGCGGGTTCTGCCGGAGCATTCCGCGCTGCAGATTCATCGATGCGCCGCCGACGAAGACCGCCGTGCGGATATTCAAGGCCGTCGCGAAGGGCCTGAGCGCTTCTTCCACCTGGTAGGCAAGTTCGCGCGTCGGGAGAATCACGAGTCCGCGTCCGCCGTGGGCGGCAAGCCGCTGGAGCATGGGGATGCCGAAGGCCATCGTCTTCCCCGTGCCGGTCTGCGCGATGCCGATGACGTCTTTTCCTTCAACGGCGATGGGGATCGCCTGGTGCTGAATGGGCGTGGGAGTCGTGAATTTCATCTTTGCGAGCACTTGGAGGAGCCCGGGGGCTATCCCTAAGTTTGTGAAGCTGCCGGTGTTTGGAGGGGTGGGTTGCATGAATGTTCAGCAACCATAGCGGAAAAAGAGGTCTCCTGGTAGCGTTTTCCGGCATATCCGCCTACCCCGTCATCACCCTTAAGCCCGAGCGCGACTGGCCCCTGCGCAACCATCACCACGCCATCTACAAGACGGCGGTCGCTAAAATGCCGGAGGTGAAGAACGGTGGCATTGCCGAGGTGCGCAGCGACATGGGCGACTTCCTGTGCTTCGCAATGATCAACATCCACGCGTACATCTGTGGGCGCGCAGTCAGTTTCGACGAGAAAGAAGACCCGATGGCCGTCCTGCGCAGGAACATCGAGCAATCCGTCGCGCTCCGTCGCCGCTTGATCTCTGCCGACGATACGAACGCCGTCCGCTTGATCAACGCCGAAGGCGACGGCATCCCGGGACTCATCGTCGACCGGTACGCAGACGTTCTCGTCTTGCAGATCACCACGCTCGGGATGGACCGCCTGCGCGAGTGGATCGTCGATCTCTTGTGGAACATCTGTAAACCGAAAGCGATCTACGAAAAGTCGACGAGCTCGGCGCGGAAGAACGAACGGATTGATCCCGTGGAAGGTTGGATACGAGGAGAAGCGGATGACGCGATCATCGTCACGGAAAGGGGAGTGAAGTTCGAGATCAATCTCATCGGCAGCCAGAAAACAGGGCTCTTTCTCGACCAGCGCGAGATGCGAACGCTTGTCCGGTCATACGCAAAAGGCAAAACGGTGCTCGATTGTTGCAGTTACGTTGGCGGTTTCTCCGTGAATGCTCTCGTGGGCGGAGCACTCGCCGCAGATGCTGTGGATTACGACGTCAATGCGATTGCTCAGGCGAAGAAACATGTGGAGATGAATGGCATCGATCCGCAAAAGTTCGGATCGTACTCGCAAGACGTCTTCGATTTTCTCCGCCGCAAACCTCTCCCGCGCGCCTATGACTTCATCGTGCTCGATCCGCCCGCGTTTGCGAAGCGCAGCACCGATCTCGAGCCTGCGAAAAAGGCCTACACCGACCTCAACCGCCTCGCGATGGAGATACTGCCGAAAGAAGGAGGGCTCCTCCTCACTTGTTCCTGTTCATACCAAGTCGATCCGCCGCTTTTCCAGACGATCGTCTTCCACGCCGCTCGCCAAGCGAAGCGTTCCGCAAGAATTCTCCAACGCCACCGCATGGCGGTCGATCATCCCGTAAATATCTATCATCCAGAAACCGATTACTTGAAAAGTTTGTTGCTCTGGATTGGGTAATCCTGCTTACTGCGGGAAATCCGTGAAGCGGAACGACGTGAGCAGAGCATATTCCGGTTCGCTGAGCGCCGTATCAAAATTCATCGCGTCGTCCCCCCGGAATGGAGCACTTGCCTCAATCTTTATATCCAACATGTCGAGACTTTGCTGAGGCATCGCAGGCTCCGTGATGACGTTTCGCATCAACAGATACCGAATGCTCTTACTGTAAGCGTCGGCGGTGAAATATTTGTATTTAATCGTCATCACGTTGGCGGAATTATTGAACGTTTCCCACTGCACTTTCGTTCCGATGTCGAAATGTTTCCCCAATTCAGCGGCAATGGTGTTCTTTGTGGCTGTCACATGCATTGAGGTGAATGTTCCCTGAGTACTGTCTTTGATGTCGATGCCATTCTCCGTCTCCGTGACGACATAGGAAGGAGGAAGATTCACGGTGAATCGGAATTTTTTGCTCTCGTACGGTTTCCACGACGAAGTATCCCACCACATCGGCGTAGTGATCACCGGATTCGTGGTGGCAGCAACGGACGATGTCATTCCCTCTGGCCGATTCGACGGTTCGGCTGTCGTGCAACCCGTCAACAATAAGCTCAGACAGGCCGCAATGCCGACGTGTGTAAGGATTTTTGAACTCATGGAGGCAGCGTAGGGGTTAAGCGATGAATCCCGCAATTGTTTTTTGATTAAAAAAGCCTACCCTTCTTGGTAATTTCCCCCTCTTTCATGAATCAGCTGCATGCCAAGGCTACCGCGCTCGAAAATGCTCTCGCGCCAATCTTCGAGAAGCTTCCCCATCTGCCGAAAGAAGCCCGCGATACCCTCGTCGTGATTGCGCCGTGGCTCGCGCTCGTCTTCGGTGCGCTCGGACTCTTCGCGGTTCTCTCGGCGCTATCGACGTTGCCCATGCTGCTCTCCATGCCCTTTGCTATGGCCGCCATGGGCGGGAGTTGGTACATGCCGATGCTCCTCGCAATGCTAATCTGCGGCGTCTCCGCCGTACTCGATCTTCTGGCGTTCAAGCCCTTGTCCGCGCATAAGAAGACCGGCTGGAACTTGCTCTTCTACGGCACACTCCTCTCGGTTCTTTCGTCCATCATCAACATGGTCTTCGGTTTCGGCGGTTTCACCGGGCTCATCGGCGCGGTCATCGGATTCTGGTTGCTGTTTGAGGTGCGCGGTCACTATTCCGCGTAGATAGGATCCTGTCTCATTTCTTTTGGATAGGAGACAAATCTGCAATAGACGGCCCGTTCACCACTTTCCCTTCCGGCGTAAACCGCGATCCGTGGCACGGGCAGTCCCAGGAACTCTCCAGCGAGTTCCAGCGGACGATGCATCCTTTATGGGGACAGACTGCGGAGCATTCGTGGAACTTTCCGGCGGGATCGCGGTAGAGGGCGATCTTTTTGAGTCCCCGGCGGATCACCGCGCCGGAACCCGGCAGTAATTTCTCCGGAGCGGCGATGGAACTTCCCGAGAGCCAGCCCGTCGTCATCGCTTTTGCCGTGGTGACGTTCTCCCGCAGCAGGTTTTTCGTCCCGCGAAGGCGGAAGCGCGAAGGATCGTAGAGCGCCTCCCACGGATTCTTCCTTCCCACGATCATGTCCGTCAGAAGCATGCCCGCGATGGTGCCGTGCGTCATGCCGTTGCCGGAATCGCCCGTCGCAATCAAAACATTCGGTTCATCACCCGGATTTTTGCCGATCATCGCGAGCCCGTCTGCCGGTTCGAGCACTTGGCCGGACCAGCGGTACCGGATCTCTCCCGTCATCGGAAACTGTGATCGCGTCCACCGCTCCAACCGCTCGAAGCGCAGCCCCGCGTCATTCGACAGCGCCGTCCGGTGATCTTCGCCGCCGGAGATCAACAGATCTTCCTTCTCTCCGCGCTGGATCCGCACGTAGTGGTACGGCACCGGGCGGGTCGCTTTCGAATACGGGCCGGTATCCCACAGCAAAATCTGGGGAATGCTCCCGCGCGGCACCGCCGCCGCAATCACGTACGTTCTGTACGGTGCTTGCTGGCCGTAAATACGAACAGAATCATTGATCGGCGCATTTGTCGCGACGACGACGTGCTCCGCCGTCACCGTGTGTCCCTTGTCCGTGTTCACGAGAGATTGCTTCCCGCCCTTCACCTCCGACGCATGAGTTCCGGTGAAGATTTTCCCGCCTGCTTTCTCAATCGCGGCGGCCAGGCCCTTCAAATACTTGATCGGATGGAACTGCGCCTGACGGGGAAAGCGCAATGACGGTCCGATCTCGAGTCCGTCGATCTTCGGTTGCCGGACAAACTGCACGTCCGAGAGTCCCGCGCGGTGAATCGCCGCCAGTTCATCCTGCAGCAGTTGTTCCTTCTCTCCTTTGCTCAAGAAAAGATAGCCGTCCACACGCTCGAACTCGCAGTCGATGTTCTCGTCCTGCACAATCCGCTCCACGCGGTCGATGGCATTGCCGTGACTCTGCGCCGCGAGTGCTGAGCCCTCCTTCCCGTGCACTTTTTCCAGGTCCATATACCGATCGTCGAGCGCCGTCACCAGATGGGCGGTCGTCCGCTCGGTTTCGCCTCCGCCGATGGGGCCGTCATCGAGCACGACGACGTTCAACTTCTCCCGCGAGAGCAAGTACGCGGTCGTGAGACCGGCGATTCCTGCACCGACAACACAGACGTCAGTGGCAATGTCCGCTTTGAGCGGCCCGCAGTCCGGACGGGAGGTTTCCATCCACACGGATACAGTCGATCCCGTCTGGGCATGGTCAGAACCGGATGGCATAGACATACAGACGCGCATCCCGGACAGAAATTACGGACTTTGCCGTCTTGGCTTAACGGCGCTTCCAGACGACGTACATCCACAGCAAAATCACTCCGATCGCGTAGCATCCGAGCAGCATCATGGCGGTCGCCGTTGGCGGCGACTGTGCGATACTCATCACCGTGCCTTGCGGATTGAAGAGCACGTGAAAGAGGAAGAACAGCACCGTCACAAATTGCACAAACCACAGAAGTTTCTTCCATTGGAAGATCGCGCCGCCTGCGAGCATGGGCAGCGGCAGCAATTCGAAGAAGGCATCTTCGATCAGAATCACGAAGAGTACATTGCACAGGTCGAAGAGGACGGGAAACTCTTCGAAAAACTCTCCCACCGACCATGCAATGATTGCCATTGCGAGAAGCCAGAGGATTCCGAGGAATTCGAAGTACCCTTCGCGCTCGCGGAAGGCCGTCGCGAGGATCAACAGTCCTACGGGAACGCCGTAGATGTACCCGGGGTTGAGATTGAACGTCCGGCTCAACGCGATGCAGACGAGGGCGATGGCAAATCCGCCCAAATGTGCACGGAACCGACTGGGAAACTCCTGCGATTTTGCAAGAAGGAAGAGCACAAGATCTTTGCAGCACACTGACACGATGATCGCGAGGACTGCGACCAGCACAATCCCGAGTTCCCGCCCGGGCAACAGACTGAAATCGGGATTGATGTGCGCTCCCACGACGCCGTACGCCAAGAGCAGCAGCGCAATGAACCAACCGCGCTCAGAAATGCGCGACGATATCGTCATCGTCTGACCTTCGCTCAACAAAGCATTGAATAAATAGTTCGATGTTCCCACGATGACGAAGAACGCCAGCGCATAGATGGGAATTTGCAGGAGGGATGTTGGTGCGATGGCCATGCCATCCTGTGCAAAAGCGCTCGGGACCAACCGGTGGAGCAGCCAGAAGAGAAACACGGTGATCAGTGCCTGCAACGGCAGCCGCGCGAAGATCTTTTTCACGAACGGTTCATCCATCGCCGCGAGTCGAGTCATGACGATGCCCGATATTCCCAGAATCAGAGCGACCAGCATCGCGAGCAGTAGGTTCCCAGCAATCGCCCCGGGCTCCGTCGAGACTTGCCAGTGCCGGATGATCACGTCCGGGTCGATTACCGGTTTCGAGTAGCCCCACGTTGAGCGGTCAAAGAGGCCTGGTGGGCGTTGCATTCCTGCTCCGATAAGATCGTTTGGTGAAGATGACGAACTGGAGGACGAAGATGAGGATGATTTTCGAGCCGAGCTACGAATAACCGCGGCGGCAGATGAATCTCTCGACGATGATTGCGCTGCGGAAGTCTGTGCAGTGGAAGGTCTGACTGATGAAATCACGGAAGATTTCACTGTTGCCGAGGATGAAACGCTCGTAGAAGAAAGAATTGCTCTGGCCGAAGATGATGCCGGAGTCGGATCAGCCGAAGAACTCTGCATCACCGAAGACGCTGCAGCCTCCGACGACATAGATGACACAGTTCCGTCATCCCGCAGCCTCTCCGGTGACGATGACGACTCCTGCTGCGCGGTTCCTCCGCTGCGCGAATCAGTCGGTGCTGCGCCATCTTGTGCGAAGGCCGTCGTGACCGTCACGACGAGAAGAAAGAGGAGGGGAATGCTCAAACGTTTCATTCTTGTCCATTCTACTCCTCTGCCAACTCCTCCTTTTTGCTTTTCGTCCATTTCTTGATCTCCGCCTCCCGTCTCCTCGCCTGGCCGAGCGTTTTGAATTTTTCGTGATACACGATCTTCACGGGTGAGCGCGAGCGCGTGTACTTGGCGCCCGTGCCGTCGTTGTGCTTCGCCTCGCGTGCTTTCAGATCCAGGCAGGTTCCCGCATAGAGCGAGCCGTCGCGGCAGCGGGCGAGGTAGAAGAAATGGGGCACAGATACAGTATAGCTCGGGAGTTTTTCTGCATTCTAAAGCGCGCTATACTGTCCTCAGTGATCTTTCCACGTTGCACGGCCCCATCGTCTATCGGTTAGGACAGCGGGTTTTCAATCCGTTAAGCGGAGTTCGACTCTCCGTGGGGCTGCCAATGCTCTTTGAAGTCAGAAAATGGAGATCATATGATTTTTAGTCTCCTCATGTTTACAACGACGATGAGACTAAGACTGCCATACAGCACTGCGGAGAACAGTAGAGCCGTCTGTAGTGAGTAGGCATCTACAACAACTCCGATTATTGGTCCAAGTAAGCAGTACAGCAGCTTCTGCATTAAGTTCTGTACAGAGAGCACTGTGGCACGAACATCAGAATCGACTATGGAGTTCACATAGTGGTGCAAGATGGGTATGTGTACGCCGCGTACAAAATAAAAGCCAAGAAGCATGGGAATAGTTGCAAGCGACGGCACAAGACCCAACGTCAGATACGATATGAATCCGATGATAGGGAAGGAAATTAGCGCACTCTTTTTGCCAAGCCACTTCTCATATCTTTCTGCGTTGTGCGAGAACAATCCCATCATAAAAAGTTGTGTTGCCCACAGAATTCCAAACCACTCTATGGGTATTCCAACGAGCTGATAGTACGGCTGTGTCAGCCACACCATTGTGTGCGTCAGCGTACCCATCGTTGCACCGTAGAGTATGAGCCACTTGATTTCTTTGTGGCCGTGCAGTGCATATTTCGTAATGCGTACGATGTTTTTCCAGGGATGCTCTACGGCACTTGCGATACGTTTTGGTTCAGTAAGGAATAGAGCAAGAGGAATAGTGAGTGAGTAGCAGATTGCTTCTGCTGCAATAGGAGTACGCAGGCTGATCATAGCGAGAAAGCCACCGATGACACTTGCGGTTGCCTCACTCATTCCCATGAAGCCATTGCTACGAGACTCAAAGCGTAAATAACCCTTTTCATTGCCTTCAGCGGCGAAACTGTCGTACGCCATTGCGGTGTCTGCTCCCGACATGAAACTATAACCAATTCCGAGCAAAATCTCTGCAGTCAAAATGGGGAAGAACCCATACGACACGCTATACAAGACAAATCCCAGAGTAGAGACCACTGCTCCAAGAAGAAGGCTCCGCTTTCTTCCAGCACAATCAGCAAAGTATCCACTTGGCACCTCTAAGAAGACGATAGTCAGAGCAAATAGTGATTGCAGTGTAAAAATCTGCGTCTGACTCAGCCCATTTTCCTGATAGAAAGGCACGATGATGGGAATAAACAGCGAAAAATTTCTTACAATTTTGAAGAAGTAGAGCAGTGTGATATTTCGCTTCATGAATTTATTCATGAGGCGATTTTACCTTCTACTACGCCACTTATCACATGAGATTATAGAATCCCCGCAAACCTCAGCAGCATCACGATGGCGAGAATGCCGATGACGATATAGCCGATTTGCTTCAGCTTTCCGTCCATCGGAATGTAATTGAAGATCAGCGCGACGATGAGGAGAACAATAAACGGTGCGATGGCGCCCATAGAAGTTGAGGGAAAAAGAGAGAAGGTTTGTACTATAGAGACGTCGTACGGGGCAATTCCTTACGGATGTCCGGATTCCGAAGGTATACACTGCAGATATGACAAAGAAGATCGCTCCCGAGACGCCACAGATCGCCGAAGCCATTGAACGCAATATCCGGGCTTTGCGGGAAATTCGCCGGCAACTGGAAGCAAAGAAGACCACGCAAGACCGTATTGCCGACACTGTGACGGGATTCTCCGGCAATTTGTTGTTCGTCTATTTCCACGTGCTGTTGTTCTCCACGTGGATCCTCTGGAATACGGGGATGCTCGGACTGGAGCCTTTCGACGTCTTTCCGTTTGGACTTTTGACAACGTTTGTTTCTCTGGAGGCGATCTTCCTCTCGACATTCGTGCTCGTGAGCCAGAAACGGCTGACCGAAATTAGCGACAAACGCTCCGACTTGGATTTGCAGATCAATCTTCTGACGGAATACGAGGTCACGAAAATTCTTCTTCTGACCGACGCCATTGCCGATCATTTGGGTCTCACGGAAGGCCAAGATCCGGAATTCGAGCAATTGAAAAAAGAAATCTCCCCGGAAAAAGTGTTGCAAGAGATGGAGAAAAAGGAGCTTCGCAATTAAAGATTTGGCAGGACCAGGTATACACTTCGAATCACTTTCCCACTTTTTTCGTATGGCTACGTCCGATATCAAGTTTACCGTCCCCTTCGAGCCGCGCATTTCGCGCCTCTTCATCTTCCGCGGGCTGTGGCTCGTCGTCGAAATCTGGGTCCTTCTCGTGTGGAGCATGTGGTACGGACTGATCAAGTTCGTGCACTTCTGGCACATGCTGATTCTCGGGAAGCGCAACAAGGCCCTCTGGAATAAAGAAATGCGTTTCGCCCGTCATTCGCTCAAATGGCAGTCGTATCTCATGCGGCTGAGCAACGGCCGTCCGGAGTTCATCGAGACCTAAGCTACTGCACGGTCATGGTAAACCTCGTCAGGACGATCTTCCCTCCGCGGTTGATCTCGCCAAGCAGTTCATATTCACCGGGCGTCGGGAAGTACGCGTACACGACGAATTCGGGGCCGAACCGGTCGGGGAGGAACATGTGGACGTGCTTTGCGTTCGGATCGCGGCGGTTGAAGATTGAGCCCCACCACGTCTGTGGGAGCTCGGCGTGCGTGTGGATGAGCTTCTGCAGGTCGGTTTTCACGATGGAGAGGTGCATGGGGGCGGCGAGGTAGGGTTCCAGATCGTGAACAGCCTCTCCATCTTCTTCAAAAACATACCTCAGCTTCTGCACGATGCCGGATTTTACAGTAGCAGGTGCGATCAGCCGCACGGTCATGCCATCAACGGTCTTCTCCAGTGATGAATCGGGTTCCGGCGCGCTCATCTCGTCGTTCCCGCGCACGTCGACGGTGAATTGCTGCGCGAACGTCTGCGCGCGAACGGTGTAATCAATGCCGACCAGATAACGGCCGGGGCGGGGGAAGGTATGGCGGACGGGGAGCGTTGCGTTCGTCAGCATCTCGGCCGACACGGGTGTCGCATCTTCGACGTGCGCATGAGCGAACGTCTTCAGATCATGACTGACGATCACCGCATGGAGGATGCGGTCGTGCTCGAATGTGAGATCCTGCAGCGGCTTTCCCTCATCATCCTTCAACGAGAACATCAGCGTCACCGGCTTTCCCGCTTCAATGAACTCCGGAGAAGTTGTCATCGTCGCGTACGCGGACGTCCGGCGCGTGAACCATGCGAATTCGCGGTGATCGGCGAAGTGGAACTGCCCGCCGCCCATGCCGATCATGCAGCCGAGCACGGGCATCTCCGCCGTCACGCGCCCTCCGCGCATCGGGACGCTCTCGTGCCACGTGCCTCCGGCGAGGCGGCATGCGCGGATGAATGTTCCGTTGCCGTGATTGTTATGGTTGCCGAGAAATGCGCCGATGAGAATGAGCGCGATGATGCCACCCGGAGCCACGAGCCAGGGTTTCCAGAAAGAGATGATGTCCGTCGCGCCCTTCCATGTTGTCTTCTCGCCGTATTCTTCCAGTGTACGCAGCCGCCGGACCAGGAAATACGCAAGCGCGAGCAGCGCCAGCGCCGTGACGATCATGCCGGTTTCGAACGCTCCAAAACCGCGGGTTTCATCAAACCTATGAACGGCGTCGATGTCCGTTGGCACACGGAGGGTGAACTCCGCCACGGCATCGAAAGCGCCTTCCTCGTGTTCCGTCACGCCGATGGTCCAGGTACCCGGCGCCGAGAGCGTCTGCTGCGGAAAGACGTACCCGCCCGGGAAGCGCAGCCGGGTCTCTGCGACGATCGGCCCGATGCTTTTCTCTTTATTCCGGAGCGTGACGGTCACTGCGCCGGTCGCCGATGTTTGCCGTCCGCCGCGCGCAACGGTGATCAAAAACTGCCCATCATCGGAACGGTGTTCGCCGAACGTGACGGTCGCGTGGTCAGTGGTGACGGCTTGCGCGTAAAAGTTCTGTGTAGAGAGTGGGGGAGTGGTGATGATGAGAATGCTTGAGAAGAGCAGCGCGGCGATGCCGGCCAGCGTTTCGAACACGAAAGCTCCGCCCGCGGTCGAGAGAGTTTCTTTTTGGTTATTCCGGTTCGGTCCGTCGCGCTTTCCGATGAGCGCGCCCAGAACGTCCATTTGGTGATAGAGACGCAAGACGATGAGGAGCGCCGCGAATCCCCCCAAGGCGATCAGTCCGCCTCCCCAGTGCGTGGTGAACAGGTTCACGGTGCTCTTGAGGTGCAGCCAGACGATATAGATGCCGCTCAGTCCTCCCACCGCCAGCGAGACCATGGCGATCTGGGAAAACCGAATCAGGGTGAGAGCTGCCAGACGAGGGTCCTTCTGTCGGTGAAAGATCGGGAGGAACGCTCCAACAAGAACGATCAGGCCGCCGATCCAGAGATCTTTGAAGAGGAGATGTACCGCGTTCATCGCGACGGAGAAGACGGGGTAGAACGACGATGCAGCCGCGTGACTCACCCGGGCGCGCATCAGTGCAATCACGATGACGATCACCCAGAGGAGAATTTCATTCATCGTGAAGCGCCGCGCTGCGGTGATCCGGCGGGTATCGGCAAAGAAGAGCGTGCATGCGCACGCGCCGAGAGCTATTCGGCAAAGCGTGAAGCGTCCGGAGATGGTGGAGAGAATGGCGCGGAACGCCGGTGACCACGGAGAGCCTTGATCGGTTGCCAAATTACTTGTCGCGAGAGCCAGGGAGAGAATTCCTCCGGTCAGAATCAGTACAAACGCGGCAGTCATCATCATCCGGAGGCGCCGCGAGAGCAGTCCGTCTGCCGTTGCCGGCATCCCGTCTTTTCGCAACGAGCGCCAGAGGTACGCCATCAGCACGAGCGCTCCTACGAGCATTGCTTCGCCGAGAAGTTCGAGGAAAATGCCGATCGCTTCGGGCCAGCTTGAACGGTGCTGGATCTGAAATTGTCCGCGGGCAGAAAGCCCGCTCCCGTCCTGCTTTCCAATGGAGAAAATAAATGCGCCTTTCGTAAAATGCCCGTCATCGGCGGAGATCACCTGCCACGAGACGGTGTACGTGCCGGATCCCGTCGCGTTCACCGGCACGGAGAAGATATGCGTATTGCTTCGGTCGACGGTTCCCGGGCCCTCATTCACTTTCTTCCCGTCAGGCGCGAACACCGTGATGCTGCTCGCGAAGGTTTCGATCCGCTCGCTGAAGCGAATCGTCACCGCCTCGGGCATCTCGGCTACGACGGATGACGATGCAGGTGTGTAAAGAACCGGCGTCGCGTGTGCGGACGCACGCTCCGCATGGAGCATCACGAAGAGGAGCCCGGTGAGTAGTAGTTTTGCCTTCATTTCCGCCGCGCCCGGACGGGCGTCTTCTTCCGAATCGCTCCCATGGTCACTCCGCCGATCACCAGCAGCCCGAGCAATGCCAAACCACTCAACGCTCCGTCGGGGAATGAGGCGTCTCCCGATCCCACGAGCACCGGGAATGCTGCTGCCGCCAGCTCGGTGTCGCCGTTTTTGTAGATGACGGCCAGCGTGTAGTCCGTGTTTTCATCGGGGAAGACGTAATCGAACCCGGTAAGTTCTCGGTCTTCCGTCGCTGCGAGCCGCTTTTGCATCACCACCTCTTCTCCATGTAAAAAAGCGACGTCGACCGTCGAAAAATCTGCGATAAGAGGTGCGCCGTAGTCATCCGTCTCGTGAGTGAATAATCCAAAGTCGAAGTGCACCGTTTGTCCCGGTTCAATCGTCACGGAATCATCGGTCACATCCACTGTGTACTCGCCCACGTCTTTCGTCCACTGTTGGCCCCCAACGCAGGCCACGGCGTTCGTCACCGTCAGGAGTGTCACAATACCGAGAAGGACGCGCAGGGAGTTCTTCATTCGGTCACTATACTAACACGAGAATCAATGATGGTGCGTCCGGACCCGTAGCAGCGCCGTTGCGCCGAGAAGGATCCCGGCAAGTCCGAGGAGCGTGCCCAGCATTCCGGAATCGAATCCGCCTCCGCTCGTCACTGTCGGGAATTCGACGTCCGTCCGCGACTGCGGGCAGCCGAACGCGCCGCTCTTGAGTGTTTGCGTGACCGCATCCGTGATCTTTACGGGAGTCACGTCTTCCGGAGTCGCCGGATGCCCGGCCGGGTTGCAGACGAAGGGGATATCCACTGCGACTCCGTTGATCGTTCCCGTCACTTTGTAGGTGTATGTCGTCTGCATCGTCGGATAGAAGACCGCCGAGTAACTGCCCGGCTTGCCATATTGCGCCCGGAGATCGAACATCATCTTCTGGTCTCCTGCGCTCACTTCCACTTTCAATGTCTCTTCCAAACCCGTGACGGGCGTTTCCGCGGGGTGCTCGTCGCCGTCGACATGCGCCGTCGTTTCGTGTGCTTCCGTCGAGAGTTCCGAAACCGTCAGCTCGACTCCCGATTTGTCTCCGACGCGAACCGGTTCGTTCAACGACCCTATGACGACCGAGTACTGCTTACTTCCGATCGTGAATGTCCGGTGCTCATGCGCGGATGCGACCATGGGCGAGAGGAATAAGAAAAGGACGATTGCCGCGATGGCGGCGAACAGCGGGGTGTGCTTCATATGCGGGAATTCTGAACGATCTGGAGGGACAAAGAAAGAGCCCGCAGGGTATGCGAGCTCTTCTCTCTAACGTTTTTTTCAGTGTGAGGGAGCTTAGCAGCCGCAGCCACCCGTGAACGGGCAACCACAAGCGCCACCGCCTCCACCGAAACAACAACCGCCGGACATAGTGGGATGGGGAAAGGAAATAGGATCGGAATCATAGTACATGCGAAAGTGTTTGTCTAGCACTCGGTGTTGACGAGTGATAGTTTGACGCCAAACGCCCATTCGACTCGCCACGCCACTGTGATTGTCACCGAACAGCTCGCTCAGGGTGTTTGTGCGCAAACACAAAACCGCCATCCACGACTGCAGAGACGGTTGAGTGTTTGTTTTCGTCCACCTTTTGAGCGGAGCGGTGCCACCTTACGGGACGATCGGTCAGATCGATCATAAGATGACTCGTATATAATAACATATTTTTGTTAAATATGCAAATACTCTATTTTCGCCTACTTCTTCTCATCAAACCTATGTTTCTTTCCTAAGTCATCCCGGTGATATTCCCCAAATTCCTTCAATTTCAGCAGCACCTCGTTCTTCACGACAGGCCCTTCCTCACACATGCGGATCCCCAGCGGGTCGATCACACAGTTGCCGCAGAGGCCGTAGCCGCACTTCATGTAGCGTTCCATCGAGAGCTGCGCCGGCACCTCGTATTTCCCGCACATCTCGCTGATGCGTTTGAGCATCATCTCGGGGCCGCAGCCGAAGACTTGGTCGATGGGGAGGCATTTTTCCTCGCGGGTCGAAGACCCGCGCTGGGATTTGGTCGGTCGAGGACACGAACTCAAAAGCTTCTCGAGAATATCCACATTGAATCCTTTGTACCCCGCCGATCCGTCATTGGTCGCTAGGTGGAGCGAGACGTGGGGGAGCGCTTCCATTTCCTTCAGAAACAGCAGGTGTTCTTTGCTCCGCGCACCGATGATCACCTCGAGCGTGCAGCCGTGCCCGACGGTTTCCTTTGCGACGAAGTACATCGGGGCCGCGCCGTAGCCTCCGGCGACGAGAACGATGTGCTGGCCGGGTTCCCATTCGTAATGCGTGCCAAATGGTCCACGCAAACCCGCGAGATCTCCCACCTGGAGTTTTGCGAACTCGTTGGTCATGTCGCCGACGGCGAAAAAGGTGATCCGCGTGACCGCTCCGTCATCCTCTGCGACGCTCATGGGAACTTCGTCGACGCCCGGCATCCACACCATCACGAACTGGCCGGGTTTCGCTCCCAACGATCCGTCAAACGTGAAAGTGCGGACCATTTCGGTTTCCTGCTTGATCGCTTTGATGCGGTAGGTGCGGGGGAGCCGGGATTGGAGTTGAATGGCGGTCATGCGAAGAGTGAAAAGTTAATAGTGAACAGTGAAAAGTTACGAGCGTCTTTTTGGAGAATTCTTTCGATCATTTTTCACTATTAACTTTTCACTTTTCACTCCCGCCAGCACTTTGTGCATTCCGCCGATCAGATCGGCCACGTTATCCACCCCCTCGTTCGTGCACCACATTTGGATCTCGTCACAGACGTGCTTGAAGACGTCGAGGCCGCGGTCGCCCAGGGCGGTCCCGATGCCGATCAAGGATGCTCCGGCCAACATCAATTCAATCGCGTCTTCGCCGGTGTAGACGCCGCCCGTGCCGATGATGGGTAGTCTGCCGCCGGTGGCGGCGTACACATCAGCAATGCACTTCACCGCTATCGGTTTGATGCCGGGCCCAGAGAGCCCACCGACTTTGTTCGCGAGGATCGGCATGCGCGAGCGCAGATCAATCGCCATGCCCGGACCGACGGTATTGATCACCGTGAAGCCGTCGGCGCCCGCTTTTGCGCACGCTTCGGCGATTTTTGCGATGCTATCCACATTTGGCGAGAGCTTGATGAAGACCGGTGTGCCTTTACTTACTTTCTTGACCGCTTTCGTGACTGCGGCCGCGTCGGGAGCCGAGCAGGCGAACGGTTTGCCGAATTCATCTTCCACATTTGGGCAGCTGATGTTCACTTCGATGAAGTCGGGATGCAACGGCAGGATCGACTCGGCGGTTTTGGCGAAATTCTCGACGCTCTCCGCGATGATGTTTGCGATCAGCGGGACGGGTTTGTCCTGCAAGAAGTCGCTGATCTCCTCCCGCGCCTTTTCCGGACCCGCGTCGGGCACGCCGACCGCGTTCAATGTCCAATGTTCCGTCGAAATGATCGTCGGATTGGGGTGGCCTTTGTGTTCCTTCAGCCACAGCGACTTGGTCGTGATTCCTCCCGCGCCGTGACTCGCGACCAATCTCCAACTGCCGGCGGTGACGCCCATGATTCCCGAGGCAAGCACGGTCGGGTTCTCAAACTGGACCCCGAGGATGGTTTGCGAAAGATTCATCGGAGTGAATTCTATATCGTTCTCTTCTTTGGGAACAGTGAGTCTCTTCTGTACCACACTGCCGCGAGGAGAATTATGCCGAAGAGCATCATACGAAGGGGCCCCAGGACGGACGCGGCAATCGGTAAACAGCGCAGTTCTTCGCGCAGGAAGATCAGCAGGATCGTCGAGAGCGCCACTCCCATCGTGCTGCCCGGTTTTCCGGCGACGATGATCATCACGTAAAAGATCAGAACGGGGAACAGGAAGTCGCTTGGGTGCACCAAGTAGAGGTACTGGTGATAGAAGAGGTTGGTGATAAACGCCCCGATGCCGCCGATGAGGAAGGCGATCAAGTAGAGGCGCGGGCGGTTGATACCGAGCGCTTTGGCGTACCATTCGTGTTCGGCCAGCGCCTGCAGTTGACGTCCGTACGTGCTGCGTTCGAAGAGCAGCATCAGAAAGAACCACGCGGTGGCGACAAGAACGACTGCGGAGGTCAGCGCGACATTGCTCTGCAGCCACGGCATGCGCGGAATCTGCGGCAGTCCGAGTGCTCCGCGAGTCACCGGCGTCCAGTTGAGCACGACCGTCAGGACGATTTGATGCATCGCGATAGTCAGGATGCCCAGGCCGTCGGGTTCAAGGCGCAGCGAGAGCCAGGTGAAGAGCAGTGAAAGAAGCACGGCCATCGCGATTCCGATGGGAACGGCCAGCAAGTAACTCCCCGTCCACGTCAGCGTCACGAACGTGCCGTACCCCGAGGCGAGGGAAACCGCGATGGGCCCGAAGTGCAGAATCTTCCCTTTGCCAAAGATCACGTTGTACCCGAGCACGTGCACCATCGTCATCGAGGTGATCGCGAGGAGATGCAGTGCGTAATTGCCGGTGGGGAGAAGGCACGAGAGCATGGCAGGGGATTACGCGGTCCGCGCGGTCCTGGAAAAGAGGCCGCTCGGCCGGATCAACAGCACGCCGATGATGAAGATCAAAGCGATGCTGCTCTGGTAGCCCGCCGAAATGTACTGTCCAAAGAACCACGGCGTGCCCACGGCGAGCTGTTCGATCATGGCGATGAGGTACGCAGCAGCGATCGTGCCCCA
The DNA here is from genome assembly GCA_013140485.1 of Candidatus Peribacteraceae bacterium. GTDB lineage: Bacteria > Patescibacteriota > Gracilibacteria > Peribacterales > Peribacteraceae > JABFSS01. Next base: position 5,338 of record JABFSS010000122.1, on the reverse strand, counting down.
GAAGTTGTCTTTCCCTCCCGCGATCAGCGCCGCGTAGGCCTTGATGGTGATGGGGAACGCGAGCGTCGGGCTGATGTTCTGGTCGATGCCGACGTAGATCCCTCCGCAGGCGGCGAGAACGCCGCTCGCGATGAAGACGATGCGGTGCAGCAGTGACGATGAGATCCCCAAACTGCGCGCGGCATCCGCATGCTGGACCGTCGCCCGGATTTTCCGCCCAAAGGACGTCGAGTGCAGCATCCATGCGACGCCGCTGACAAAGATCAGCGTCGCGGCGACGAGACAGACTTGCTCCAAGCTGAACCGCGCAGATCCCATTTCCACATAATGCTTGGAACCCGTCAGGATGCTCCGCGGATATTCCTGAAAGCCGAGCAAAATCAGCGCATCAAGAATCATGCTCCAGGCGATGGTCGTCACGAGCGGCAGAAACCGGTCGCGGCGGTAGAACGGGGCGACGGCAATCTCGAACGTCAGCCATGTAACGATTCCTCCGACGAACAGCCCGCCGAGAATACTCACCATGAGCGGTAACTCCATCTGCTGGTGGAGCCACCACGTGGTCATGCCGCCGACGAGCGCGAGCTGTCCGAGCGCCAGGTTGAAGATGCCGAGCACGCCATAGACCAACGACAGCCCGCCGGCCATCAGAGCGGCGAGAGAGCCTGCGACCAATCCATTTATCAAAAGCTGCATAACGCTTCATGCATCATACATCTTTTGCAAACCGCCCCGCACCGTCCTTCTGTACTCAGGACGCTGCGAGGCGGTGTCCGTTCATCAACGTCAGTCAATCGGAATCGGCTTCACCGTCGAGATCTTGCCGCCGGAGATCGTCTTGAGCACAAAGGGAATGCCCACGACGTCGCCGTTTTCATCGAAGTGGAACGTACCGATGACGCCCGTGTACTCCTTCATGGCGTCGAAGTACTGCCGCAGCGCCTCACCGTCCACCGCGCCGCTCTTCAGCGCTTCGATCAGCACTCCCGCGGCATCATACGAGTGGGCCGCCCACGCAATCGAGGAGAGAGGCTTGCCGTATTTTGCCGTGAAATCCGTTTCAAACGTTTTTCCTTCGCCAGAGGTCGGGACATTCACCATGTGGACTCCTTCCGCGGCGTCCTTCGCAATGTCGATGACCACCTGCGAGTCCGTCGTGTCGGTGCCGACGATCGGCTGCGTCAGCCCCGCCTCGCGGAACTGCTGGATCATCGCGGCGTTGGTGGAGTCCGACTGGCCGTTGGGAACAAAGACGTCGAAGTCCATGCTCTTCAATCGCGTGATGAGCGAGCGGTAATCCTTGGTGCCGGGCTCGACCGCTTCGTTGAAGACAGTCTTGTCCGCGCCGAAGTTCTTGAGGAGCGCGTCGCGCTGTGCGGTGGCGTAGTCGGTGTTCTCGGTGATGATCGCCATCGTCTTGTATCCGGATTCATTGAAGTACTTCGCCATGGCGATGGTCTTGAGCGCGTCGCTCGGGAAGTTGCGGAAGACGAAACTGCCCGCTTTCGTCACGTCGGGGCTGCTGCTGCCGGGAGAGAAGAGGAGGACCTTTCCGGCTTCAGTAATCGGTGCTGCTGCGAGTGTCTCACCGCTGCAGAATCCGCCGATGATGGCGATGACCTTGTCGACGTTCACGAGCTTCTGCGCCCCGTTTGCCGCTTCGGCGCCGGTGCACTTGGCGTCTTCGGTGACGAGCTCGATCTTCTTGCCGCTCACTCCTCCTTTTGCATTCACGTCATCAATGGCCATCGTGATGCCGTTGAGCATGTCTTTGCCGAGAGCGGCGATGTCGCCGGTTAACGGACCGAGGAAGCCGATTTTAATCGTGCTTCCGCCTGCCGGCTGGCAGGCCGTGAGCGCGAGGGCTGCGAGAGAGAGGAGAGCGAGGGGACGCTTCATAGAAGAGGGGGAAAGATTCCTCTCAACTTTGCCTTTGGGATTATGGCTCTGTCAAAGAGTTTCTTGAGTACGAGGTGTAGTCAATCGGGCGTCAGCTCAGACGTCGACGTCTGAGCTGACATTCATGCTTAGGCCGTGGGATCCGCCCCGAAGTAGATTTCTTGTAGCTTTTTATCGTGCTTAATCTCCTTCGGTTTTCCATTCAGGACCACTTCGCCCAGATCCAGCACCATCACTCGATCACAGATCTGGGAGATGAAGGGCAGGTCGTGCTCGATGATGAGGACGGTTTTGCCTTCCTTCTTCAATTCCGCGATTAACTCCGCCACTTGTTTCGTCATCTTCGGGCTGACTCCGGCCGTCGGTTCATCCAAGAGGAAGAGTTCTTTGCCGGATTTCAACGTTCGGGCGATTTCGAGCAGTCGCATCTGTCCTCCGCTGAGCGAACCGGCCTTCTTTTTCGCATGCTGGCTCAGTCCGACCATGTCGAGCGTTCCTTTCACGACGTCTTTGATATTTCCGAGCAGCATCCGCTGTTCTTTCGGCAGCGCTTCGAGAGCGACGAGTACGTTTTCCTCCAGCGTCATCTCGCGGAAGATGCCGAAGTTCTGGAATACGCGTCCGATCCCCAGCTTCGCGCGTTGGGCAGGGGAGACGGACGTGATATCGGCGTCGCGCAGATGAATCGATCCGTCCGTCGGCTTCAAAAATCCCGAGAGCACGTTGAAGAGAGTCGTCTTGCCCGAGCCGTTGGGTCCGATCAGCCCGACGACCTCGCCCTGGTCGACGGAGAAGGTCACGTTCTTCAGAATTTGTTGGGCGTTGAGGGTCAGGGAGAGGTGGGAGACGGAGAGCAATGGCATGCGAATAGCATACAACACACACCAAACCATCCCTCGTACGAAATTGCTGCGGCAATTTCTACTCGGGATGACAAAGCCGTAGTCATCAAAACTCCTCGGTACGAAAACCGCTCCCGCCTTCGCTAAAGCTACGGTGGGCAGGCGGCGGTTTTCTACTCGGAGCCCTTCGAAGCATTATCGCCGAGTAGCTCCGCTGCAGCGGAGCGTACCGAGGCGTTGTTCTATGAAACGCTTTGTCATCCCGAGTAGCTCGTCCGCCTCGGGCGGACGAGCGTACGAGGGATGTCTGCTACCCTTCTCCCGTGAGTTTTTTCGCTCTTCCACTTCTCATTGTCGGAGGCTTCATCGGAGGCTTCTTCGGTTCCGCGGTGGGTTCTGCCGGACTCGTGAGTCTCCCAATTCTTTTGTTACTCGGTTTATCTCCCCATGCGGCCATCGGCACGACGCGGCCGGCGGCAATCGTGCTCGAATTGATCAGCGCGATTCGGTATCGGCGTGAGAGAGTACTGACTACGCCGCTTCTGAAGAGGGGAATTCTGCTTGGATGTTGCGCCGCAGTCGGCAGTACGGTTGGCGCGATAGTGAGCGCAGACCTCAGCGACCAAGCGCTGCGTCTTCTGCTGGCGATGATTATTCTGACGACGACGATCTTTCTCTTCATGAAGAAGCAATGGGGGTTGCAGGAGCATCCCGCACGGCAACGCCACATCGTCCTGCTCGCAGTCACCGCGATGTTTTCCGGACTTTATGCAGGTCTCTTCGGTTTCACCTTCGGCACGCTGATCATTCTCGTGCTCGTGGCTTTCGGTTACACCCTCCTTCAAAGCTCGGCGATGGGGAAAGTGGTCGGTGCCATCTCATCGACTGCATCCGGTCTGATCTTTTTCTACCATGGATTCATCCAATGGGATTACGCGATCGCACTCAGCATCGGATTCGGCATTGGGGCATGGGTTGGAACCCGCGTGGCGGCGAAAGCGGGGAATCGGTACGTGAAAATTCTCCTCATGGTCGTCGTGGTCGCATCGGTTGGGAAGTTGCTGTTTGATTACATTACTTACTTGTAACAACCGCCTTCATGAACGCCGCGAACAACGGATGCGGACGGTGCGGCCTGCTTTTGAATTCCGGATGAAACTGGCTGCCGACCATGAAGGGATGATCCTTGAGTTCGACGATCTCCATCAGGTCGCCCTTCGGCGAATCACCCGAGATGATCAGGCCTTTCTCCTCCAGCTTCTTGCGGAACGCATTGTTGAACTCATACCGATGACGATGTCGCTCAGAGATGAGTTTCTCCCCATATGCCGCATATGCCTTTGTGCCGGGCTTCAGTTTGCACGGATACGCTCCTAAGCGCAGCGTCCCGCCCTTGCTGCGTTCCTTATATTGGCCGGGAAGGAAGTGCACAACGTACTGGTCTTTGCTCAATTTTCCCTGCTCGTCGAATTCCTCACTCGTGATTTTGGGATCGCCGAGCATCGCGCGCGCAAATTCGATGGTCATGATCTGCGAACCCAGGCAGAGGCCGAGGTAGGGGACTTTTTCCGTCCGCGCGTAGTGCGCCGCCGCGATTTTCCCCTCGATGCCTCTGCCACCGAAGCCGCTGGAGACGATGATGCCGTCGCATTCCTTCAATTTCTTCCAGACGTCGGCGTCTTTCTTCTCGAGCTTCTCCGAATCGATCCAGACGATCTCCGCATGGCGCTTCTCGAACACGGCGGCCGTCTTGATCGATTCGATCTGGCTCAAATACGCGTCATCGAGCCCCGTGTACTTGCCGACGAGTGCGATCTTCACTTTTCCTTTTGCTGCGTCATGGCGCTGCATGCCCTTCTCCCATTCGCGCATGTCCGGCTTCACCTTCCCGAGACCTAGCTTGTCGCAGATGATCTCCGCCATGTCGTACGCTTGGAAATTCTGCGGCACGTCGTATATCGATTGAACCGTGGGGGCGGGAATCACCGCGCGTCTATCTACTCCGCAGAAGTGGCTGATCTTATCGAGGAGTTCGCTGGAAATCTTCTGATCCGCGCGGGCCAGGATCATGTCGGGGTCCAGGCCTCCGCGCCGCAGATCTCGCACCGAGAGCTGCGTGGGCTTCGTCTTCAGTTCTTTGCTTGCCGCCAAGTAGGGGAGCAGCGTCAGGTGCACGTGGAACACGCGTGCGGGGCCCATTTCGTGGCGCATCTGGCGCACGGCCTCCAGAAACGGCTCGCCTTCAATGTCGCCGACCGTTCCGCCGATTTCGATCAGCATGATGTCGGCGCCGGATTTTTCCGCGGCCTCCGTGATCCTGTTCTTGATGGCGTTGGTGATGTGGGGAACCACCTGGATCGTCTTTCCCAAAAATTCGCCATGCCGTTCCTTCCCCAATACTTCCTGATAAATCTGTCCGGTCGTCACCGTGCTGAGCCTGCTCATCGGTTCGTCGATGAATCTCTCGTAGTGTCCAAGATCAAGATCAGTCTCAGCACCATCATCCGTCACGAACACTTCGCCATGCTGAAACGGACTCATCGTTCCCGGATCCACGTTCAAATACGGATCGAGCTTCTGCACGAACACCTTAAAGC
>JABFSS010000054.1 GCA_013140485.1 Candidatus Peribacteraceae bacterium | reverse complement strand
GAACTTCTCGCGCATTCTCGCCTTCTTGCCGGTGAGATCTCGCAGATAGTTGAGCTTCGAGCGTCGGACCTTGGCTTCCTTGGTGACCTGGACCTTCTGCAGCATCGGCGAATGGAGGGGGAAGACCTTTTCGACGCCCACGCCGGAGACGATTTTGCGCACCGTGAACGAGCGGTCCGTCGGGACGTGCCCCTTGTGGATGGCGATGATCAGTCCTTCAAAAATCTGCGTTCGCTCTTTCTCCCCTTCTTGCACGCGTTCGTGCACGCGCACGGTGTTACCCGGCGCAAGGTTCGGAACCGTGCGGCCGTATTTTTCGACTTGCTGCTGGACGACGTGGGAAGTCATGAGCCCGGATAGGGTAGAGATCGGATTGGCGGCTGTAAAGGGCAGCTCGGAGAGGAAAACGACGCAAACGAGGAAACCGAAGAAAACGACGATCCTCGTTTACTTTGTTTTCTTTGATTTCTTCGTTTGCCTTATTTGCCCTGGGCCTCCGCTACTTTTTCAGCAATCGAGTTGAGAACGGTAATGTGCCTCGGATCATTCAAAATCTCCTGAATGAAGCGGTCCTTGAGACTCAGGCGGTAGAGGAAATCCGCTTCGGAGAAGATCGAATACTTCACGTGCTTCATCTCGGGGTCCTGGAGAAGCAACGCCTCGATCAGCTCTTTCTTGACCGTGCCGACGATCAAGAGGTCGACCTTGCTCTCCGTACTGGCAAAGGATCCCGCGAGGACGATGAGCTGAATATTAGGGAGATTCTTGAGACTCGAAACGATCGGGCTCTCGGCCTGCACTTCTTTACTGAAGAGATTACGCAAGTCGGCGTAGAGCGGGAACTCGGTATCGACGCGGTAATACTTCTTGCGGTTGCGGTGCCGGGCGCGGACGAGGCCGATGCGGCGGAGGTTTTCGAGTTCGCGGCGGATGCTGTTGATTTGTTCGCCGAGCAAGCGCGTGAGCTCGCGAATGAAGTATTCGCTGTCGGGATGGAGCAGAAACGTCGAGAGCAGTTTGACTCTGGTCTGCGACGAGAACAGTGCTTTAAGAGTTGCAGAAGACATGGTGATGACAAACAGTACGCATGAGTACATGGTAAGCGCAAGAAAAGTGATCAAGCTTATGAACAATATAGATATACAGTTTATTTGTTTAATTGAAGCCAAAAAACAACTGTTTTACTCATATTTCATTGTCTCTGTTGAACAAAATTTATACTCGCCTATTTTCTTAAATTATGTCGTGATAGGACTCCCGTGTCACCCTCCAACCTCCCGGAAGGCATCTCCGGAATTATTGAACGGGAAGCCAAAATCCTGTATACTTATTGGATTTATGTTCAAACAAAAACTTCACACCGGCGTGTGGATATTCCTGCTCATGGCTGCGGCCTTCTTGGTACCGCAGACGGCTCTGGCGCAACTCACGACACCGAGTCAAACGATGGTCTCGGGCGCGACGACCCTGGTGACGCTGGTCATCGGCATCCTCAATTTTCTGGCATGGCTCGTGCTGGCATTCCTGGATCTCGTCATGGATCCTCAGGTCATCTTTGGTATTCCCGCGGACGGCGGGGAGGGGCCCCTGCTCCTGATGCTGAGGGAAATCTGGCAATTCACGCGTGATCTCGTCAACCTCGGCTTTGCATTGGGACTCATCGTCGGCGCCGTGATGATGATCGTGACGGCGGACGGAACGAAGATCAAAGAACACCTGCCGAAGTTCGCGCTGGCGATCGTTCTCGTGAACTTCTCGTGGTTCATTCCGCGCGTCATTTTCGACCTGGCGCAGGTCGCCACGTACACCGTCTATCAAATTCCGTCGATGATGGGCGACAACGCCTGCACCATTCCGCCGACCGAAACCGAGGCGCGGCGCCCGTGCGACGTCATCTTGAAATTCAAGTTTTTCGAGCAGACCAATGACATCATCCCCGGAGGACCCGGCCAAGGCATGATCGACGAGTCAGACGCTCCCGCAACCGTCGGGTGGAAGTGCCCCTTGCCGTCCCTCGTGTGCTACCAGACGGCCCCGATCAACAGTGCAGACGCGCAAATCCGCACGTCCACCAAAGTGCTGCACGGTCTCATCGTCAATCACGCCCGGCTGCAGTCGCTCGCGCAAGTGCGCCCGTTGGAAGCTGAAGTGCGGTTGAGAGAAGGGGTGCCGATGCGGGATGCCTTCAACAGACTCACCAGCATTCTCATCAAGCTCGTCATCGCGCTCATCATCCACGTGGCCATCGTCTTTCCGCTGCTCGCCATGGCGGCCGCGTTCTTCATCCGCATTCCCGTGCTCTGGGTCTCGATGGCGTTCATGCCGCTCGTCGCGCTGGGCTTCGCGTTCCCCAAATTGCGTGAGGGCGAGTACGCCGATCTCTTCTGGAAATGGCAGGAGCACTTCCTCCAGGCCGTCTTTCTCCCCGTGAAGGTCGCGATTCCGTTCACGATCGGTTTCATCATGCTCAACGCGAGCGCGATGGTCGATCCCGGTGCCGTACCCGAGGCCTTCCGGCGCGGCACGACCATTCCCCTCTTCGTCGACATCAATAACTGGTGGCAGTTCCTCTGGATGGGCGTCGCGATCTTCATCATCTGGAAGTACAGCTTCGACGCGCTGAGCGGCGAGAAGGCCGGCTTCATGGGCATGTTCACCGAGAAGATCAAGTCGCTGGGTTCCAGCCTCGGTTCCGTCGCGCTGCAGATCCCCACGAGCATTCCGTTCATCCCCGTACCGGGCAGAACCGTCCCGGACGCCACGGGCAAGCAGGTCCAGGAACGCATGTCCCTCGGCCAGACGCTCCGCGGCATCGATCCGCGCCTCGTCCGCGACGACCTGCGCCTCGGCCGCTTCGGCTCCTTCGGCAACCGCGCGGGCCTCCAGGGCAGCCGCACGGCGAACCCGGAAGCCGTCAATCAAATCAATTCCACGTCCAACGTCGACGTTCGCAATCGCGTGACGCAAAACTTGAACGTTGCCGTGGCCGCTGGCACGCCCGATGCACAACAAAAGGGCGTGCGCGCAGTGATCCAGGATCTGCAGCGAAACATCCCGATTCTCGCGGACATGAGAGACGATCAAATCATCGAGAATCTTGTCTCTGCCGGGGTAATCAATGCGGAACGCCGCAAACAAATTGAGGACATTCTACGACGCGAGCGTGGGGCAGCCGGCGGCGGAACTCCCACCCCCACGCCCACTCCGCGCCCCTAACTTCTGAACACTCACACCCATGAACGCTTTCGAAACAGGATCGGCGGGAGGGGCCAGTAGAGAGTCCGTGCGCCGAAATATTCTCGAAGGCACGCATAAGGGATTGGAAGGACTCAAGATGCAGACGGACCGCACACGAACGGAACGAGATGGGCGCGAGAACGCCAACAAGGCGTTCGTCACGTCCATTTCCGGCGCCCGCGAACGCATCGTGAAAGGGCAATGTTTGGAGCAGCTGCAGAAGACGATGAGCGGGTTCCCCGAAACCAGCGACTGGGCGCGGTGGCTGCGCGGACTCGAGAGGCTCGCGACGCCGTCCGATTCCACCATGGAGGAACGCATCACCACGCGCCCCAACCCCGTCGCGATCCTGCGGTATATCTCGCAAGTCGAACCGGAGATCAATCGGGAAAAATTCAGCCTGGTCGGAACGGCTCGCGCACCTGCGGATGAAGTCCTGGCGGTGTTCCGTTCGTTCCGTAGAGCCATCGGCGAACTGCACCCCGATGCCATCACCGGCAACCCCTACGCATGGGCCGGCAATCCCGACGTCGACCGGCGCGCCGCGAACCTCGCGCGCACGGCCTTCTTCGTCGTCACCGCGACGGGCGCGCTTGTGACGGGCATCGCCGCGATGTTTAGCGATAATCCCAACTGGAAACTCCCGGCCGTCTGGGCGCTCTTCGCCTTGCTCGCAGCCGGCGCAGGCGACATCACCGGATCGCGCAACGACCGCCTCGGCAGGCAGATCGGATTCCTCACACGGCCGGACGGCAGCTGGTCCAAATTGCAGCAAAAGTACGATCTCACGGGCCCGACCTGGGCGCAGTTCGCGCGGTCACTGATGATTGAACACCGCGATGATGCCGCGCTTGTACAGGCCCGCAAACCCCGCGTCACGCTCACCGCGGAGGAACAAGATGCCATCGTCGCGCTGGCGCCCGTGGCGATCCAAGCCAAAGTCCGGCTGATGCTGCAGAGTCGAGCCGGCAACCGCGGGAGGCACAGTGATTTCCGCACGTTCCTGGGACTCCTCGACCGCGCACGGACGGAGGAAACGCAGGACCTGGTTACGATCTTCATTCAAGACGGCTCCACGGCGCAGAGCGTGCAGAACATGCTCCCGGCAGGCGTCCCGCGCAGAACCGTTTCCGCCGTGCCGGAAGAATTCCCCGTCATCGCGCCGGCATCCGGCTCAACGGTGCTGCCAGATGCACCGGTGCCGACATCGACGACGGTGACGGCTCCGACACTCACAACGGACCCGAGCGTCATTCGTGGCGGACCTGTCACTGCCGCCGAACGGAAAGACGTCATTGCCAGCCTGAGTCTGATGTCGGACACGGCTATCGGGCTGCGGTCTCTCTCCGACCGACTTCGCGCCGACAAAGACATCGTGCTGTTCGCCGTCGGCAGAGCAGGTCATGCGCTGGAGTTCGCGTCCGACGCGCTGAAGGATGATATCGACGTCGTACGCGCGGCTCTCCGGACTGCGCGGCCATTCGCCTTCGTGTCGCCGCGGCTCAAGCGAGACCCGTCAATCATCATTCTGCTCGCCGGAGTCGTCGACAGAGCGAGTGAGATTCCTGTTGAATTCCGAAATGACAGACAAATAGTCCTGATTCTCTTACGACGCCTCAAAGTACAACTCAACGAAATCCCCGAGGCCTTCCGAAATGACAAAGCCGTCGTTCTGATTGCGGTGCAGGCATCGGGAGACGCGCTACAGTTCGCATCGCTTCCGCTAAAGGCAGATCGTGATGTCGTTCTTGCGGCAGTCAGAAGTTTCGGCCCCTCGCTGCAATATGCTTCCGAAGCACTGCGAGATGACGCTGATATCGTCCGTTTCGCAATCGCCACCAGCGCCGCCGCATTCGAATTCGCTTCTCTGCGGCTTCGCGGCGATGCCGTCATCGCCCGGCAAGCCATTGAGAGTCTTCCCGGTAATCTGCGGTTCGCCTCCGGGGAAATCCCCGATGACCGGACCATCGTCGAAAGTGCTCTTCGGCGCGACGCCCAGATGTTGCAATACGCATCAACTAGGTTGCGCAATGACAGTGCGCTTGTCATCGGAGCAGTGGAACGGGACGGACTTCTGCTGCAATTCGCCTCCGACACGCTGCGAGATGATTTCATTGCCGTATCTGCGGCAATCCGTTCTCCGGCCGATACGGTGCAGGTGTTCCTTCTCGCCTCCGCAACAATCCGGGACAATGAAGATATTATTCTCACAGCTATTCGGAAAGACGACCGGATCTATCTTTCACTCTCCGAAGCACGAAAAAATGACCGGGCATTGGTGCTTCGGATGATCGATTACAGTCTCAACGGCGGTGTGTTGCAGTACCTTCCGGACGCATTGAAAAGAGACGAGGAGATTGTTCTGACGGCGGTGCGCGGACATGCGCAGGCGATGCAATACGCGTCGGACACGCTCCGGGGGAACAAAGCATTCGTCCTACGGGCTCTCGCCGTCAACACCAACATCCTGCCATTTATTCTCCCGACTCTGCTCAACGATGCGGACGTCATTCGAACGGCGTTGAGCTTGAATCCGCGAGCACTTGAACAACTCCCCGCCGATGTCCAAGCCCGGTGC
>JABFSS010000093.1 GCA_013140485.1 Candidatus Peribacteraceae bacterium | reverse complement strand
AAAGAAGTCGGATCCTCGGCAATGCCGCATAAGGTGAACCCGATTGACTTCGAGAATGCCGAAGGAAACCTGGGACTCAGCAACGCGCTCTTCGGCCACTTCGCCGACAAACTTCCCATCAGCCGCTTGCAGCGCGATCTCAGCGACTCGACCGTCCAGCGCTCCATCGGCGTCGCATTCGGCTACCACCTGCTCGCGGTCCAGTCGCTCCTCAAGGGTCTTTCCAAAGCCGAGGTCAACCGTGCTGCTATCAAAGCCGAGCTTGATGCCCACCCCGAAGTCGCCGCGGAAGCGATTCAGATGGTGCTTCGCAAGCACGGCGTCAGCGGAGCGTACGAAAAACTCAAGGCGCTGACGCGCGGTGAAAAGGTCACCAAGGAATCACTCAAGAAGTTCGTTGATACGCTCGAGATTCCAAAGGGGGAGCGGGAGAGGTTACGGGGTATGCTCTGACGTCATGATCTTCACGCATTCGCTTCCTCTGCGGGTTTAACGCAGGGGCGAAAAACTTTACTTTACCCACATTTCTGTGAGTATGGTGCGCTGTTTTTGGTTATCCCATCGCCATACCTACATGCGTAATGGAGGCCACACGTCCGTCGATTCTCGACGCATCCTCACCGATGCAGATGAATGTTCTTCGTCACAGGATGGCAAAGTCAGACATTTGATATTCGACTCAAATCTTCCGAACGAATTGCGAGTACGGGCGCAGACGACTCTCGGGTTTGCGTTGGATCTGATGAAGAGTGCGAGCGCCAAAATGACCCCAGGTGAGAAAGGGCGACGGGATGATCTTGGAAAACTCACGGATCATCATTTGTCCGTTTTAGCCGGTGCAACGCCCGAACGCGTCTTTCGTCCGGAGAGTTCCTATTTGCAATGGGATGCGTTGCGCGAAGTGGTCGATGAGATAGACATCCCCAAGATTCTGAGCTGGTTTGAACGTGCAGGTTTGTATTTCGCCACTTCCCGGCCCGCGAGGCTCGCCGCTCCTTTGGTGATGCGCGCGGTGCGTGGCCAAATTCTCAAGCAGGTCGGAGGATTTGTGCAAATAGAGGAAGATGCGAGCGCCAATAACGTGATCGAGTCTCTTGAGAGCGATTCCAGATTCACCGGGATCGGGTACGAAGCGAATTTGGTGGTGGAAGCCGCGACAACCGGTGAGGAAGCGAAAAAGAATCTCCAGTGGTACAAAGACGCCGTAACTGCGACCGCCCAGCGTATCGCCATCAAGCCCACGGCGCTCGTTGCGCTGTCCACATCCGCAATCGCCACGGCCTCCAGCTCAAAGCACCTTGCGAACGCACTCAAAGAAATCTTCGCTGAGGCAGACAAATATCGAAATGAAAACAACGCTTCCTACACGGAAATTTGCATCGACTCTGAACGGTCCGATCTTCTGGATATGACACGGGAAGCCGTACTGGAGGCTGCAAAAGCATTCCCGCGCGTTCGTATAAAAATGGCGATGCAGAGCTATCTGCGCGATACGGAATCCCAAATGCTCGATCCTTTTCTGGCGGCATCGGCGAAGCGCGTGCGCGAGGGTGGCGTCGAACTCGGCGCGCGTCTTGTGTGCGGAGCAAATACGGAAGGCGAAGAATGGCTGGCATCAAAAATGGGATTGTCGGGCACGCCGATCCTTCCTTCGCGCCCCGAAACGCACGCCAACTACATGCGCCTCATGCGCAGGATGATCGACCCGCTGAAAAGCGGAACGTTTACCGTCACGCATGCATCCATGAATATGATTACGGTTGCACACCACTTGATCGAGCTGGCGAAAGCGGGCGTGTTTGCCGAAGCGCACGGCGGGGCGGTGAGTTTCGCGATGCTGAAGGGGATGACCGGACAGGAAATGTTCCGCGAGCTTACGGAGCGGTACGGCGTCGAGTGCCACGAATACATTCCCGTCATCTCGCTCGATCGCATCGTCGAACTTTTCAAATATTACCTGCGGAGAATCGAAGAAATTTCCGGACAGAGCAAGGACGGCAAGACCGCCAATTACCTCGGCGTCACGTGCAAGAACGGCCCCGACTCCGAAAAATGGCGCAGGACGCAGGTGGAGAATGGATATCTCCCAGCACTGCGCGCGGATGCCACGAACGAACATACCGGAGCCTATCCCCCTTCTCGCGGAATTCGGCCGAACCGCGGTCTGCATGAGAATTCCGTTGTTAGTCACAACATCCACCAGTATCGAATAACACCCGCGATGAACGCTGCGGCACTCGAGACGCGCCAATGGGTCGACGAGCGCATTCAGGCATGCAAGGACCGCACCGACAGCGATGCCGTGCACATCCGCCCGTCGTGGTACGGCAGCAATCTCATCCGGAATGTTCATCATGTGAAGGGGCCGACGCGCACCAACCTCACGCTCGCAAAGGTGGAGTATGCGCAAAAGGCAGACATTGATTTCGCTTTCGAGCTTGCGGAAAAAGATCCGGCGGGATGGGGCAAAAAATCGATGAAGGAACGATTGGATATTTTGAGCAAAGTGGAAGGGGAATTCCGCGAAAGCAGAGAGAAGCTGGTGGAAGCGCTGATGCTCGATGCGGGGAAATCCGTGCCCGAAGCCGATGCCGAAGTGGACGAAATGATGGATTTCTCCCGTCTCACCGATCTCCAATGGCGCGCTCTCCTTGCGCGCGATCATCTGGAATTCTCCACCGACGGCAATGGAACAGCCGTCGTTGTTTGCCCCAAGAACTTCCCCCAGGCGATTCCCGCCGCGCACATTTCGGCGCTCCTCTCCGTCGGATACCGCGTACTCGTCAAACCCTCGGGCGGCGAGGGCGAAGAAACCATGCTCTCCACCCTGGAGATGGTGAAGTGTTTCCACCGTGCGGGAGTACCCGAGCAAGCGCTTCTCTTTGTGCCGTGCGATAACAAGAACGCCGCGTACCTGACCGGGCACGCGAAGGCCGAGCGCATTCGGTTTACCGGCAGCGCCAAGACCGCGGAAACGATTCACAAATGCAATCCCGGCGCCGACGTGCAAGCCGAAACCGGCGCCACGAACGTCGCCATCATCGATTCTTCCATGGATCTGAAAGAAGCGGCGCAGATGATCGTGGCGAGCGTCTGCGGATACGCGGGTCAAAAATGTTCCAAGCTGCGTCTGGTGATCGCGACGAAGGACGTGAATATGGCTGAGCTCAAAAAACATCTCGTGAACATCACGAAGGAAATGCTCGTCGCTACCGCGCTCACGCCGCATGTGGACGTCACGCCGCTCCGCAGAACTCCCAACCATGATGATCCGCTCTACGATCGTATCGTCAAACGCCAGCCGGGCGAGCAGTGGCTGCTCAATCCCGCAACCGTGGGCGCACCGGGTATTCGCGAAGCTGATCCGGAGGAGTTCGACGTCGCCAAAATGGAGGAGATCTTCGCTCCAATCTTCACGATCATGCAGGTGGATGGCGGAATCGAAGAAGCCGTCGCAACGGCAAGCCGCAGCCGCGGATCGCTCACGGCTGCTCTGTACAGCCGCAAACAGCCCCACATCGATTATGCCCTCCAGCACTGGCAGACCGGCAACCTGTACGTGAATAACAAGTCGACCGGCGCGCGAGCCGACCAGGGTTTCGGCGACGGCGCTGGTCCGGATGCGCATCGCGGCGCGCATGGGGCCAAGACCGGAACGCAGGAGTTCCTGCTCATGAATGCCAAAGTGCGCCGCCGTACGCCCGGGATGCGCATGAGATTCAATCCCGAAAAGCTGCAGGAAGATCCCACTGGCCTGCAGAAATTTCTCGATCAGGTGGAGGAGAAAAGTCTCAGTCATCCCATCGTGCCGGCTGTGCAGAATGCCATCCATGCCGGCCGCCACTATCTGTTTGAGCAGGACACATACTACTGCGAAAAGCGGCCCGCGCCGTACCAAGTGAAAGGTCAACACGATTGGATCGAATCGCGACCGGTGGGCCAGGTGATGCTGCGTGTGAGCGCGAACGATGCCGTTGGCGATATTCTCAGTAAAATCTTTGCGACCATTGCTGCCGGCAACTCTCTCCGTCTGAGTATTCCTCCCGAGCTGCAACAGACGTTTGCATTGCATGAAAAAACGCTCGGGGTCAGTTTTACAGAAGCGTTCCCACAGCTCAGCGTGCGCATCGAAGATGACAGCGCAGTCACACAGTGTATTTCCGAAAACGATTCCAGTACGGGCATTCGCTGTCTCCTCTACTCGAATCGGGAAAGCGTTCCGAGCGAAGTCTTTAGCGCCGCGGCGGAAAAGTCACTCCACATCGATTGCCGCGAGGTGACGGGCGATGGGCGGGTCGACATGATCACGCAATACCGTCAGCAGTCATTCTGCAACGTCTACCACGTCGCGGGCGATACGTCATACGAAGATGAGCGGCGTAAAAGAGCCAGCAGGCGTTCGAAGAAGTAGATTCTGAATTCAGTACACCTCCTTCAAATAACACTCTTCGCAGTAAATCATCTCCGGACAATTCTCCGGATACGTCGTCCGGATCGCCTTCTTGCAGTTTCTACATTCATCATCGCGCAGGCGCGGCGGATTCTTGACCGCGAAGCGTTCCAGATATCGGCAGTCGACGCAGAGAGCGGGTAGGGGGATTCGGCGTTCACGATAGACGGCGAGCTCCTGCGGAACGATTTTGTAGTTTTTTGAACATTCCTCACAACGGAGGATCTCGCCCGTCACGTCATCCTGCACGTGGTCAATCTTGTCCGGGACGGTGTAGACCTGATCCTTACGAGCCTTCGGTTCGTCCTTCGCCCAGCGGTAGCCCAGTTTTTTGGCTTCAGCTTGGGCTAAGGGAAAATACTCGTGCGCGACGGTTTCGTTGTAGGCGAAGGGCGAGAGCGAGGCGGGGAAGAACTCACCATATTCTCCGGTTTTCCTCATATGATCCAAAATCTTCGGCATCAGAGTCTCATATTCTTCCTGGGAATATTCCTTGTTCAAGATGCAGAAGTTTCCGCGGCGGATGCCGATGGAGCCGAAGACGTTCTTCGACGACGTGACGAAGTACGAATACAGGATGTTCTGCGAAGTCGCCGCGCGCAGACAAAATGCAACGTTGTACGATCCCGATCCCGAGGTCGTCTCGTACATGAGTTCGCTCTCGCGGCCTCCGCTGTATTCGTCCATCGCGTCACGGTGGAGTTTCACATCCCACAAGTAGCGGCAGTCGTTGCACTTCTGTACGCCGAAGCAACGGTGGCAATTTTTAGAACCGATGATGTTGTCGCCTGAGCAATTCTCGCCGTTCTGAATAAGCAGATTCGGGCGGATCGCCTTCCGGCGGATGTCTGCGTACATCGTCTTTGCTTTCTCCACCATCCGCCGTGATCCGTAGTCGAATTCCTTCAGCTTCTTCTCGTACGATTCTTTCGTCAGCTGCTCGTTCAAAAAACAGTAGCGCTTGTTGCGCAGGTTGCAGCACATGAAGCAGTCCATGCAGTTGCGGCAATCAAGCAGGAACGCCGACGTCGCGCATTCGCTGCAGAAGAAGAGGTAGCGGCTGTCCTGGCACTTCACGCACTCGACGCATTCGTACAGGTGTGAGCTCTCGGTTACCTGCATGCAGTCGACGCAGTCGTTGCTTTTGTTCCCTCTGTACGTGTAGAGCATGTTTTGCGACAGGTGCGTCCGTGAGCAGAGATAGCAGTTGCTGCACTCGCGCATGTCGACGTTGAAGTCGCAGTTCTCGGACAGCTCGACGCGCATCGATGGAAGAGGAATTTCAAGCAGAAGCTTTCGGAATTGCTCGAAGAACGGCGTCGAAAAATCATAGGGTCGTCCATATATCAAAGGATTGAATGCATCGCCGTAC
>JABFSS010000029.1 GCA_013140485.1 Candidatus Peribacteraceae bacterium | reverse complement strand
ACGAAGAACGGACCATCGGGACAATCATGGACCGGCTGCATGCCGCATGCGGCATGCAGCCGGTCCATGATTGTCCCGATGGTCCGTTCTTCGTTATACGCGGGCACGACGATGGAAAGCCGGGGTGGAGTCATAAATGAGGAATACAGAACCAGGGTAAACGAAGAAAACAAAGGACACGAGGCAAACGAGGATCTTCGTTTCCTTCATTTCTTCGTTTCCCTTGTTTACTTTACGCCTGCATCTCCCTCACCAATCTCTCCACCAACCGCGCAAGACTGTGATTCCGGACCACGATTTCGCGCAATTGCCGCCGCAGCGCCTCCTGCTCCGGTTCGGGAAGCCCCAGGAGCGTCTTCGCCCGGTCCGCCATGCCTTCTGCGGTGGAGAGACACTCTGGCGGCAGCGTTCCCCTCGCCGCTTCCGAACACGACACCACCAGGCACCCGCAGGCCATCGCTTCGAGGAGCGCTTTATCGAGACTTGTTTTCGAAGCGTGCAGGAAGAGCGCGGCGGCCCGCATCCGGTGCACGATTTCTTCATGAGTCACCGAGCCGATCTCCACTCTCCCCGCCACCGCGCGCATCGCGTCTTCTTTCTCCAGCGTTCTGATCAGCGTGTGATCGGCGGCCGTGATCGCATGACCGTACACCGATAGCCGGAATTCCTTCGGAAGACGCGCGAGTGTCCCGATAATCACGTGCAATTGCTTGGACGCCGTCACTCGCCCCACGGCGATGATCTTATGAGGATCACGCAGCCCGCCCGGCGAGAAGATCTCCGTGTCGATTCCGTGTCCCGTGATCACACTCTTCGGTGTCTGAACGGGAATGCCGGCAGGCGACGCGCTGAAAACTTTTTTGACGATCCGCAGAGCAAGCTTCAGCGGCCACCGGTCGCCGCGCGCTTCGTACCAGAGATAGAGATTTTTTCGCAGGATGAGAGCGTCCTTGAACGCCAGGACAGCCCAGATTGGTGTCATGTGAACGAAAATCGCGTCGTATTCCTTGCGATACCTTAAGAGGAGCCAGCGGTAGCGCAGAACCTGCGCGACTTTCCACGCCCCTTTTTCCTTCCCAAGTGACAGCACCGTCACGTTCTTCGGCAAATCATAATCGCCGACATTCTGACCAATCACGATGACGCGCTCACAGTGTTTCGCAAACTCCTCGATCCATCGGTGGAAAAAACCGAGGATGGGATCGTGCCGGTCGACCTTCTGTGTGACGATTAATAAACGCATGAGATGAGTAGAACGGGATTATGTCAGCTCAGACGCCGCCGTCTGAGCTGAGGATTTTAAAAACTCTGCATACTCCTTCACCAACTTCCCTCTCTCAAACTTTCCAACGATCTTTGAAGCTTCTTTCCCCAAATTCTCCCGCATCCGCGCATCTTTGAGCAGCATCGTGATCTTCGCGGCGAGTCCGTTGGCCGTGCCATCCGTGAAAACCCCATTGACCCCTTCTTGAATGACATCGGGCATCACGCCCACGCGCGTCGCGATCACCGGCATGCCGATGGCCATCGCTTCGAGCGCGATGCGCGGTCCGCCTTCGCTCGTCGAGTGCATCACGAACATTTTTGCGGACTGCATTGCCCGGTACACGTCCGCATTGGAGTTCAGCCAGCCTTTAAACGTCGACCGGTTGATCATTCCGAGCTCAAATGCGAGTTGTTCCATCGGCGTGCGCTCCGGTCCATCGCCCACCACGATGATCGAAACATCGGGAAGAGACGCGATGGCTCGAATGACAGTATCCCACCCTTTATTGGGAACGATCCGTGCACAGAACGCGACGTCAAACTTCTTGGGGATCGACGGATCAGGTTTAAGCGTCTCGGCATTCAAATAGAACGACGGAGCCACATGGATCTTCTCTCCGGGCATCCCCCACTCGGTCAGTGTTCGCTTCACGCTTTCATTGACCGTCCGCACGGCCGCCGCCTGGTACGCGTCACGCTTCAGATAGAGTTTTGAAAGGATTCTCCCGATCTTCTCCTTCCATGAGGCTGCGACCGGATGGCCGACGATGTGATGAATCTCGAGGCAGTACGGAATCTTCCCGGCTCGATGGAGCCACTTCGCCCCGATGCCGTTATAAAACGGCGGATACTCATGCACCGTCATCACATCGTGATGATGTTCTTTGATCAACTCATCTCCTTTTATCAAAATCCACCACGGTTGGTACCAGAGTCCGCGACGTGATGGGTGAAAGAAAACATTTGGGAACGAATTTCTTAATTCATTATTCATAATTCTTAATTCTTTCGTGCGTGGAGTAATAACGTCTATTCGCTCCCAATGTCTTGAAAGCTCTTCCAGCGTATGCCAAAAAGCGCTTCTCTTTCCTTGGAGAATACTGCGGTCACCGGAAACCATAAGCAGCTTCATGCGCAAAGGATAGCGGAAAATCGCCGCACGGGTATCTCTGTGGTTGCTTACGCAACTGAGCTTGCACTTGCGGAAGCGTGACCGTTGCCGTTGAGTGTTTCGTTGTCTTTCTTGCGCTTTTGTTTGAGGCTCGTGATGGCCTTATTGAACAGCGGATACTCGCACAGCTTATCATACAGCTCCCGGGTAATTTCCACGAGCCGCACTTGGCCTTTGCCCATGCGGACAGTCGCGGTCGCAGGAATTTCTTCTGTCATGTTGAACTCTCCTATCAGACTTGCTGCATCCACTGTTGCAATCTGCCCGTTCTCTCGTTGTTCGACCGTCAGATGTGATCTCGGTTCTGGAAGCACCACATACATGACATCCGGCCTGGTGCCTTCGTTGATGATCGCTCGTCCTTCGGATTTCTTGCCGATCGTCATTGTTTTGGGCGGCTCTTTTGGGGGATGTTCACCGAGATAACGGAGAATGGAATACACCAATCGCCAATTCGGATCATTCGCCTTTTCCAGCTCTTCGTCGGCCTGCTCAAGAACGCGGAGGTATTCGGGTTTTCCCAGCATGGCATGAGTCAGCATTCTTGCCGCGGTGCGCAGATATTGGGTCACGCTGAATTTTTCTTTGTTCATGGTGTTGGATTCCTCTTGTGCTTGGATTTGGACGTCTCGATCATCGAGACCAAGAAGTTTCTTCACATCCGGACGCACATGCCGGAGGAGTTTCTCAACGGTGAGTCCGGCCGTTGCCGCGATCGCAGGCAACGCTACTTTTGCTTGTTCTTTAGCCATTTCTTGAGCCTGGTGGTCCTGCGGCATTTCGGAACGGATCTTCTGTTCGTGTGACCGTACGAAGTGATCATGTGCCTCAAGGTTTTTAGGCATGCGCGTTGCTCCGATTTTTTCTCCCAGTTGATACCACACCTTGCAGAGATCCCATGCAATCGCAATTCCCTTCTTGGAATCCCGGGGAATATTTCGTTTCTCCAGACCGTCACGAATTCTTTCGATAATGACGGCGAGCACGTAGAGAAAAGAATTTTCATATTTTTCAGTCACTTTAAACGTGTGTTTGTCCAAAATGCCCGCATCGGCATGCTGGAGATTCAACCGCCTGATCGCAGCCTCCATTTTCTTACTCTTGATACCGAAAAAGGAAGCGACCAGCAGAAACCCGAGGGTGTTGCTGATGCGTTCCAGCGCATGCCGGTGTCCGCCGGATGCGTTGGTTGATTTCACGATCATCGGATCGAGGAGGGTATCGAGCAGCGCGCTCCACCCGTCCGCCGTGTACTCGCGGAGAAACGCCAGCTTGTCATTTTTCAGATACGTGCCTAAGACATCAACCATCCCCCTTCGCTTAAGAGTGCCGAATTGTCCTGCGTTCGGCTGAGTAATAGGAGTCAATTCTTGATCGGGATTAAAAGGGATCTCCGGCTGAAGAGTCTCTTGTGAATCGGATGTTGGTTTGTTTGAGAGAGGCATGGAATTTGTTGTATTATTATACAACAAAATTACTATTTAGTACATTCATGATTTGCCGGTCCTTAGAGTGTTTTGAACAGCTTCACGTGCTCCCCCGCCACTTCCTCCCATCCTCTTCGACGGACGAACGGCTCCGCGGCGTTGGTCGCGAATTCTTCGTAGTGCTGGTCGGCTTCGAGAATCGCTTTCGTGATGTCGTTGACCGTGATGAGCCGCCGGATGACCATGCCGCTGCGCAGTTCGGGACTGAGGCCATTTTCTTCGGTCAGCATGACGGGCAGGCCGCAAGCGCGGGCTTCGAGCGCGACGTTCGGACTGATTTCGGTGATGGACGGGATCACGAGCACGTCGTGCTCCACGAACACGCGCGTGACGCCGTCGCCGTGCACCGGCGGCACCACGCTCACGCGCCCCTGCAGCATGAGTGAACGGGAGAGTGCGGAGAGCCTGGTTCCCATGGGCCCGCTGCCGACGAGGGTGAGCGTTGCATGCGGAATTTTCGCCACCGCGCGGACGAGGTTCTCCAGGTTTTTGAATTTCACGAAACGGCCAAGGTACAGAAGCCGGAGTGGATCATGCCGCTGGTGCCGGACGATGTCGCGGGCCGGCAGTGCATTCTCGATCACGGCATGCGACGGCAGATGGGCATACATCAGTTCGTAGAGTTCCTGCTGGAAGTGCGTGGAGAAGACGACATGATGGAATCCGCGCAGAATGCTCCCCATCGCCGAGCGCAGCCTGAGCGCGGACGCCAAAAACTGCTTCAAAGTCTTTCGTCCGCCGAGATCCGTGTAGCGCTCCCATGGGAAGTCTCCCCCGAGCCGCAAAAGCTTCTTCGGTTTCTTAAGACGTGCGAGACGAAGCGGAACGCCGGCGCTCACGGAAGAAAAGCAGTACACAATATCGGCGTCCGTGCCGTGCTGCTTGAGTACCTGCGCAAATTTTCTCCACCGGATGAGCGGACCGCCCGCGGGGGAGACCGTGACAACTTTCCACTTCTCATTTTCCTGAGACCTGCCTTTGGAATCTTGCGTCTTCATAAACGTCACCACGATGACTTCCTCGCCTCTGACGGTGAGCTCTTCCGCGAGATGCCGGACGTAGGTCGCGGGGCCCCCGATGTCGGGAGGGTAAATACCCGTTGCAAGGATTATTTTCATCAAGCACAGTGTACACGACGATTATTGTTAAATTGATATTTTTGTGTTATAATGATATTATGAAACCTGTAGAAAATGCCGTCTCTGATTCTGTGAGAATCGCAAAGAAGTCTGCTTTTTCAGCAGACCTGTTGATAAATGAATTCAACAGGCAAATGGATGTATCCATGGTCATGATAAACGTTGATTCGTTTGAAGAAATGATTCGGCATCTGCGCGAAGGAGGTTCCGCAGATGTAGCGAGTCAACTTTCCGGTACTCGCGAACTTCTCACGAAGTGGGCAAGAAAGCCGGACAAAACGATAATATTGGAGAATCTTTCTAACAAAGAACGACGTCAGATAGCCGATATTCGATTATGGGTGATGAAAGAAACGAGGGGGATCGATTTCATTCTTAAAGACATTCTCAAGATACCTGAGGTTCACTGGGGAGCCGTGACGGCAGAACTCTTGAAATAAATCGTGCGTTCATAGTTTTCTTTTGTACCACTCCACCGTCTTTTTCAGCCCCTCTTCAAACGACACTTTCGGCTTCCAACCGAGCTTTCGCGTATTCGACGAATCGAGCGCGTACCGCCAATCGTGTCCCGGCCGGTCTTCGACGAAACTGATGAGATCTTCCGATTTCCCCAGAATCTTGAGAATCATTTTTGCGACGTCGATGTTCTGACGTTCGTCATCCGCAGAAATATGGAATATATGACCGGAACCGCGAGGCTGACTCTCGTGCACACCCGGCAACTTCGCATCCCAAAAGGCCCACTCGGTTTTGAGAATCAGTTCGAGCGCATCCGTGTGGTCGGTCACATAGAGCCAGTCACGTTTGTTTTTTCCCTGACCGTAGACGGGAATTTGCTCGTTCTTGACCGCAGACCGGACCACCGTGGGAATGAACTTCTCCTCTGCTTGATGGGGGCCGTAGTTATTGGTGCAGCGGGTCATCGCGATCTTGAGCTTCCAGGTACGCATCGCGGAGAGGAGCAGCATTTCGCCGGACGCCTTGCTCGCGGCGTAGGGAGAGCTTGGATAGAGCGGATCGCCGTTTTTGCGCGGAGCGTCGTCATCGGCGATGTCACCGAAGACTTCATCGGTCGAGATATGCAGAAGACGGACGGCGGGCGCGGCCTTGCAGACTTCGATCAGTGCCTGCACGCCGACGATATTCGTGTGGATGAAGGGCACGGCATTCTTGATGGACCGGTCGACGTGCGTCTCGGCTGCGAAGTTCACGATCGTGTCGATTTCGTACCGGAGGATCAACTGTGACACGAGTTCGACATCGGCAATGTCGCCCTGCACGAAACGAATCCGGTTGAGCACGGGCTCGAGGAACGCTTTGTTCCCCGCATACGTAAGCTGATCGAGCACGACGATGAGATCGTCGGGGAATTGTTCTTTGTGCCGGAGGACGAAGTGGGAGCCGATGAAGCCGGCACCGCCTGTCACTAAAAGATTCATAGAAGCAGTATACAGTTTTCCTTGAACCCGAGGCCTCCAAAGGCACAAAAGGAACAAAAGAGACAAGGGAATGCTGCTCTCACCTCTGTCGCCTTTGTTCCCTTTATCGCTTCTGTCGCCTTCGCTCAAGCCACCGCCAACCTCCTATATCTCACTTCTCTCACCAGGAGGAGTAATCCGGCGGCACTGAGCGGCAGCAAACTGAAGATCAACCGGTAGAGCAGGAGTGCACCCACGACCATTGATGGATCGAGGGATTCAGGCACGAGCGCGAGGATGATGCTTTCGAACACGCCGAGTCCACTCGGCACCTGGCTGATGAGGCCCGACACCTGGGCAAGGAAGTAGAAGCTGAGGAGATGGAAGTACGTGAGTTCGGGATGGTGTGGGAGGAGGGCGAACAGGACGGCCGTGCCGAGTATCCACTCCGACGCGGCAATGCCGATCTGCGCGAGCGTCACCCGCGCGGGGATCACGGGAATCACCCATCCGCGAACAGAGACCGGCCGCCGGTGAACCAGGATGATAAAGAAGT
The DNA here is from genome assembly GCA_013140485.1 of Candidatus Peribacteraceae bacterium. GTDB lineage: Bacteria > Patescibacteriota > Gracilibacteria > Peribacterales > Peribacteraceae > JABFSS01. The sequence continues at coordinate 18,339 of JABFSS010000029.1, read as the reverse complement.
ACGCTGCGAGCGCGAGCAGAAGCAGCGCACCGAGCGGCTGCAGCGTTGCAAAAGGCAGATGGACGAATTCCGGAACGGCGGGAGGAAGGAAGAGGAAAATCGTTCCGCCGAGCGCGAGGAATCCGAGCCAGAACGTGACGAGGCAGAAGGTAACGATGCGGATGACTTCGGTACCCTTCATCCCCTTCCGCAGATAGTACTGGCACCTGAGCGACCCGCCCGTCACCGCCGAACATCCGACATTGATGCTCATCGCATGGCAGATGAACGAGTTCACCATGACCGACGCCCATCGGGGACGATCGGCAAGCGCGTGCACCGCCAGAACGTCGTATCCCGTGAGGAGCAGGTAGCAGACGACGGTAATCGAAAACGCAATGAGCAACTGGTACGGGGGCACCATGCCCGCGGCCCCAAATACCTCCGCGACACTGCGCCCATGGAGCTCCTGTCGGATCACCCAGAGCGCGACGAAGAACATGGCAAATCCGAACACGGTCGAGGCCCAGGAAAAGAGCTTCTTCATTAAATGTAGTGTATCACCCTTCCTTTCTGGGAATTTGCTTATTATGACTAAAAGTACTATAATACGTTATTGGAGGAAGCACATTCCGCGTATGCAAAAGAATATCCTATTTTTGGTCTTTCGCGACTGGGTCAGTTCTTCAGGCATAGTTTGGGCGGGGCCTTGGTCGTAGAGAAAACCACAGGAGCAGACACCCGAGCGGAAGCGGCATCCGATCAGGCGAAATTGGACGAAATCCTGCAAACGATAAACTGCCTCGATTTACTCTTGGAACGTGCGCAGGAGCTCATACAGGCTAACCAGGGCTGGCGCGAACAGCCTGATCGTGATTATTAAATCACTGTAAGAGTTTCTCCAGATTCTCTTCGCTCTCCTCTTTCCCGATCACAACAAGCCGCAACTCTTCGGTCTTGAGGATCTTCTTCGCAAGGTCATTGACCTGCGCCTTGGTGACTTTTTCCAATTCGTCAAAGTACTCCTCGATTGTGCGTGTCTCGGGATAGAGCAGCTGCTGCTTCCCGTAGAAGTGCGCGCGCTCTTCGCTGTCTTCGAGACCGAGGGTGATTTTGCCTTTGAGGTAATCCTTCGCGCGGCGGACTTCTTCGTCCGTGACGCCCTTCGCGGCGCAGACTTCGTACTCGTTGCGGATGGCAGAGATGGCTTCGTGCAGGCGGGACTGGTCGACGCCCGCGCGGGTTGCAAGTGATCCGCAGTCAAGGTAGTTATCGAGTTCCGTCGCGATGTAGTAGCAGAGGCCTTTGGCTTCGCGGATGTTGAGGAACATGCGCGAGCTCATGTTGCCGCCGAGGATCACGGAGAGGATTTTGATTGTGAAGTGGTTGGCGTCGAGTGCCGAGAGCCCCGGGAACCCGAGCACAAGGTGCGCCTGCTCCGTATTCTTGGTACGGAGGTAGACTTTCTTGCCGCCGTACTTCTTGAGCGGCAAAAATTCTTTTTTCTTCTTGCCGCCAATTGGCGCGAAGTACTTGGTTGCGAGCGTCATCGCCTGCTTGTCGGTCACTTTCCCTGCGAACGTCAGCACAAGGTTATCGGGGGTGTAGAGATTGTCTTTGTGCGTCTGGAAATCTTTCGTCATCACCGACCGGATGACCTTCTCTTTGCCGATCGTATCCCACCCGAGCGGGCAGTCACCGTAGAGCAGCTCCTCGAAGTCCCACCCGGCGCGGTACATCGGCGTGTCCTGGTACATGCGCTCTTCTTCCATGATCACTCCGCGCTCTTTTTCGATTTCCTCCTGCGGGAACGTCGCGTGCAGGAGCATGTCGGAGAGAACGTCACACGCGAGTTCGATTTCTTCCGCCGCGACCTTCACGTAGTACCCCGCGTACTCCTTGCCGGTGAATGCGTTGAAGTCGCCGCCCACGCCGTCGATGGCCGCGCTCACTTCTTGCGTCGTCTTGTACTTCTTCCCTCCTTTAAAGAACATGTGCTCAAGGAAGTGACTGATCCCCCGCTCATCGTTCGTTTCGTACCGGGAGCCTGCGCCCGCGAAGACGAGGACGGTGACGGACTCGGTGCCGGCGCTGGGAGCCGTGAGGACGGGGAGGCCGGAGGGAAGTTTCTGAATTGTGAACATGAGGCGAGTGTACACGATGCCGTTCGTATCCACTCATTTCATGATTCCCTCTTCTGTTATTCCCTGCGTTGGTCGACCCGCCCGCACACCGGATCCGGCATCTCTGTGTATTAAAGGAGAATCGTCTTCCGAAAATTCCGTGAAGGTGATTGTCGGATGCAGCCGTCCACGACGGATAGGACACACATTCGATGCTGCAAAGTGCACACGTGCGACAGGAGGACAGGTAAAATCAACAGTCACGCCGTCTAAAATCGCGTCTCCGCAGAAGTCTTGCTTATCCCCCGCACACACAGGATAAATGACGGTCGGTTTGGTAAAGCATAATTTGCATGTGTTTCCATCGACGGACAGTGTGCAATCACGAAGTCCGATGGCGAGTTTCTGCGAAACACCATCACCGATGACGAGGGATTGCAGGCGAAGAAGGCGCCGGTTTTCCTGCTCCTGCTGGGCACGCTCCTCAACCATTACGCTCCATCGCCGCTCCGCCTCGTTCACGATTGCCGCAATGAACGGCTTGGCGGCATCCATAAAATCCTTCGCTTGATTCCGCTCATTCTGGTTTTCCTCCTCCCGACGCTCACGGTCCATAGCCTTCAGTGTCGCATCGTGTTGGCTCATATAACCCAATTCGCCCATAATCATGAAGCCACCAAACACCGGCCACAGAAACTTTTGTACGCTATTCCCTGTATTCTTGATTCTCTTGTCCGCAACTTCAAGCGTATTACCCATCAATAATGAATTACTCGTCCATTTCGGGAGGGCCTTTGCACAGTAGGGAAGCAGTTCAGTGAATATCTGCGTTAATGCCCTTTGGACAGCACGACGATCATGATCAGATGTATCCCGGGAAACGATTTGTCCGGATGGAAGAACTTCCGTTTCTTCTAATGAAGGATCCCGAAGTATATCCCGTAAAACAATTTGCCCCGAAGGAAGAATCTCCGTCACAGGAATAGCGCCTTCCATCAGTTTCCGCTCGAGCAGGTGCGCCAACCGTTCTTCCAGATAGTGCCGCGCGCCGTCCGGCAGCTCGCTCTGGACAGGGAGTTTCCACACCAGATCCGACCGGAATTCAATTTTTCCGTGCTCTCCCTCCGCAAATTGCGGAGCAGCCGGATCCGTAATCCGCTCTTCTGCATGCATTGCCACAGGTAACTCCTCTTCCCGATAGCTCCCGGACGACATAGTCAACATAATTGTATTATGTTATAATATCTATTAAATTGCAAATCCACAGGCATGGCAGCCATTCGTAAATTTCTTTTGCGAAAACACTATTTTGAGTGCTTTTTGAAAAACTTGACATATTAGCTTAATAAATGTTATTATAGTCTATCGACAATCAACCCCGCGATAATTTTTCCTCCCTTGTGTATGTCTATCACAATGCCGGACAAGGTGACCCCCGAGACGACCGCCACTCTGCTTGCGCAACTTCATGAACACATGGATCCGATGCTATTCCGTGAAATAGGGGCATTTGGGAGACACGGATTGAAGTACTCGAAACAACTTCTGGAAGACCAATTCCCATGGACAAAGAGACTCCAGCTTTTTTTCCAGGAAACTCTTGGCTTTACAGCATTCATGGACGAATTGAGATTCCGTTTGGCTGACTTATTTCAACAGCTAGACCCTGTTACCACCCAGAAGGCTAAGGATGTGAAAGAGGACTATGACGCCCTGACGAAACTACTGGAGACCATTGCTTGTTTCCAGAGGATCGTAGACGAAACAAAGCGCCTGGCTGACGCAACTCTCGCCAAAAACACATAGGTAATACGACTGCATGGCCTGCTGACATGAGTGCTTACTCTTGCCGCAGCCCTAATCCTCCCGTACCATGCCCCGGCTATGTTAGGAAAGACCCGTTGGCGACGCCGCCTCCGCAGGCATGGATTCTTGAAGCGCTCCAAGACCGCTGACGGCCGCAAAGTGCTCGCGCGCCGCCGCCGCAAGGGCAGGCATCGTTTGACGGTGCAGAACAAGAAGAGGAAAAAACTATAGGACGGAACTCATCGCAGATGTGCTGAAACGAGTATTGCAGTATCCTAAAGGCGTGCTTCGTCCTCTGCAGCAACTCAGCGCATTCTTCTTTTACCTCCTCGGCAGCTCTTTCTTCGTCGCGTACATCTTGCTCAAAAACAAACTCTGGATGAACGACGCCGCGCTGTGGATGCAGATCGCCGATCTCCCGCTCGCCTTCTGCGCTCTGAGCTACGGCGGATTGAGTCTGTACCTGAGCGTGCGGACCGATGAATCGAAGATGCTGCCGTGGCTGATTGGCGTGCCATTGGGAATCTTCTTCGTGATGATAGTGGTGATGAATTTTTGGCCTGCCTGACTATCAATAATCCCATTTACTCAGCACGTCTTTTTCCCGTTCGTCCACGTGCTGCTCGATGAGTTCTTGTATCCCTTTCTCATTACGATTCACTAAAGCCTTCGTAATGTCTCTGTGTTCTCTCACGGTAGTCAGGACAATGGGCAAAATAAGAGGCAAACGACTGAAGAACGTTTTCATAATGAGACGAATTCCGTCGATTTCTTGGACGAGAAATTTGTTCTGTGCGGCCTCCATGATTGAGCCGTGCAGTTGATTGCTCAGATCGGGATTCACCGGCGCATCGTCTTCCGTAGGCGTTGATTGCAAGAAGAAATTCAAATTTTGACCGAGAACATGCGATGCTCCTCCATCCATGCCTTTCGCCGCCAATCGACCTGCTTCTCTCTCACACAATCGTCGCATTGCAAAAAGATGAGCGACATCCTCTTTCGAATATTTCTTCACGGAAGCCCGGCGGTGATGTCCCTGTTCAAGTATTCCCGCTCCAACGAGTTCATGAATGGCATACATCCAAGCGGTTCTGCCGATGTTCGGATGTGACAGCACCAATTTTGATGGCGGAAGGAATTCGCCAGGACGAAATTTTCCTTCCTGAATATCCGTAATCAGCCCTTCGCATGCCTGTTCCGAAACCGGTTCGTCGTGAGATTTTTTCTTAGGCATAGGGAATATTCTTGCAGATTTTTGATATTAGTCAATGCGCGTCGTCCTCACTGAGATTGGAATCTTTTGCTGTATCAGTATTTCACCTCCGTATCCCAAACCTTCGCCTCGGCATTGAGCTTGCGCGCGAGGAGGAAGAAGTAATCACTCAGACGGTTCAGGAGAACTTGGACGTCGGGATTCACCGGCTCGATTTTCTGCAAGCTCACAACGGACCGCTCCGCACGGCGGCATACGGTTCGGGCGTGATGCACGTGCGCGGCGGCGGATGTCCCGCCGGGAAGAATGAAGGATTTTTGCGGGAGGAGACTGTTTTCGATCACGTTGATCCACTCTTCAACGCGCGCGACATGCTCGGCGCTCACCCGTTCCTGCTTCGATTCTTTTTGCATCGGCGTCGCGAGATCGCCGCCCACGCGGAAGAGCAGGTGCTGGATATCCGTGAGTTGCTTTCGCGCATCGACCGAAAGATGCACGGATGCGAGCACGACACCGAGAATCGCATTCAGTTCATCGACGTCTCCGTACGCGCAAATGCGCGGATGGTCTTTCGGCAACCGCGCGCCTCCGTAGAGACCCGTGGTTCCCTTATCGCCGGTTTTGGTGACGATGGACATGGATAGGAAGTATAACTGAACAGATGATGTCGCACGCCGAATTGGTGGACCGTGGGGGAATCGAACCCCAGCCCAGGATTCTCAAGTCGTGGGTGCCAACCATGGACCACGGCCCATGCAAAATTCGGCTGCTGCAGTGTAATAATTCTTTTGTTGACGTGCTGATTTCGGGGGGTATAATAGGAATTGATTCTCGAGTCGTGAGTGCCCAGCTGGGTAATCGAATTCCGCCCCAAAAGGCGGTTTTCTTTAATTTGAATACTTTCTGCAGAAAAGTGGCGTTCCACACCCCTATGGAACGCCCGATTTGCTTTTCCCCATGAGCAAAACTCCACATTCCAAAAAGTGATTTTTCGGGACTCTGAAAATGCCCCTAATCCTTATCCACTCCGGCGAGGATTTTCTCGTGCACCGGTTTCACCTCCTGTTCCGTCAGCGTCCTCTCCCCCGCCCGGTAGGTGAATGTGAGCGTGAGGTTGTAGGAATCTTTTTCACTGTAGAGATCTTTGACCGTGACACTCTCCAGGTATTCATGACTGCCGCGCATGCGCTTGATGAGATCGCCGACTTGCTCGGTCAATCGCCTGCCCGTGAGCGTGACGTCGTACACGATGGAGGGAAATTGAGGCACGGGCGATGCGACAGTGACCGCCGGCGCGACGGCGAGAACCGCCGAGAGATCGACGATGACCGCTGTGGCGCGCGGAGGCAGATCGAATTGCGACGCGACGGAGGGGTGGACCTCAAAAATTCTTCCGACAGGCGTGAACGGCCCGGCTTCGCCGTCGCTTCGCTCCGGCTTCGCCGCGGCTCTGATGAGGAGTTCTGCATAGCGGCCCGGATGCGCCACTGCGGGTAATTCTCCCGCAACCGCGACGTCGAGCTCGTATCCGAGATTCCTCAATACATCGCATACGTCGGTCTTCAAGTGGAGGAACGGAACGTCGATCAATGCCCGGTGCTGCGCGGGTTTCTGCAGATCGGCCAGCAGCATCCCGAGTTCCAGATGCTCCGCCTGCCCTTTCTTGAACACGCGCGCGAGATGGAATGTCTTGAGCATCGATCCGGCATACAGAAGATTGCGCTGCGCATGCTCGAAGAGACCGGGGAGTGTGGAAGTATGGAGCAGCTTCAACTCTTCGCCGATCGGATTACGCACCTCGACGGCAACCGACGGATCGAACCCGGATTTTTTGAGCAATGCGTCGCCGACGAGCGAGATGGGAACGAGTTCGATGTAGCCGCGTTCCTTGAGCTGGTCCCGAAGGCGGTGCGTACGCATGTCGCGCTTGGGAGGATCGATGCGGGCCGCCGGCAATTCGGTCGGGATATCTTTGTATCCGTAGATGCGCCCGATTTCTTCGATCAGGTCGTGTTGGCCGCGAATGTCTCCAAGACGATGGAGGGGTGGCGTAACCGTCATGGACGCCTTTGATCCTTTCTTCACGTCAAATTCCAAATCCTCCAGAATCTTCACGATCTTTTTCTCGGGAATGTCGATCCCGAGCATGGAATTCGCTCGTTCGAGGGAAAGACTGATCGGTTTTCCTTTCCCGTTATCACCCCATTCTTCAAGTCTGGACGCGAGTTTTGCGCCCGGCACAAGTTCCAGGAAGAGTTCGATGGCGCGGAAGAGACCGAGATGGGCGGAGATGCGCGGAATGCCCTTCTCGTAGACAGTCGACGCATCGGTGCGGTGGCCCGTCGCGATGATCGCCTTGCGGATCGCCACGGGATCGACGATCGCGGAGTGCAGATAGACGTGCCGAGTTGATTCCTTTGTCGAACTGCGGAGTCCTCCCATGATGCCCATAAGGTCGAAGATACCTTCACGGTCACTCAGGACGACTGCGCCTTCGGGGAGCACGCGTTCGACGTCGTCGAGCGTCGTGATTTTTTCTCCTTCCTTGGCGGCGCGCATGTGGAAATCGCCGCGGATGTCATCGGCGTCGAAGCTGTGGAGCGGCATGCCGGTTTCCATCGCGACGTAGTTGGTGATGTCGACGGGGAGGCTGACGCAGCGCCAGCCGGTCGCTTCCAGACGCGTGCGCATCCACTTGGGCGTCTCGCCGAGTCCCGCGACGTCGATGAGGACCGAGCTGTACCGCGGAACGAGATCTTTGCGGTCGACGATGCATTTCACGGGATGAGGAGTCTTGGGAAATGCGGGAGCGGACGTCTTCTGCTTCTTCCACGTCGCCAGTCCCAACGCAACGAACTCGCGCGCGAAGCCGATATGCGAGAACAAATCCGCCCGATGCGTGATGGCGTGGTTGTCGATATGCAGCACGACGTCATCGAGACCGAGATATTCTTTTAATGATTCGCCAACTCCCAAGTCACCATCTCCAAGATCAATGACCTCTCGCTCGTCTTTCTGTGGAATGCGGCCGGTGAGATCGAGTTCTGAGGACGTGCAGATCATGCCCTCACTCTCCTCTCCGCGAATGCCGGTTTTCGCCAGAGTCATCATCTCGGTGCCATGCCAGCGAACCTTTGCGCCGACGTTCGCGACCGCGACGCGCATGCCAACGCGGAGGTTGGTTCCGCCGCAGACGATTTTCTTTACGCCCTTGTCGGTTTGCACTTCGCACAGGTTCAACCGGTCGGCATTCGGATGTTTTTTCAACGAGAGAATTTTTCCGACGCAGCACTTGTCGAGCAAGCCGCCCAGAATTTCCACGTCATCGACTTCCGCGACGCCGGCGGTCACACGTTTGCCGATCTCTTGCGGGTCGGTGACCTTCAGTGTCACGAAATCCTGCAGCCAGTTCAGGGAAATCTTCATGTGATCAGTATAAGGAACCGGGAGAAGCCGAGGAAGCCAAAGTATTGCCATCTCATTAATCAACGGGCTCCACCACTTCCTTTCCTTGAGCCCTCCTCTATCTCTGATACCGTTCACCCCTGTTCCTTCCTCCGTTTCTTATGTTTTTTGGTAAAAAGAAAAATCCTCACGATAACGCGTGCTTCGCATGCCACATCGTCGTAACCGTCCTGCTCTTCCTCGCGACTCTCGCAGCGCTGCTCGAGACCGTCATGGCGCACTACCTGATCCCCGTCGGGATGCGGGAGTACATGTTCGTCTTCGGCACCAACGCCGGAGCACTCTCCCTTATCGCCTTCGCGGTCACCGTGAGCCTGTGGGTGAAATCGCTCAAAGCATGCATCACTGGATGTGAGGCATGCGGAACGATCGGAAAGAAATAACCGGCTGAATCACAGTACTTTGACCTCGACTCCATGGAGTTGCTGTGCTGAAATTGCGTCCCACGGAGAGGTCGTCCCTCGATACGCTCAGCGCTCGGCGCTGAGCTACTCGGGACAGGCTCCGTGGCCGGTGCACGTTCATTCAATATTTTCATTTATGGAGAGGTCGCATAGTGGCCTAGTGCGCGCGCTTGGAAAGCGCGTATGGTCGAAAGACCATCGAGGGTTCGAATCCCTCCCTCTCCGCCACGTAAAAACGCTCGCAGTGCGCTGCTCGCGTTCACGTGGCACGGCCACAAATCACATCCAAGAAATATTTCTAGGCGAGAAGCGATTTTGCGTGTCACGTGGACGCCGCAGGCGTCTTTACGTGACATTTCAAAAGAACCTAGCGTGCGCCATCGTCAACTCAATTCATCTTTTCCATGCAACGGAAGGCGTATTCTTCCCATTAATTTCTATTCTTTCCCCCTTATTTCTGTGAACCCCAAGCAGTTCTTACAGATCGGAGGCGTAATCCTCCTTCTTCTCGCCGTGATCGGCTTCCTGAAGCCGGACATCGGCGGCGAGTTCTTGACATTCTGGCCCTGGGAAAACTGGGCCCACCTCGGCCTTGGCGTCGTCGCCATCGTCGTATCGCCTCTCGCCATCGGCGAGCTGAAGAAGTGGATCGTGGTCCTCGTCGGCCTCATCGCACTGGCCTTCGGCGTCCTCGGATTCATGGTCAGCGGCACTCCGTCGCCGAACTTCTACGGCATCGTGAACTTGGACAACCCGATCGACAACGTTCTGCACCTCGTTGTGGGCGTGTGGGCGCTGTTCGCGGCGTTCAAGAAATAATCATTGAACTGTGTACAAACGGGTGGGCTGGGCCTGCCCGTTTTTTTGTAATAGCTTTCGAGCTGTTTAGCTTTTTAGCTGTTTAGTTTTCAAAAAAGCTTCGACTGTTAACGAGGAAGCTAAGAAGCTAAAACAGCTGAACAGCTAATAAGCTATATCGTCCTCCCCTCCCTCAACCTCTTTGCCAGTGTGCGGAGATAGCTCGTCGAGACCTTCATCTTCTTGTACGTGCCGGAGGCGGGATCGAAGACGCGCTTCGTCTGGATGTTCGGCTTCCACTGGCGGCGTGTGTGGCGCAGCGAGTGGCTCCGGGTGTTGCCGAAGGAAGTCTTCTTGCCGGTCTTGACGCAGATTCGTGGCATCGGACGCAGAGAGTACCGACAGTGTATGCTTCGGTCAATGCCCTTTCTGAACCCCATCTACATCATTGCGCTGCTCATCGCGGTCTCGATTCACGAATGGGCGCATGCGATGGTGGCGACGCGGCTGGGCGATCCGACGCCGGGTGACGCGGGGAGGCTGAGCATCAACCCCATCGCGCATCTCGATCTGCTCGGTGCGCTCCTCTTTTTGACGGTCGGCTTCGGATGGGCGAAACCCGTCCCCATCAACCCCCTCTACTTCCGCCATCCAAAGCGCGATATCTGCCTGACTGCCATCGCGGGGCCGGCAAGTAATCTGATCCTCGCATTCGTCTCATTCATGGCGCTCGTCTTGCTCGGGCAGCGCGCCGGATTCTCCCCGTGGGCTCTGCTGCAGATCACCGGATCGGGACCGGTCTGGCAGGTTTTTCTCGTGCAACTGCTCGGCGCGTCGCTCTTCCTGAACCTCGGTCTGATGGCCTTCAACCTCTTGCCCATCGCGCCGCTCGACGGATCGAAAGTGCTGCAGGCGTTCGTGCCACTGCGGTACGCAGAACAATATGAAGAGTTTATGCGGGTGGGACCGTATATCGTCCTTGCGCTTTTCCTCGGCGAAATGCTCGTCGGCCTGCCCGTCCTCTCGTTCTGGATTACGACGATTATGGAGTGGGTACTCAGAGGAATGGAGCTGTTTGCGGCAACACTCGGCTTGTGAAGACACTGAGAAAGCTGCCTTGCCAGCCGTAGCATCGCAGCGCGAAGGCTGGCCTGTCTAGGCGTAGCTTTCCGAAGAAAGCGAAGACTGGTAGCGTGTGGCCTCTCGCAACAAGCCGCCCTAGCTCAGAGGTAGAGCACATCCATGGTAAGGATGGGGTCACGGGTTCAATTCCCGTGGGCGGCTCCACTCTCCACCGTATCCATCCACCCCTGCGATTGCTCTCCATGAAATTTTCGCAGGGCATTCTTCAACGTATGAAATCCGAGCAATGCACACTTCGTCCGTCTCGGCCCGACGGGAACGCCGAGCAGTTCGTACACATCTTCTTTTTTGAGCGACTCGACGTCCTCTAATGATTCCCCCTGGAGTTTTTCACTGAGCAGCGACATCGCTGCCTGGCTGATCGCGCATCCGCCCCCCTCCCATCCGATTTCTTGAAGATGATCGCCGTTGATGAGCAGATCGAGCGTGACCGCGTCGCCACAACTCAGGTTCACTTCGTCATGCGTGACTGTGGGTGACGGCAGACGTGTCTTGCAGCGCGGGTGCCGATAGTGATCGAGAATATTCTCGGCGTAGAGGTCCATGACCATAATGCTACCTGCAATTGAAAATACCCTGATTTTCAGGCCATCCAGGGGGTATTGCAAATATATTAAAATTATTACATAATAACAATATGACCACCGAGCCGCACAATGATAAGCGCCTCCAGTTGCTTGAGCATCCATCAGACGATGATGACGCGATCGATTTTCTCCCTATCAAAGCACGCGATGAGGCACTCGTTGCCGTGGAATTATCGGACCTACTCGATGGTATTGCGGAGATCGACACGGTCAACGAGCTCGTTAAACGCACGAGTAAAGCCGTAGAACTGTGGAGAGATTTGGATAGGAAATACGCCAACAGCAGCTGGTCTGCTCTGATGAGGGAGCCTGTGAATCGATTACTGACATTCGCCAAGGCGATGGAAATCGCTGATGCGTCTCTGATCGAATCGGCTCCGCTCTTGGAGGAGAAAGGCGGTCCTGATTCCAGATCATTTCTCGCACATGTCGCCGAAGCACACTACCACTGCAAGCCCATGAAAGAGGACTTCGGTAAATCAGTGGTACTGCGAGACTGTCTGCAAGAAATCAAAGAATTGTGCGAGCAGATATCTTCTGACTCATGTGCACAAAAATTGGGGAGCTCTATTTCCGGATGGGAGAAAGTGTTGCAGACGTGGAAATTCTCCTGGAAAGATGTGCCCGACAATGCGCTTCGAATCATCCAGATGTACGACCTCCTCAAGCGTCTTGAACCACGTAACATCGCTCTGCAGACACACCGTCAAGTCGTGGAGTCTCTCCGGATATATCTGCATGTGCGGACGCGAACACTGGAGACAATAAAAGTAGGACCTATCACCGATTCCCGTATCGCACAGATCAAGAGGGGGCAGAGGAAATTAAAGAAAGCTGCCGGCCTGCCTTCCGACCTGCATCCGACTATTGAGCCGGACAAGAGGCCTTGGGAAGCATTCTTCAGCAGAGTGCGGATACAGATACACAATTCTCTTCAGGAACTTTTGCACAAACAGAAATCATCATGAGGAGAGTTTCTTCACGGCTTGTATCACCGCTGTGCGCACGGGGGTGATTTCTTCCTCTGTATTGTAGATCCCCACACTCAATCTCGTCGAAGCGGTGATCCCCAGTCGCCGGTGGAGCGGCTGCGTGCAATGATGACCGGCGCGGAGGCAGATGCCCTGCCGACCGAGGATTTCGGTGAGATCGTGAGGATGAACTCCTTCTGTGACGAAGCTCAGACACCCGGATTGTAAGGGCAAGGCACCTGTGGTGAGCGAAGCCGAACCATGCCTTGCCCCTCCATTGCCCGGACCGAGAATCGTGATTTTCGGAATGACATGGAGTGTCTCGACGGCCGCGGCAATCAAGGACTGCTCATGATCCTCAATCTCCTCCCACGAATATTGCCCGATCCATTCGATGGCCGCCGCAAGACCCACAGCTTCGGCTATCGCCGGAGTTCCCGCTTCGAACTTCTGCGGGATATCCGCGGGCGTGAAGCGGTCTTGATGCACTTCTTGAATCATCATTCCGCCGCCGAGGAACGGAGGCATGGATTCCAGATGTTCCTTTTTGCCGTACAGGACGCCGATGCCGCCGGGGCCGTAGAGCTTGTGCCCGCTGAACGCGAGAAAGTCGCAATCGAGTTCCTGTACGTCGGTCTGGTGATGGGCGACCGACTGCGCGGCGTCGACCAGGACCAGCGCGCCGTGCGCGTGCGCTTTGGTGATGATGTCTGGGAGCGGCGGACGGACGCCGAGCACGTTGCTCTGCGCAGTGACCGCCACGAGTTTGACGTTTCCCTTTTTGAGAAACGCATCCAGCATTTCCGTTTTGAGATGACCGTGATCGTCGATGTCGATCCATTGGATATCGATGCCGAGGTCCTCTTTAAGCTGCAGCCAGGGAACCACGTTGCTGTGATGTTCGAGCACTGTGAGCACGACGGCGTCGCCTTCGCGCAGATGCGCGCGTCCCCAGGAGCGGGCGACGAGGTTAATGCTCTCCGTGCAGCTTTTCGTGAAAATGATTTCTTCCGGGCGTTGGGCGTTCAGGAAATTTTGGACAGTGACTCGGGCATGTTCGTACGCGACGGTCGCGCGCTCTGCGAGCACGTGCATCCCGCGGTGCACGTTCGCATTCTCCTCTCCGTAGAATTTCTGCATCCGGTCCAAAACCGCCTGCGGCTTCTGCGTGGTCGCGGCGGAATCAAGATAGATCAGCGGCTTCCCATCGATCTTTTGTGAGAGAATGGGGAATTGCCGTCGAATTGAGGGGAGATCGAGCACTTGTACTGAGAGGGACGAAGTATGCGGGACGGCCAGTATACCGCTACAATGGGCCCGATGAATTCCCGAACGATTCAATACATGAGCATTGCCCTGTTTGTGATGCTCATTGTCTGGGGCGGCTACACCCTCCTCTATTACCTCGGCGTCCCGTATCACGGGGCCGCGCTGATGTCGGATGCGTCGATCGACTCGGTCACGGCGTCCTGCGACGCCACGTCCTATATCTGCAGGGGAATCTCGACGCTCACGCCGTTCATATGGAACACCATCGCCCGGGCCGAGCCGTTCCTTTGGTATTTGCTAATGACGCTTTTCGTCTATCTCGGTTTTATTGTCTGGAAATACAGTAGTACGAAAACATGGAACTTCCATCAGGGTATTCCCTGGTGGGCGAGTATTGGCGTGCTCATCTTGGTAGTTATCGCCGATAGAGGTTTTGTTTGGTTGTACCCGTTTAGCAGGCTTGAAAGGATTCTCATGGGCACAGAAATTTTCGCAATATTGTTCGTGGGAATGTACGGAAAACGAGATGCATTGCTGAACGTGACGTGGGCGCCGTGGAAGATCCTCCTGCTCTTCGTCGCGAGCGTGTGGCTCTTCTCCACCACGCTGAGTTTCGGATCGGTGAACGGAGCGCCGGTGCGTTTTTATCCCGAACCGACGAAGGACACGTACAACGTGAGTGAACCGGCTCTCGAAGCGCTGCACAAAGACTATGAAGACCTGCTCGCGCGCAATTGTTTGACGTCGTACGGACAATCGGAGGCCGGCGCGCAGCTCTATTCGCTGCGGATGCGATGCATTCAAACGGCGTTCGTGACGCGCATCCTGACACAGGTGCTTTTTGTACTCGCGCTGCTGTTCGAATTTTTGGTGCTGGGCCGGTCGCTCCTGCATTGGGCGTCGCGGCACTCGAGGAGGGAAAACTCCGGGTTTTCGTCACCGATGCTCGAAGCGATCGTAAGCGTTGGGCTCGGGGCATGCGGAATGATCGTGTTGCTCTGGTGCATCGCCGTCGCAGGACTGTACGTGGCGAAAGCGGGCTGGATACTCGCCGTTGCAATTCCGATCGCCGGTTTCCCGCACGCGCGGTACTGGCTCAAGCGGTTCTTGTTCCACACCTGGGAACGCGAGTACACGTGGTGGGACCTCTCGCTCCTGCTCGGATGGTTGCTCATCAGCTATATCGCCCTGAACTTTCTCGAAGTCGTCCGCCCATTTCCCATCGGCTGGGACGATCTCGGCAGTTACTTGAACCGCCCGCGCCTGCTCGTGAGTTACGGCCACTTCATCGCGTCGATGTCGCCGTTCGACTGGACGTACCTGACCTCGGTCGGCTTTCTTCTTTTCGGCTACAACGCGCCGTTCGGCTCGACCGCCTCCATGATGGTCAACTGGTCGGCGGGTCTGCTCGCCGCGATGTCCGTCTTCGTGTTCGCACGGACATTCTTGGGAAAGAAGGCCGGATTCCTGAGTGCGCTTTTCTACTGTGGACTTCCGTTGATCGGCCACTTCTCCTTTGCCGACATGAAGATCGACAATGCGATCTTTTTCTTTTCGGCGCTGGCAATACTCATGCTGCTGCTGGCAGTGACTCCGCCGCAGGATGAACCCCCGGCGGATGATGGCTCAGAGACGCAAAATTTTGCGTCTTTACGATTTGCGTCTCTACGATTGATTTTCTTATCGGGATTATTCATTGGGTTTGCCTTCGCGACGAAGGTGACCGCGGCCATGTCGGTGTTCGCCCTCGGCGCGATCCTTCTGGGCGCGACGATCCACCCGGTTGCATTCGTCGGAGGAGCACTCCTGACATTCGCTGCGCTGGCGAAACAGAATACGTTTTCCATCGACGAAATCCTCCTGCGCGCGACCGGCGTCGCCGTGAGCGAGAGTACGTCCACGATCTTCCTGATCGTTTTGACCGTTCTGGGCGTCGCCTGCATCGCGGCTCCTCTCGTCCGCAAGCGTCATGCGCTGCTGCCCGTCGCAAAACTGTGCGCGGTCTTTGGACTGGGTATGGCGGCGGCCATTCTTCCTTGGATCCTGCACAACAACATTGAATCGGGAAGAATCATTCCGCGGCTGGAATTCTCGGCGCCGAACAATCTCTCTCCCGGGGTGGAGATCACCAATTTGCCGCCGGAGCTCGCCGTGAACTTGGAGGACTCCGCCTGCAAACCGACCGGCGCGAAGGAGGAACTCGACCGGTACTGGGGATTTGAACATGGCTGGTCGCATTACCTGACGTTGCCGTGGAGAACGGTGATGAACTTGGATTCGACCGGCTACTACGTGACGACGCTTCCCGCGCTGTTGCTCTTCCCGCTCTTGCTCCTGCTGCCGTACTTCTGGAAAAAAGAATCGCGGTGGCTGCGCTGGCTCACGCTCGGCACGTTCGTTCTATTGCTTCAGTGGATGTTCGTCGCCAACGGAATCCCCTGGTACGGCGTGAGCATGCTTCTGGGACTCATCGTGGGGATCGAAGCGCTCGTCATACGGGCGCCGGACACGCAGAACCGCGTGGCGGCGGGGATCTTGATCGGCTTCTCGCTGATCATGGCCTTCGGGATGCGTTTCTGGCAATTCGAGCAACAGCGGAATATTTTCGAGTATTCCATGGGAAAGGTATCTGCCGACGCCATGCGCGAAATCACGATCCCCTACTACGGCGGCATCAGCGAGATCGTCGTGGACCGCCATGGCAGTGTTCCGGGCCGCCCGTATCTCTACCGTGTCGGGACGTTCATCGCGTACTTCATTCCAAAGAACCTGGAGGTCATCGCCATCAGCGACCACCAGCTCGACGTCTTTAATTGCCTCTACCAGGAACGGAACCCCGAATTGACGACCAAGCGTTTTAAAGCGCTCGGGTTCAATAGCATCGTCTTCGACATGAACACGCCGACGATCGAGCGCGACGCTCAGGGATCGCTGCACAAGAAGGTGAATGCGTTTGTCGCCTACGTAAACGATAAGAGTTCCGGCATGCAAGTGGTGCTCAGCGATGAGAAGGCGGGCATTGCGTTTATTTTGATTCCGTAAAAACCATGTTGGTCGCCGTCATCCCCGCCTACAACGAAGCGAGCCGCGTCGGCAACGTGGTCTCCGCGGCGCGCAAGTACGTGGACGCGGTGATCGTCGTTGATGACGGATCGACGGACGATACGTCAAGTACAGCCACGAAAGCCGGAGCGCAGGTAATCCGTCACGGGCAAAACGGCGGCGCGGGAGCCGCGACCATGACCGGGCTTGAAGCCGCCCGCCGCATGGGCGCGACCGCGGTAGTGACGCTCGACGCCGACGAACAGCATGATCCCGCCGACATTCCGCGCCTGTTGGAACCCGTACAGCGCGACGCCGCCGACATCGTCTTTGCCAACCGCTTCGGCGTGCGCCCGGACGGCAAGGGCAACCGGATCCCGCTGATCCGGCGCTTCTTCAACGGCATCGGAAACGTCGTGACGCTCGTCGCGACGGGAAAATGGGTGCAAGACAGCCAGTCGGGCTACAAAGTCTTCGGCCCCAAGGCGCTCGCCCAGGTCGACCTGCGCATGAGCGGCTTCGAATTCTGTACCGAGATTGTGCGCGAGGCGGTGCAACACAAATGGCGCATCGCGCAGGTGCCGACGAAAGTTCTCTATTCGGAATACACGCTGGCGAAGGGGCAGTCGTTTGGGAATGGGGTGAAGACGGCGCTGAAGATTCTCTTGAGGTCGTTCCTGCGCTAATTCGTTCGTTATTAGTTATTAGTGATTAGTATATTAGTGCGCCCCGAGAGCCACTATTCTGTTTTTAAGGCACTAAAAGACGAATACACTAATAACTAATACACTAATATACTAAAAGTCCGATGACCCTCACCCCCTACCAGATCGTCGCGCCGATCATCGCGCTCACCGCGATCGTGTACGCATGGAACCTCGTCATGCGGCAGAAGAAGACTGTGTGGGAAGCGTTCTTCTGGACCGTCTTCTGGAGCGCGGTCGCCGCGGTCGCCATGTTCCCGTCGTTTCTCGCGTATCTCTCCACCGTCACGGGCATTGAAAACCGCGAGAACGCCGTCATCTTCACTGCGCTGGGGATTCTCTTCTTCATGGTGTTTTACATGATCATCCGGCTGGAAGAGCTGGAACGACGGCAGACGAAGATCGTGCGGGAGATGGCATTGCGAGAAGCAGGCTTAGGCAGTGAAAAGTTAAAAGTGAATAGTGAAAAATGATTCCTTTACTATTCACTGTTCACTGTTCACTTTTCACTCCGTGAGGACATGAAAAAAATTCTCCTGATCACCCCCTACTGGAAAGAACCCCATCGCTGGATGGTCAGTTCGGTGAAGTTGGCGGAATTGTGGCAGCGGCTGGGCTACCGTGTCGTCGTCGCATGTATGTCGGAAGATATGCAAGGAACATCTGAGCGGACGGAGGTTGTTTCCCCCACTCTCACGATCCACCGGAAGAAAGATATTTTTCTGCCCGATCCCTGGAACTACGGCATCGCCTTCGGATTCAGCGGATTCGTCCGCCGTATTATCAAGCACGAGAAGCCGGACATCATCGTCATGAACAAGATTCTCTTCTGGAG
>JABFSS010000070.1 GCA_013140485.1 Candidatus Peribacteraceae bacterium | reverse complement strand
GGCCCGTGCGATCCACCAGCGTGACGATGGCATGGACGTCTTCGAGTGTTCCGGAAATCAAAAACCCTTTCAGCAGCCCGTTGAGCTCCTTGAGCGTGCCATCGAGCCGGTTCCACGCCTCGCCTTCGGTGCCGAGCAGCGAGTGCTGCATGATCGACGTGCATTCGTCTCTGAGCGTCTTGCCGTCCCGTGTTTCGGCGCCTCCATGCAGCAGCAAACACGCCTGCTCACCATGCGCGGACGAAAACGAAAGAGCCGCAAGCGACGTACCCGAAGCCGCTTTTGTCTCGCCTGTACGAACTATGATGTCCATCGAGAGTGAAGGTTACAGAAAGAAGGGGTAATGATCAATTGCGCATTCCGAATGACGAGGAGCCATCGACACTTGCACTGAACGCAGTGAAGTGCAGAAAATGCAAGTAAAAATTCATTGAACTGAAGCCAAAAACTCGACTCTCTGACATCATACCTCTTGCTTTTTCAGATTCCGGAGAGTACAGTGACCGTAGTTTCATTTCATTCTTTCTTTTAGACATGTTCGAGGTTAACGGAGGAGGGTCCGCTTCAGGCGGTACAGCCTCTTCACAGAGCCCAGGGGGGCAGTCATTCAATACACCGGGATCCAGCGGAGGCCGGCGCAGACGCCGACGCCGTGGAGGCCGAGGCGGGCAACCAAACCAGCAATCTCCGAATCCGTCCGGCACTACACCTGCGGTCGGACCGACGAGGACCGTGCTCTTCTCGAGAGCGCCTGTCACAGGCCAGCGGTCTCCATCTCCTTCGTCACAACCAAGGACAAGTTCCACTCGAATCCCGGAACCGGCGACTCGTCCTCAACCCATGCCCGCTCCGATAGTCGCGGCCGCCGGCAAAGGCCTTCGCGTTTATCCTCTTGGAGGATTTGAACAAGTCGGCCGCAACTGTTTCGTCATCGACGTCGACGGCGACTTGTACATCATCGATTTGGGGCTTCAATTCCCCGACGAAGACATGCTCGGAATCGATTATCTGATCCCCGATCTTTCGGCTCTACGTGGCCGAGAAAGTCGCATCAAAGCGATTCTCTTCACGCACGGACACTTGGACCACATCGGTGCGGTGCAACACCTGCTTCCGCAGCTGCATTTTCCGCCCTGCTACGGCACCAAGCTCACGATGGCGTTCGTCAAAAAGCGCCTCGATGAAGAAGGACTCACGAGCAAGGCGCGCATGCACACGGTCGCCTTCCGCGAGAAAATCCGCATCGGCAAAGTCGAAGTGGAATTCATGCGCGTCACGCACTCGATCCCCGACTCCGCCGCCATCTCGGTCACCACGCCGTACGGACGCATCGTCCACACCGGCGACTTCAAATTCGACATGACGCCGATGAACGAACCACCCGCCGACTTCTCGCGTCTCGCGGAACTCGGCGACGAAGGCGTTCTTGCGATCATCGCGGACTCCACCAACGCCACCAAGCCCGGACACAGCAAGAGCGAGAAAGAGATTTCCGAAACGCTGTTCGGTTTGATCCGCGACGCCAAAGGCCGCGTGATCATCAGCACGTTCAGTTCGCTCCTCAACCGCATCTCGCAGGTCGTCGACCATGCCAAGACCTTCAACCGGAAAGTCTTCATCTCCGGCAGAAGCATGGAAACCAACATCGAGATCGCCGAAAACTTGGGATATCTCAAGGCTCCACGCGGGCTGATCCGCAAGGTGAACCCCGCCATGGATAAGCTCCCGGACAGCGAAGTCTTGATCATCACGACGGGCAGCCAGGGCGAAGAAATGGCAGGTTTGGCTCGTATTGGCCTCGGCACGCACAGGCATATCGCGGTCAAAAAGGGCGATACGATTATCTTGAGCAGCAACCCAATTTTGGGGAACGAACGGGCGGTCGCGAAAGTGATCAACAATCTCGACCTCCAGGGCGCCATCGTCAAAACCAACGCCGAACTCGCGCTGCACACGACCGGTCACGGCTATCAGCAAGACCTGCTCTTGATGCACCGCCTCGTCCGCGCCAAGCACATCATTCCCGAGCACGGCGAACCGCACATGCGCGTGGCGCACGCGGGCCTCGCGAAAAGCCTCGGCTATCCCGACAACCAGATCCACTTGATGATCAACGGCGAGATCCTCGAGTTCGACAGTAAAGGCGACGCGCGCCGCAGCAAGACCAAGCTCCCCTTCCGCGACGTCATCATCGACGGCCGCGGTTCCGCCGGCGAAGGCGAACGCACGCTGCTCGACCGCAAGGTGATGAGCAACGCAGGCGCCATCGTCATCGTCTTCAAGGCGTACGCCGAGTCCAAGAGACTCGTCGGCGACCCCGAAGTCATCTCCCGCGGACTCCTCTACGGCTCCGAACAGGAGAAGATCACCAAGGAGATCATCGAGACCGCGAAGCGCGCGTACGACGAAGAGCTCAATAGAGGCGAGAAGGACCGCAAAGGGCTCAAGAGGGCGGTGACAGGGGCGTTGTTCCGGTACTTTGATCGAAAATTAGATAGGGAACCTATGGTTATCCCATTCGTCGTTGAAGTCTAAATATCATCCTTAATGACTCGTTCAGCTACATCAGTGATACGACTTACTCTCGTATCGCTGTTAGTTTGGCTGAATGGGCGTCGTCGTATCGTTGCCCTGATTCTGTACGCTGCTGGGAGGGAGGCCGGGAACAGGCGGAGGGGCGTCGAGACTCAGAACATTATCGGCCAATATCGGACCACCCTGACCGCCGGTAACGACCCCCTGACCGCCCTGTCCAATCTGGCGGAGGCGGGTGTTGAGCATACTGACATCCTCAGCTGCGAGAGGGCTGCTTCTTCCTGAGAAGAATTTTTGCATCTGCTGCATTAGTAGAGCCTGTAATTCCGGGCTGCTTCCCAAATTCTGCAGTCCTTGCTCGAGGGCCGCCTGCATCTGCATTTCCTGTCCCTGCGGCAAAAGATGGCTCCGGGTGGCAACGAAGAATCCCGCAGTTTCAGTGCCAAATCCATGTTCAAGAGATCCGGCTCCCATGGCTTGAAAATTGGACCATATGTCGAGATCAAGAGGCGTATTTTGCGGCGTCTGACTGATGCGCGACATCGCACCGTTCACCGACTGCCAGCCGGTGCCAAAATCCCCTCCGGCTTTTATGAGAGAATCGATCATCTGCTGTCCGATTTCCTGTTGAATCTCGGACGCCTGACGCGGAACGGCAGTATTACCTGCTTGTACTACGAGTGCGGCGGGAGAACGAAGTGGAGCGACACGAAACTCCCACTGTTGCGTTGTGGCATTACGACGGACGAGAAACTGGCGACCGTTACGCATGAATGACATAACCGTCTGATCCTGACCGGGCAGCCGGGTGATACGCATGGTATTGCCCGGTGCCTCCAAGACACGTGCGAACGATTCAGCCGCCGACATGCCGCCTTGTTCGGGGGCGACGCCCAGACGGCTCACATCCATTTTCTGCTGGTTTTCAAATTGCGTACGTACGGCCTGAACCACGGAATCCCTGTACGGATCAGGTGTGCTGCCGGCGAGGACAAACTCCATGGGACTCTTGGCAAGTTGAGGAGGTGTGCCGGTCCAGTTGGCGGAGAGTTGAGTGGTAAATTCCGCGGATGGAATGCTGATGCCGCCAGTACCGCCGCTGCCTGGACCACGATAGCACAGCGTGATCATGTACCGTTTACCGTCTCCGGTGCCCGTCACATCCATGATCACAGCACCCAATCTATTCCAGGGAAGATTTGTGAACTGGAATCCGCCGACATAGTCCACCACGTTCTGGAATGCCGTCAGATCCTGCGGCGTCCTGTCTCCTTTCCAGAGCAGCGTCGGCCGATGGGTGCGACCGCCGAGAGCAGTTGCTGCTTCGAGAGGATTGAGCGGCCGGTATGCCCCGGACGCGGGAGATTCTTTAAGAACTGCGGCGCGGGTTTCTGCCGTCTGCTTAAAGCGCGTCTCCCTTCCTTTTCTGTACGACTCGACACGTTTGAGGTAACCGGGATATTGCTTCTCATGTGCGGCAATGCGGTTTGTGATCACACCCGCTACTTCCTGACCGTCGGCGGAAGCGGTGACGGCGGCAATCAGCAAATCGTACGACGAGAGTGACGGACGGGAGAGCGCGTTGATCAACTTTTCCTCTTCGGGATTGTAGAGTCCGTAACGGTTACGCTCTTCACTGGAAAGCCCCAGTGTCTGCAGACGCTGCAGTTCCTGCAAACGAGGCCGTAGTGCCGCAAGTACGACCGGCACAAGTTCCATGCGCCGCTGTGCCGTGTGCACTTCGCGAACGTATTGCGATACGGTTTTCAAATATTCCTGTGCGACTGTACGCGTTTCGGCTGAAAGGCGCGGGGGCCGCAGGGAGCATTCTCCAGCCACTCTTTCCGCCACTTCTCTCTGTCTATTGATGAGAGCGAGCCACTGCGGAGATGTTTTTTTGAGTTGCTGGGCGCTTTCGTTAAATACGTTGCGAAGCCCGTTGTACATGATACGAGACTCAACCGATGCTTCGAATTCGCCCGACGGAGGCAGCGTGACCGCAAGGAGATTGGCAACATTCGGAATATCCTGCAGAACCTGATCACGTATGCGGAACGGTTCCCGCCACAATGTTTTATTGGCTGCGGAAAGATACCCCTCGATCGCACTGCCCGGAGGATTCCCGTAGTTGCCGGTAATCCGGTCAAACGAGCGCGTCTGTCCGGGGCGGTAACGGTACTGCACGACATGCATTTCCGACCCTAGATATTGCGGTCCACGGACGAAAATCGGTTCCATGGTCGTTCCACCCGACTGTTGCTTCTCGAAAAACTGAACGATGGTATTGACCGTTGCTTCATTAAGGCCCGTCGACTGGTTCATGTTACGCAACTTACTAAACAAATCTGCAAGGAACGTACTCTTGCGGTTGCTCGCTTCGTAGAGAGGAAGCAGCCTCGCCACCAAACAATCGTCATTCATGTACCTGATCCCCGAGGTCCAGTAATTGTGCTCGTAACGATACGGAAACAGGCGGACCATTCTGAACAATGTTTGTTCGTCATTCTCCATCGGAGTGGTGAGCAACCTGTGGAAAAGCAGTCGAGTATCATCAGGCAGTTGGCTGTATGCCGCATACGAGGCTACAGAGATGGGCGCACGCGCCTCCGTCCCATCGGGATTGCGGAATTGAAACGTGACGGTTGCGGTCGCGCCTGGCTGATGCGTTACGTTGAACATCTGCGGCCCAATTGCGTATCCACCGTTTTGACTGACGGTAACCGGGAGACGCCAATTGGTAACACTATCGTAAGGGGCGGCGTATTTGCTGGTGACATAGACCACCGTCATATCGTTATGACGCATCCGGTATTCGATATTCCTGTTCAAAATATCTCCGGGCCTGACCATGATAAAGCGATTGGTCGTCATCTCCGCGATCGCGGCACGATCGGCCGTTTCTTTCTTCTCACGCTCTTCCTGAGCCATTTTTTCTAGCTTCGCTTTGGTTGTCGCGTCTTGGTTTTTCTTTTCGCGAGCCTCAAGTGTTTTAAGCTCGACTTCGATCGCAAGAAGAGCAGCTGCATTCGCAGGATTATTTGCCCAAGCGGTAAACGTCAATTCTTCCCTGCCGGAAGGCTGTATTTGCTGGAGCGGAATGGGATCGGCGAATCCGTCTCCGCGCAAACCGCCGAATGTTCTGTTCGAATAACTTCTACGCACCCGCCATTGTGTGCGATCTGGAGAGTCGATGGAAAAGCTGATCATCGCACATCCATGCAGACTCGTCTGAAAGACAATGAGATCGGTATACGGAGCCGTAGCCGGATCCGGGCGATAGTTCTCGGCATGTATGTTACTTATTGTGGTGGTGAACCCGCGGATGAGGAGATCGTTGACCGGCCCGACACGGTACATGGGAATATTGAGCGTACTGGGTGTGTTGCTGAAGAACGTGTATCGAATCGGAGTGACGGTCGGAGCACGCAGGTACAGATCTTTCAGTGTTTTTTCGAGCTGACTGGTTAATGCCAGCATTTGCTTGCCGTTGGGCTGTCCCTGATGCCGGTACTGCATCACCAAATGCCGCACCGGTTCGAGTAAACGGTTGAATTCGGCGGCCTGCTCGGGGTTTGTTCGGGCATCTGGGAAAAAGGCTGCGATATCACGACACTGAACATCCAGTCTGTGCTGCATTTGGGACCGCAAAACTGTGTCTTTTAATTCGGCTTCACGGTCGCGCTTGGTCTTGCTGGCCCGCTCGGCAAGAAGATTCAGGTTAAAAGTTTGATCCACGAGGTTACGCAAGTCTTGCGGATCTCGCGAGCCCCGGACGGCTGCGGCAAGATTTACCGCAAAGGTTTCGGCAGTCATGTCGCCCGCGGGATCAAACCGAAGGCATTGCTGCACGCGCATGGTGAATGCCAATTCCTCCACGAAACCGTTCTGCACTTGTTGTGAATACGCATATTCCGGAGTCCCGATGACTGCCAGATTCCCGAGCCATTGGCGACGCCCCTGATTGTTCGGATACAGACCGAGGGACCGGTAGACGCTGACGTCACGCGCAATGCGCTCGGCAATGCGCTCGTAACTGCGCCACAGATCTTTCAGTTTCCCTATACGCTCGTTCGCCGCTTCGCCATTGCCGGGTTGCACAACAAGCGCAGCGATGTGATCTTTAACCGCCCGGACAACAGTTACTTGGCGCAAAGCTGCAGTCAGTTGCGCACTATTGGGATCACCCGAATCGATGGTCGCAAGTTCCAAGAGATTCAATTGGGATTTCGTCGCTTGTGTGAGAACCATTGGAGGATCTTTCAAGAGTTCTTCGGCAAGTTGTGTCTGGAGAAGATTCAGGGTGCCAACATTCCTCATAAGATTGACGCTCTCGAGTGCGCTCCAATTGGATCCAGCATTGTCGATCCGTTCCAGTTGCCAGAGATTTTTGATGAGAGGATTGGGCTCTGCTTTAATCGCCTGCTCCACGCGCGTATTCCAGTCTTCCATGCTGTTGCTATAGCCGTAGGTGAAACCGACGGATGCAAGCGGGATCATGACGGTAAGGCGCGATCCTGCGCCGCCGTCACTGTTGATCATCAGACTTTCCCTACCCAAATAATCCATTCTCCCGCGCTCAGGATCGACAGTATTGACTCCAAGAACTTCCAAGCCATCTCGAGCTTGTGCGACCAATGGCCCGCCACTGACAACATCCAGCCCTTTCGCCAGAGTCTCGCGCCATCCAGACGGCAAAAAATAGGTGAGTCGATCGATCTCTTCGACGGCCGCTTCAACTTGATTGTGGAAAAAATAGAGAGCGATGGCAATGACCGCGAATTTGATGACGAAGTTGCCGGGAATTTTAGAGAGCCACAGAACAGCACGCCCGCTGAGGCCCGGCAGGCGGGCGGCAGCGATTAGCAGCGATTTCTGGAGCGAGAGGAATAGCAGGCTGTTCATCCCGGCGCATGCGACAATCGATGCACCAAATTGAAGAGCGGTACGGACCTTGTCGGTGCTCGTGTGCATGCAGTACGCAAACAAGAGGGCATCAAGCGCATTGACACGCACGAGGTCACGAAAAAATTCACGGAATGGACTCGCTTCCATCACGCGGAAAAGCTCGGGCCAATCTGGCAAATTTCGCACGTTGACCCCCCTAGCCTCCAGACGCTTGACCAGGTCTTGACGGCGCACGCGCAGTTCTTCCAATTGTTTGGGGTTTAAGATTTCGCGCAGAGGCGGACGGTTCTCAGGACGATCGATCATTTGGTCCACTGGGATCCGTCCCGCAGCAATGCACATGAAGATGATGAACTCGGTGGCTCGGGAAAGAGGAGGACGAGTAAAGCCAAGATCGCCGCTGTAGGCTTCCAGCCGGAGCAGGAAGACCGCCATGTTTTCCTGTAATCGCTGCATGCGCGTCGAACGTTGTTCTCCAGCGGGAAGCTGTGCTTCTCCAGAAAGGATTCTCCTCATTTCCGCGAGTTGTTTTACAATCCCCTCACGTCGATCCTCAAGATCAGTCCGCTCGTCGCGCATTTTAGTGCGCGTGGGCCCGCTGAGCTGTTCATAGACAGTTGATGTGTTCGGAAGAGGGACTTGCCGCGAAAACTGCTCCAGTAGTTCTTGGAATTGCACGGCTGCGATCGGCGGGTTATTCGGCATTTGCGTATCGCGCTCCAGACCCAGCCCTTTTTGCAATTCACGCTCCACCATTTCCTGTCGGAGTCGTTCGTATGTTTTTCGGGTCTCTTCGGCCTCCGTGAGAAGTTTCTGGTGTGTCCGGAGCCGGTCGATCATTCCCTTGCGAAACACGGGGAGAACCGGAGTCTCGGGATCAAGAAAAGTTTCGGTGCGACTGACGATTTCTTTACGATTTTCTTCTGCAGTTTCGCGACTTTTATTCTGCTGTTCGTACCGTGTTTGCAGATCCGAGTGCCCTTTGCGAATATCCTCCGGTAGCGGCTGCACAAAAGCCGGGGGCTGGGCACCCATCGCACTGCGAAGAACAAGCAAGAGTGCAGGGCTATCCTGTTCTTGGTTCAGCGTCAGCCTGTCTGCGACTTGTTGGGGCCGGTCTTTCGCTTTTATTTCCGCTTGTAATCTTTGAAGATCTTTTTTGACTTTTTCTTCCTCCTCTTGTATTTCCGCTGCTGCTTTTTTACGGATATCGCCGACAAAGCTCTCATCCGATTCTGCCCGTTGATTATCGAATGCAGACATAATTTATATATTGACCGGAATTGTTCAGCGTCTGAACCGGCGACGGATTTCTTCTCTCGTCAAACGGCGCTGGGAGTGTTGTTCTGCAGGTACGCCGGCAACGTCACGATGGAGTTCTGCCGCCCGTTCGCGCAGTAGCCGCTCGCGTTGTTCGGCCGGGAGAGCTCGCTCTGCCTCGCTTAAGAGCGTTTCCTCCACGACCCGCCTCTGTTCTTCTTCGGGCATGGTTCGTCTTTCTTCCGCAGTCAGTAAACGCTCCCGCAATGAGCGGAAATGGACCTCGGTAGATTGCACTCCGGGGATAGCCGAACCGAGCGCGGGAGTCGCGATTGGAGCCGTAGGAACGGCTGCTGCACCGGTAACCGGAGGAACATGACTGTTGATGGCGCCTGCTTCGCGCAACATTGCCGGAGTGGCCCGGCGCAATTCGGGACGATTGAGTGTTTCCAGTGCTGCAGTCGTCTCGCGTAACGCTTCCGGTGGTGGAGTGCCTGTCTGAGCGGTAATCGCTCCGTTTTCACCAATCGTGATTGACCATGCGGGCGTCGCACCTGCAGCCACTCCTGCCGGCTGCACATGCATGCCGCCGTTGCGGAATTCAAAACTGAATCCTGCTCTCTCAAACGCCGCCATTCTTGTGTGATGATTATTTCGGTGCGCTTCGCCAAGAAGGCGCTGGCGCTCTTCGGGGGTGGTGACTGCTTCGGGGGGGACACCGCGAGGATCACGCTCCAACCTCAATCGGCGCAACTCCTCCTGTAATTGCTGATTCAGTGTTCCTTGTTCACGTTGCATACGTTCCAGTTCTGCAATGCGTGCGTTGTTTTTACGATCTCGTCTTGCGCTTAGACGACCGAGTGCGAATCCGATCCCTGAACCAATTGCCAGACCGCCACCAATCCCTAGTATTAGCAAAATCAACCACCACGATTGGCCTTCCGCAAAATTGTACGCGGCACGCTCCCAATGGATATGCATGCCGATCACGTCATGAATATCGGTGAGAAGAGTGCGGTAGTGCGGACCAAACTCACGGAGAGAATCGCGGAGTTGATCAAAGCAGCGCACAATGAGTTGACGTTTTTGATCTGCATTCGCCTCCGCCCACAGTTTTGGAAGGTTTTGTGGTGTGATTTGCGTATTCTCATATTCACCGGCGTTTAGGCGCCCCGTTTGGATATCCGTAGCGATTTGGAAGAGATCTTCCGGATCCAGATCTGGAAGATTAATGAGTGTTTCCACGGTCTCACTTGATTGATCGCAGTGATCGAGTACGTGTGTTTCATTAAATGTATTGATGGCGGAGGCAACGGATTTCTGCCGCTTCTCCATGTATTCACGCTCTGCTTTTGAGAGATGTTGACCTTGCTTCGGTTCGCCGGCGCGTAAACCGGTCACATCTTCGCCTCGCGCAGCGATCTCTTTGATATCCGCATCTGTATAGCGGGGCCAGCCGATAAGATTGGGGATTTCTCCCACCATACGGTCTCTCGCGGCTTGGCGCAGCCCCAATGCGCGGGGCACGAGGATTGTTTGCGCTGCGACAATGCGGTCAGCAAACCATTCGAAGAGCGGACGCATGTTTCCATTCCAAAAATTTTCAATTGTAGTATCGATCCCCAGCACAGCCACTTCCGTACGAACCAACCTCATTTGTTCACGGACGTTGCGTACGCCACTCACTTGCTGCTGACGGAGAACTTTTCTGTATGACTGCAATTCGGCATCTGGAACGGCGCCTGGCGTGACGGAATTAGGAGCGGCCGCGCTGAGCCGGGCAAGCTGGGCGAATTGATGTTGAATCGTCGTGTGCTCGGCTCTCGCTGCTTGGAATTCTGCCGTGGTTTGCAGCCAATCCGCGAGATGACCGGTCAGGTCTCGTCCCAATTCCTGGAAAATGCCAACCGCAGATTTCGCGCCTGCTTCATACGTCTTAAAGTCCCGCTCGTAATCGGCATAGGCGTAAGGAGTGGTGCGGTTATGGGCAATATGTGCGGGAAATCTGGTTTGAAAATTGGCGTTGATGAACAATTTTTCGATCCGTGCCCTGTTCGCCTTGAGAGTATCCGCCGCATTCGCGTTGGGATTGTCGGGGTTTCTGTCTGATGGCTCAATCTGAAACATGCCATCGGCTCGACCCGATGTGAGGGTCCCGCCTTGTTTTTGCAACTGAGGAAGAAGAATCGTATTCGCATGAAAAATGCGACTACGGGCTTCATTGCCCAAACGAGCCTGCTCTGCGCTCTTCGCCATACCCGCGCCAAGTGTGAGTGTTTCTTTGTTCGCACGAGACAAGATGTGCGTGTATCGCAGCATCGTAAGATCGAGCAGGGCATCGTACACAGGCGGAACATTGTGCTCATTACGAAAGGGTGCGACCTCGCATGCCATCAGGCGCGCGAGCTCGTTTTCCATCTCTTGCCGTTCAGCTCTCCATTTCACGGCTTCGGGAGTTGCCGACCATTTTGCGAGATTGAATCCAGGCTGACGAATACGATCGAAATATCCAAGCTCATGAACGACCATACGACGCGACACGGCATGCACTGCTGTCATATGTTCTCCGGCAAGCTTGTGCTTCGCTTGAAATGCCTTCGTAAATACGACTCCCTCGGAACGTGCCGACTCGTATTGCTCTTCATAGTCCTGGGCCATATCGACAAACAGGCTCATCGCATTTCCTAATTGTTCGGCATATGTCGCATGGAGACGTTCGGCGATCATTTCACGGCGTTCGACATTGGTAAAACCTGGCGGCTGTCTTCCTTTGCCCATTTCCTCATTCGCAGTATTGGTAATGGCAATGGATTGGCGACGCGATAAATAGGCACGATAGCGCTGCACATCAACAAGCGTGAAACTTCGCCCTGGTTCTACGATAGGATCTTGCATAGCCCCATTCGGAGGGAATAGCCTGCGACGAAGCTGTTGACCCACCGCTTCGTTGGCCAGATCACCCCACTCGAAGAATCTGCTGCGATCATCTGTTGCAGAGAGAAAGTACGTATCGACACTGTCTTGGACAGCGATTTTGCCTTTGGCTTCAACTTCTTTGATTTTTGCTTCAGCCTGCTTCTTCTTTGCTGCCGCCTGATCTGTCAATTGTATTTGAAATTCGGGTTGCAAAAGCGGTTGCAGGAAGGTTTCTCGAAATTCCTCTTTGCGCTCACGAGTAAGAGTTCGGAAGGCCTCGAGCTTATTAATGGCTTGAAGAGAGGCAAAAGGTGAGCGTCCGCGTCGTACTTCGTCACCCATTGTTCGCGCAAGCTCGGTGAGGGCTTTGGGGGCCCATGCCGGTGGCGTAACGTTGAGATTGCGCGGCGGGAGAGGATGGAGAGATTCACGATGTCCAATGATCGTTTCCAGATTATGCGTAGCAGTCGAAACAATATTGATGTCCGGCCTCTCTGCAGCACCGACGAATAGGACTTGATAGGTTTCACCAGGCACGCGTTTTTGCAGATATTCCCGGACAATGTTTTTATCTGCCAGGGGCAGATCCTTGTATTCCTGAAGTCTGTTCAGAGCTTGAACTAAGCTCGCGTGAGGCTGACCTCCGTGGAGAGCGTTACCCACCGCGGTTACCGCCTTTTGCACAGGAGCGGGTAAGCGCTCTGGAAGTTGAATATCCTGTACGAACTGGAGAACTTCGGCCATAGGTTATTGTGGATGTTTGTAATCGATTTTTTACGGCAGATTGTTTTGCGTGGGCGGAGGCGCAGTGAGAATCCGCGGAGTTCCACTTCCTCCAGCTGGCGCTGGCGACGGTGTATCAAAGGGATTCATTCCAGGAACGGCTGTGCCGGGAGTCGTTGTGCCCAACCTCCATCGTCCTCGAAAGAGATTACTGACCCAGCTTGCCTCTGCATCTCCGGGACTGATTGATCCGCTTCCCGCTGGTTCACTGCCTGGAAGAGCGCGCCCTGGCCCGGCCATTGGGGCTGGATTTACGGGATTTTCTTGGGCGGCTCCGCCGCTCCACACGTTTCCACCCGGCTGGGCGGCGTTACGGGCGCCAAACAGACGACTTAACCCCACTTGTTGTAACAACCGTTCCATACCTCCGAACATCAGTGAGCCGACAATGGCTCCGATCGTCGCTACAACCGCCGTCACCAGCACGGTCTTCCAGAGGAAAGAAAATGTTTTCCCCGGCTCCCGAATGGGGTAGGTAAGCGCGCTCCCGATTTTGGACATCCATCCCTCCTTGGGGGCCTCAGCATGAACTCTGTCTGACGCTTCCATTTCCTGTGCAATAGATGCCAGACGGCGCTCGAGGCGATCAACTGGCAACAATCTTTGCTCTTGCGCATCCAATTCCATATGAATTTGCTGCGCAAGCTGTCGCTTCTGACTATTGATCATTCCCGCCATCGCCCGGCGGTCCATGGTTGGATTTTCGCGTTGCAGCCGGTCGGTCACCAATCTGGTAAGATTGATATCGAAGGTATTTGGTGCTGAGCGTGGTGCGTTTGGCATAAGGAGATCAGCGAGAAGCTGAATAGGAAGCGAGCACGAGGTGACGGAAATTTGTGAACGCAGCGATAAGTTCGACGTCGCTATCCTCTTTGGCGGTAGCGATGCCATGAGAGATGAGCAGCGACACGATGTCGGGTCCGACGGTAAATAGAACATCGATGAGTTCATCCTGTGTCATTGAGGAAAAATCAACATCCATCACAAAACTGTGGAATTCTTCCTGCGAACGAACAGTGTTCGCCTTGTCGACAATCTTCTTGTATTTGGCCTTATTAAGTTTCAGCAATTCGTAACGGATCTCCTGGCGCTCGGGAGAATCTTCGTATTTTCCTTTTTCCTCTTTTACCTCCCAACCTTCCCGTAACTTCGCAGAAAGCGCAGTAAAGAGTTTCCGTTCATCCGCCGTCAGATAGAGTGGATGTGCCATAGTGGATGTGGCTTTCGCCGTAGGATGTGATTTGGCTTTCGCCATATGGAGAAGATTCTACCGATCTCTTGAGAGAAAGAAATCAGGTTATTGTACCAGAAAACACGGTTTCTAGACAGTGTAGGGAGTTGCACTCCTTAGGAAATATGACGAAGTACCTTTCCCTGGATCTTCCAGCGCTCAAAGGGGCTCCATCTGCATTTTGAGTGCACTTCTTTAGAGAAACAAATTCTCCGCAATAAGAGCGGCCTGCCCCTGGAAGAATGTTTTGACGTCAGACCACTCAAGCGGCTGGAGCATCGTCAGCGGCGTATCGTCGGTCTCTGCGTCATCGAAGAATGTCAGACTTTTGAGAGCGTGGAGCACGGTGTTCTGGTTTTGACTGTATTTTCGTTGATAGGAACGCATGAGTTCTTCCAATCGCCAATGTTCCGACTGCAGCACGACGAAAAGGTCGATGAAATCCCGTTTCGTTCCTCTGGAGGCAATGGCTTCAATTTTCATCACAGCAGCGTCCAAGAGACTCGCGAGCTCTACGCTGTTGTATGCAAGGGTTTCGGAAAGAAGCGGATAGGGGTAGTGAAAATAACTGAATTTCACGCCATCGAAAAAACCATTGATCGTCTGCCAATCCATATCCTCTACAACAAACCCCTGTTCGCCCAGTCGCTTTGAGAGTACGCGCTCATCGAATTTTTTTGATGTGAAGAAATCGAGATCCCGAGAAATGCGATGGCCAAGCTGCAGTGCGATATTGGTGCCATCAGCCAGGTACGCCCCGGCAAGGATCTCGTTCTTCATCAGACGATCAAGAACGTCTTTCGTCCACGCAGGAAGAACTTCCTCATGCATCGGTTGCAGTGGGAATGCCGAGATACAGCATCCAGAAATTCCTGCTCTTTGGTGAAAGCTGACGGGATGCGCGAACTCTGTGAATCAGATGCTCGCGCGGATACGTCTTCACCAACCAGCGGGCAGCTTCTACGTCCCCTTTATCTAACAGGCGATCGGCGATGTACTGCTTGTGTTCCTGAGAATCCAGCACTCGAAGGTCAGCATCCCAGAAGTACCGATGGATAGCGGATGGAATCGGCATTGTGGTCTTATTATAGAATAGAATTGCTCTTTTTGCGTTATAAAAATCCCATAAAATTCATCGATATTGTCGGAGTAAATTGAGAGTCTCCGCCTTCAAAATAGGACGAATCCGGCGGAATTGCGCGGCGGGAAGAAGGACGTTCAAGTCTTGATCGATGACCGTCTGCGCCCTCACTATGTTCTTGGATAATGTACTACCTTGCACATTATACGGAACCCAAAGAAGTCTGTTGACGACACTACCACTTCTGTATTACACTGTACTTACACAGTCTCCCCACCAACAATATGCGCTCCCTCGTCACCATCTCTCTGCCTCCTTCCCAACTTGCTTCGCTCAAAAAGAAGGCGAAGAAGCGCAAGGTGAGCGTGAGTTATTATGTCCGAATGGTGCTTGAGCATGAAAATGAGATCATCAGCGAGGAACAGCTTCTGGCGTATTGCAAGGAAGCGGAGCAGGACTACCGAAAGGGGCGCACCTACGTTTTGAAAGATTTTAAAGACCTCGCCGGAAACTTATGAAGGTCAGCAACGTTCTGCTGAGCCGGCAATTTTTGAAACAACATCGCGGACTTGAGCAGTGCATAAAGGACCAGCTTGTCCGGGCTACCGTTCTACTGAAAGAAAATCCTCTGCATCCATCGCTCCGTCTACACAAACTGTCGGGGAAGTTTAAAGGATTTTGGAGTATTAGTTTGAGTGAGCACTACCGTGTTATTTTCAAACCCTTGGAAAAAGGTGACGTACTTTTTGTTTCCATCGGAACGCATGCCATCTACGATTGAACGACGCGAACAACCCTCCCTGCGACCTTCCAACCCTCGTACGGCGTCCATCCGCATTTTGAGTGCAGCTCCTTTCCTTTGATCACCCACTCTTTTTTGGGATCCACGAGGATGAAATCCGCCGTTGCGCCTTCCACAATCCCCTGCTTTCCCAGATTGAAGATGCGATTCGGATTCTCAAAGCAGAGCCGCGCAATGTCGGAAATTGAGAATTGACCCACCTTCGCCAAGGCTTCGGCGGGCGGGGAATTGAGAATTGAGAATATTTTTTCGCTAGCCACATGGGGCCAGTGTCCGGCCGCAGCGCTCAGAAGAAGTGGCAACATTGTTTCGGTTCCGGGAACACCCGATGGCGCTTTCAATGGGTTATCGCAGTTTTTTTCTTCAAGTGTATGCGGCGCATGATCGGTGGAAATACAATCAACAGTTCCGTCGGCGATGCCCTCCCATAACGCTTCCTGGTGTTCACGCGTGCGCAGCGGCGGATTCATTTTTGCGAGCGTGCCGAGCGCTGCGTAGTCATCGACCGTCAGGAAGAGATGATGCGGCGCCACTTCGCACGTGACTGTGACTCCGGCTTTTTTCGCGGCACGGATCAGATCTAATCCACCCTTCGTGGAAAGATGCGCGATGTGAAGATGGGTGCCGTACTTTTTCGCCAGTGCTAGCGCATCCTTCATGGCCTTCTCTTCCGACTCCGGCGGTCGCATACGCGAGTGATCGGCGATGTCTTTTGGGTTTTGATATTTGGTTCGCGCCGCTTGATTGATATCTGGATCTTCACAGTGGCACACGACAGGAATATTCAACTCCGCGCACATCGAGAACGCATCATCGATCACGCCGCCGGGGGCTTTTTGGTTCCCGGTCGAATGATCGAGATAGAGCTTGAGTCCGCAGCAGCGTTTTTTGAGCCGCTGTAATTCCGCGGATGATCCGGTCCAGAGCTCCTGGAGTGTGATAAGGTGTGCAGGTTCCGTCGCTCCGAAGAAAAACCTCAAATCCATTTTTATTTTTTCACTATTCACTGTTAACTTTTCACTTCGGCGCACTTTGTCTGCCAGCGCGGCGACCGTCACCGTCGGCGGAATGGTATTCGGCATCTCACACACGGTCGTGACGCCCCCCGCAAGCGCTGCAGCCGCGCCCGTTGCCATTGTTTCCTTGTGTTCCAATCCCGGCTAGCGGAAGTGGACGTGGCAGTCGATGAGACCGGGAAATAGTACTAGTCCTGAGGCGTCAATTGTTTCCGATTCTCGCGAGGAAAGGTTGATTGTTTTATTGGTTGATTGGATTTTGGAAATGATGCCGTTCTCGATAAGAATGTCCGACTGTTTTTCGCCTTCTGATGAAACGATCGTGCCGTTTTTGATGAAGAGTGAAGTGGACGTAGACATCATTGTCATCCTAGCAGCATCTCTAGCAGCGCCATCCGCACCGGCACGCCGTTATGTGCTTGCCGGAAGTACGCGGCGTTCGGGAGCGCGTCCACGTCCGTCGCGATTTCGCCGACGCGGGGGAGTGGGTGCATCACGACCGTCTTTTTACCCCGCACCATGTCGGCAGTGAGGATGTACTTGAGTTTCAGGCGTTCGTACTCGGCTTTGTCCGTGAACCGTTCCTGTTGTACGCGCGTCATGTAGAGCACGTCGCAATCGAGTCCCGCCGCAATATCATCTGTTTCGACGAAGGTGATGTTGTGTTCTTTATAGAAGTCCGTGACCTTCGGGGGCATCGTGAGTTCTTTTGGAGAAATCAGTGTGAAGTGCACCTTGTCGTACAAGCCGAGGAGGAAGCTGAGGGAGTGGACAGTGCGGCCGAAGCGCAGATCGCCGACCATTGCGATGCGGATGTCGTCGAGTTTTCCGCATTCCTTCTTGATTGTGTAGAGATCGAGCATCGCCTGTGTGGGATGCTGGCCGGGACCGTCGCCCGCGTTGATGAAGGGAACGGGACTGACGGCGGCGGCACGATCGGCGCTGCCGGCTTCGGGATGGCGCATGACGATGATGTCGGAGTAGCCCGAGACCATCATGATCGTGTCTTCTATCGTCTCTCCTTTGTACATCGAACTAAACTGGATGCCTTCGGCGGAAATGACGGAGCCGCCGAGCCGCGACATTGCGCTCTCGAAGCTCAGCCGCGTGCGCGTGGAGGGTTCGTAGAACAGAGCGGCAAGAACTTTCCCGCGCAGCCGGTCATCGCCGCCTTTCGAAAGTACTTTCTCCATCTCCGCAGCCTTCACCAAAATCGCGTCCGCCGAGCTCCGGGTGAGCTGCTTGGTGGAGGTGAAGTGCGTGAAGGGAAGACTCATTCTGTATGCGAAGAATATCTCATGTTTTCCTCTCTGTCGAGCGAAAATTCCCGACCACCACTTCACGCGAACCCACGTCCATTATCGCCCGGGACCGGGCGGCGGACGCAGCCCGAGGAGGTCGACGACTCCACCCACGATCCTGACTGCGGCCTGCCCGGTTACGCTGCCCGTACGCTCGACCAATCCGGTTTCTTGTGGGGCTGCCGGCGGACGGCCTGCCAGGACGCGACGACGAATTATTCCCTCTCCCGCGCGCATGATGAGTCTCACTTGGTCAGTCTCTTCTCCCAGAATGCGCTGTTGCCCGTCGCCGTTCGGAGGGGCCAAAAGTCGGCGCACTACTTCGCCGGGCAATGCCAGAAATGCATCATGCATAATTGTCTCTTCTTCGTTGAAATTTTTCATGGTTTTTTGAAATCTCTCATCTTGTGGATTCAGATCCAGTACAGCATTCACTGCCATACGACTTCGATTAAGGTTTTGAATGCGCGCTTCAAACATACGTACGTCCTTCCGTATTTCAGCTTCAGCCTCTATTCCTTGTTGAATGACCGCTGCAGCACGATTCGCATTCTGAACGATCGGCAATTGCCGAAGAATATCCAGAAGCCCGGGAGGAACCGGCCGGGGTTGGTCTGCGAGCACGGGTGGATCAGCCGGTTGGTTCTGATTGACACCGGCTTGTTCACGATTTCTTTCTTCAAGAGGCATTGCGATGGGACCCGCCCGCCGGACCCCGGCGGGATCGGCAGCAACTGCCTGTCGCTCAGGATTGGGCTGAATATTCGGCTGGAGCTGAGGCGCCATTCGTGCCACTACGGTGCCTAATCCGCGTACTGCACTATAGATTCTCTGCTCAATCGTTGCGGGCGGCGGGGGCGGGGGAACGGCATTGCGTTGTTCGGCATTTCGGTTATCAGCTCTTTCAGGCAAAGGGTTAGGATTGCGATCTTCCATTGGAGGCATGTGTGTATTGAGAAAGTTAATGACATTATATACTTTTTTTATATTATTGCAACTCGCCTTCCATCAACTCGGATACACTCACGGACATGTCCACCCGCCAAATCGCCTCCTCCACTCTTTGGCAACTCGCCAGCCAGATCGTGATGGCGGCGCTCTCCATCGTGACAGTGAAGCTTGTGGCGATTGGACTCAGTATCGAGCTCGCGGGGAACTACAACACGGCCTACGGATACCTGCAGATTTTCGGGATCCTCGCGGATTTCGGTCTCTATGCCGTCTCGGTTCGAGAAGTTGCGAGAGCCAAGGACAAGGCGGCGATGCTGGGAAATTTGATGACGCTGCGGGCGATCATCCTCGCGCTGTCCCTCGGCTCGGCGCTAATCATCGCGTTCGTGATCCCTCACTGGCGCGGGACGCCGTTGCCGCTTGCCATCGCCATCGCGGCCTTTGTTCCAACGTTCACGCTGCTCGCGGGAATTTTGCGCACCGTGTTCCAGGTGGAATACAAACTGCATTACGTCTTCATCGCCGAGGTGACGCACCGGATCGTAAGCGTGTCGCTGACGGCGCTCGCCGTGTGGTGGAGTTTTCGAAACTCGAGTGATGTTCGAGCTCTCTATGTTCTGCTCGCGTGCGGCGGAGCAGGATCGGTGACGCTCTTCTTTCTCTCCGCGTTCTTCAGTAACCGGCTGCTGCGCGTGCGGCCGCGGTGGGATCCGGAGGTGATGAAGAGATTACTGAGACTGTGCGCGCCATACGGCATCGCCTTCCTCTGCACGAGTCTCTACCGACAGTTCGACGTGACGCTGATCGGCTTGCTCCGCCCGCAGGATTACGAACTACAGAACGCGTATTACGGCTTCGTACAGCGAATGATGGACATGGCCTACCTGCTCCCCACGTTCCTCCTGAATTCGACGCTGCCCGTTCTGAGCGAGCGCGATGCGAACAAGGAAAACACGCGCGATCTACTCGGGACGATTCTGTTCGCGATTCTCCTCGTCGGTTCCGTCTCACTCCTCTTCTCGGCACTCTGGCCGCGCCCGTTGATGCAGATGCTCACGACCGAGCAATATCTGTCGACGGCGACCTCGCCGGGAGCCGATACTGCGCTGCGTCTGCTCTCGGTCTCGATGTTCATGAACGGTCTGCTTACGTTCAGCTTCTATATTCTCCTGACGAAGCACCGGTGGCGGCCGCTCGTGTCGACGCTGCTCGTCGGCGTTGTGCTCTCGCTCGCAAGTAATCTCTTCTTGATTCCGGATTGGGGATTTGTCGGCGCGGCGATGACGTCGATTGTCGTCCACACCACTCTCGCACTCCTGCTTCTGCCACAAGCGCTGCGCACCATGCCGGCTCGGGTGTCCACGAAGCTCGTCGTCCAGTGGGCCGGCTTCTCGCTTCTCCTGCTTGGTTTCCTCTGGCTCACCCGCCCGTTTCTCGATTCTCCAATGATCACGGCCATGATGCTGGTGGCCGCTACGGCCTGGATGGCTGCCAGTGCGGGGATTTTAGGGATACACAAAACGTTGCGGTTGTGATAAAATAGTAGGATTTATGCCTAAACAAATACTGCGAGCGGCGCTGCTGATGAGTGTGTTGATTTGGCCGGTGTCCGCCCTGGCCGACGCCCCGCCAAACGTGACCGGGCTCTCGGCGCACTTTGAGAGCGGCCAGGTGTTCGTGCATTGGGATGCCGTTGAAGGCGCTGACGCGTATCGGATCTACTACGGACAGAAATCCATCCTCGATAACGGCGGCGCGTACGACGACTTTGTCGCAACGAGCGAAAAGAATACGGAGTTCGTCCTCGGCGATCTTCCGGCGTATCCGAAAATCTACGTCGCGGTGCTCGCGGTGAACGCGAGTGACGAAGAAAGTCTGTCGTTCACGGAGGAAATAGAACTCGACATGTCGGGCGACGCGAATGACGGAACAAAATCTGCAAAAGATGTCCCGTCACCCTCGCGCATGGAACGTGAATCGACGACGTTCGGCATTCTCAGCGCCACGGCGCAGTCGTCCAATGCGGTGCAGCTGGTCTTCTCCACACTCGTACACATTCCCGTCGATCTGGCAGTCGACGCCTTCACGGTGATCGACAACCGCGGCACGGCCCTGCGCCCGACGCGCATCGTCATCGAGGGCAGCATCGTGACACTCACGACCGAAACGCAATTCCCGGGCCGGACCTACGCCGTCCGCGTCAACGATCCCGTCATCACCGATCCCCTCCTCGGTGAGCAGCTTCCGCTGGATGAAAGCCGCAACATCGCCGTCTTCACGGGATACGAGCCGGCTCCGGGAGAAGCTCGACCCGTTCAACCGAAATCGACTGTCGCAACAACCGCTGCATATGTTGCTCCCACAAAAATGACTGCTCCGCGTGCGGGGCTCATCAGTTCAGGTGCTCCCGTTTTGGGAATCGCCGCTGCAAGTGCCGCTATCGCCGGATGGAAGGTGTGGAAGAAGAGACGTGGGCAAGTAGAGGTGATTTGATGCTTGTTCCACAGGGTCGTGGAACGGACTTTAGGTCTTCTTGAAGCCAAAATTTCGCCATATGGAAAAAGAAATCTTTTGACCCCTCTGGCGAATCAATACTCGCCGCATAGGCTGAGATCATGCTGCGAAATCCCATTATCATATTCATGATCGTTCTGGCAGCCGGGATATTCTTTTCTTCTCGAGAATTGCAGCGCCTGCCCGATGGCAAGCTCCACGTGTATTTTCTTGATGTCGGACAGGGCGATGGCGCTCTGATCGTGACGCCTTCGGGAAAACAGATCGTGATTGACGGCGGGCCTGCGGAAGGCGCGATGCTCTCAGAACTCAGCAATCATCTCCCCTTCTTCGACCGCAGCATCGACATGCTCGTGCTCAGCCACCCGCATCTCGACCATCTGTTCGCGTTCCCCGATATTCTCCGCCGCTACCGCGTCGGACGGATTCTCATGACCGGCGAACAAGCGGCGCTCCCGCGATACCAGGAATTCCTGGGCTTGATCCGGGAACAGCGCATCCCGATTCTGCTTGCAGACCCCGACAAAGACATCGATTTCGGCGACGGCGTCACGCTCGACATCGTCTGGCCGCAGCCCGATCTTTTTGGAAAAACATCTGACGGAAACAATACATCGGTGATGCTGAGGATTCTGACGGGGTCAGGAATCGTGTTCTTCTCGGGAGACGCGGAAAAAGAGGAAGAAATTGCAGCACTCGCCTCGGGCGCCGATATGCGGGCGACGGTCTTGAAAGTGGCGCATCACGGCAGCAAGACGTCATCGGAAACGGGCTTTCTGCTGGCGGTCCGCCCGTCGCTCGGCATTATCTCCGCGGGCAAGAAGAACAAATTCGGACACCCGAACGCGGTCATTCTCGACCGATTTGAAGCCTTGGGAGTTCCTCTAAAAGTGACGAGTGTAGAAGGTATGATTGAAGTGCGTTATTAGTTATTAGTGACTAGTTATGAGTGTATTAGGGAAATTTGGCTTCTAATACACTAATCACTAATAACGAATATACTGAGGCCCCCGTGAAAGTCCTCTTATTACTTGCCGGCCAATCCCGCCGTTTCTGGCCCCTCGCCGAAAAGTCCCTCTTCCCGGTCTGTGGGAAGACGCTAGCAGAACATCAGGTCGAGACACTGAAGGCTGCAGGATTCAAGGACATCACGCTGATTGTGGGTGCTCATAATAAAAAAGAATTGAAGAAGCTCTTTCCGACTCTGAAGCTGATCGAACAAAAGGGCGACGGCATGTTCGGAGCGTGTATGACCGCGCTACTGAAGATGAAGGGCGGACCGATCCTCATCGTCAGCGGGAATGATGTGATTGATGTCGCCGCATTCGATCTCTTGAAGAAGGAAATGACGAAGCCGAAGACCGACGGTGCGATTCTCGCGCGGAAAGTGAAGATGTATTTCCCGGGCGGATACCTGACTGTAAAAGGCGGGAAGATCTCATCCATTATTGAGAAACCCGGCGCCGGAAAAGAACCGAGCAAATTGATCAACATCGTCGCGCATATCCACAATGATCCCTCTGCGCTCCTCGGCGCGCTCAAGAAAGTAAAGAACACGAAAGACGACGGATACGAGCAGGCGCTGCATCTTCTCTTTCAAGAGAAGACCTACCGGGCCGCCGCGTACGACGGCTTCTGGCAGCCGGTGAAGTACCCCTGGCACCTCCTGCCCCTCCTCGGGCATTTCCTCTCCGGGATCAAGAAACCGCTCATTCACCGCTCCGCCAAAATCCATCACACCGCCGTGATCGACGGGAATGTGGTGATCGGCGAAGGCACGCGCGTCCTGGCCCATGCGACCATCGTGGGACCATGTGTGATCGGAGCGCGCTGCGTCATCGGCAACAACGCTCTCGTCCGGGGATCATCCATCGGCGACGATTGTGTAGTTGGCTATAACACCGAAGTGAAAGGCTCTGTGCTTGCGGGGCCTGTCTGGACGCACATGACGTACTTGGGCGACTCGATCATTGGGCGGAACGTCTCCTTTGGTGGAGGGTCGACGACGGGAAATCTGCGGCTGGATGAGGGGGAGATTTCTTCTGTAGACGGTGATCAGGCGATTCCGACAGGCCTCACAAAGCTCGGCATGATCGTCGGCGATGATTGCCGGTTCAGCACCCAGATCTCTTGTTACCCCGGCGTGAAAGTTGGGCGGGGCAGCTTTGTCTCCGACTGTGCACTGATCAAGGAAGATGTGCCGGAGAAGAGTTACGTGAATATCAAGGAAGGTGTTATGCAGGTACGTCCGAATAAGATGACTGTGCCGCCCAATGCGGCACGCGAACGGTACCGAAAATCTATCTGAAGATGTTGGGGGCTTCCGGCTGGGTTTGTGGATACCGCTCGTGAAGACTACGCACGTCCCGCGCCTTCTTTCCCACAGGCAATCACACTGATTGGCTCCCTGTAGCCGGAATTTGTCTATTCTGGCTTTTAAAGCATCGATTGATGGGTTCTCCACGAGTTATCCACACCCGGCCCACACACTATTTTTGCTCGTTTCCCCCTTCTCTTGGTTTCCTACTGACTATGACAAGAGGATGGTGTATTTTTCCACACTATTCCTCTAAGAAATGTGGATAGATGAATAGGGGTTATGATGATGATGAATTTAGTACATAGCCTTAGTTCCCTTATTATAGACTCTCATGAAATTTTCCTGCTCCACCTCCGATCTTCTACAGTCACTCCAATTAGTTGCGCGAGCAATTGGAAGTCAGCAGGCGCTGCCGATTTTGGGGAATATTTTGATTGAAGCACAAGGAAGGAGATGTACGGTCAGCGCGACGGATTTAGAATTGAGTATTATCACGAGTTTTGACGCGAAAATTGAAAATGAAGGATCGGTGACGGTTCCGGCGAAAGCGATTTTAAACTTCGCGCAATATAACAATGATCCGGAGGTGTTGTTGGAGACAAGTGAAGGCACGATTTTAAAATGTACGTCACAACACACAAAAAGTTCCATCGCCGGCGAAGCGGCAAGTGAATATCCAACAATTGCTGCCGTCGAAAAACAAACATCCTTCACACTTCCCCTCTCCCCCCTCCTCCACGCCCTCCATCTCGTCACATTCTCATCGACTCGTACCAGTCTTCGTCCAGTGCTCTCCGGCGTCTACCTGCGCAGTGAGAAGAATATGGTGATCCTGGTCGCAACCGACAGTTACCGCCTTTCCGAATACAAAATCGCGGCCTCTGTGGGCACTGCCGACATCGCCTGCATCATTCCCACAAAGATTCTCGAGGAGTTGAAGGTCATGCTGTCCGCGAAAAAGGGCAAAGAAGGCAAAGAGGACATGAAGAAAAAGAAGGACGAAGGCGTCAAAGATGAAGACGTCAGCATCATCCTCAGTAAGCAGCAGATCGAACTACAATGCGGTCCCACCCGTCTTCTTTCACGTCTTATCGACGGAAAATTCCCCAACTACGAACAGATTTTGCCGAAAGAGACCGCAACGACGGTCCACTTCTCCGTCCAAGAGCTCACAACCGCCGTCAAACGCATGCATTACTTTGCAAAGGAGGTGAACAACAACCTTACGTTCCACGCCGGCAAAGGCCAGACACGCGTGGTGACCCCCCAGACGCCCGCAGGACGCGACGAGGCGCTCCTAACGACCGAAGTGAGCGGCAAGGACAATAAGATCGCCCTGAGCTCGAGTTACCTCCTCGACTTCCTCGGTCATCTCGACAGCGATTCCATCAACATGCAGATGACCGACAGCACGCACCCGGCACTCTTCATTCTCCCAGACGAGAAGAATTACCTGCACCTAATCATGCCACTGAGGATGCAGGAAGAATGAATTTGACAGTACACATTTTTTGATGACAATAAGAATCCATGGCCACACTTTTGGAAAAAGATATCCTCGGCGACTTAAATGCCAGTGAGCGAGGTCTGCTCCGTGGTAATGACTTACCCCTTCCTCTTCTTAAGGAAGTGGCAGAAACGCTTCTGGAATACAGGGGTGCGGCACACGATCATTTGTTGGTGCCCGCTGTTGTGAGAGTGGCGCAAGAAGTTGTAAGCGATGAGTTCGCCGGCGAGCATGGTGAGGACGGCGTGACCCAACTATTCCAAAGCAGAGTACACGCCGTTGCTCAAAGAATAGTGAATGCCCAAATAGAAGGAGATGTGGTAGAAGAAGACGGCGCCGAATTTGATGAGTAAGCTCTGTACAAAGCCATATAGTCGGTGTAGGATTTGTCCAGATCAACGTTTCTTGATCGACCTCGAGCGCAATCGGCGCCGAGGCTTTCGTCGGTATCCTTCGACTACGCTCAGGATTCGAACAATATTTTGGAATCGTCATGCTCCCCTCCCTCCTTCTCGGTAAAGACACTCATCGCGATCTCGCCGCCCTCCTCCAAAAAGAGGGCGATTTGACGGTGTCCGGCGCGTCGAATGAGACGGCGAAGGCGCTTCTCACGAGTCATCTTCTTCACTTCCATCCGCAGAAGGCGTTTCTTGTGACGCCCAACGAAGAATCCGCCGAAGGACTCCATCACTGGCTGGAGTTTTTTGAGGTCGCCGCGCAGATTCTCCATCCGGTTGAGGACGCCGAGGGCGCGGTTCATCCCGAACATCTCCAAGCATTTCTCCTCGCAATGCAGACCGAGGACGCACAGGTTTTCCTGTTGCCGCGCGCGACATGGGACACGGAGTTCCCGTCCATCGATGAACTTGAGGAAGGGAAAATAACGCTCTCCGTAGGCAAAAACATCGATTTCACAAAATTCTTCGAGTCGCTCATCGAGCGCGGGTATTCCCACGGCGACGATCTCTATCTCCATCCGGGTGAGTACCGCCGCATCGGCG
>JABFSS010000077.1 GCA_013140485.1 Candidatus Peribacteraceae bacterium | reverse complement strand
ATGCTGGACAACGTCGAAAGCGAGGAGACTCCCCTGCAGAAAAATTTGGATCGCATCGGCAAAACCCTCGCGAAAGTGGCTCTGGGCGTGGTGA
The DNA here is from genome assembly GCA_013140485.1 of Candidatus Peribacteraceae bacterium. Lineage (GTDB taxonomy): Bacteria > Patescibacteriota > Gracilibacteria > Peribacterales > Peribacteraceae > JABFSS01. The sequence goes on along the minus strand of JABFSS010000077.1, from coordinate 5,899 downwards.
TCGTGATCAGCGCGATCGGGTGGTATCAGGACAAAACACTGATCGAGATTTTCTTGTTTGGCATCGCGCTCGCGGTCGCCGTGGTTCCCGAAGCTCTTCCGGCAGTCGTGACGATCTCGCTCGCGATCGGCGTCCAGCGGATGGTGCGGCGGCACGCGTTGATCCGCAAATTGCCGGCGGTGGAGACGCTCGGCTGCACGTCGGTAATCTGCACCGACAAGACGGGCACGCTGACGAAAGACGAAATGACGATCCGCACGATCTGGGTCGCCGGCAAAACCATCGGCGTCTCGGGGGCGGGGTATGCACCCGTCGGGAATTTCTCCCTCAACGGCTCGGCGTACGAGCCGGACGACGACCTCACCGAACTCCTTCGGGGCGGAACTCTGTCGTCGGACGCGCGGCTGATTCAGGAGGAAGGCAACTTCGATATCGTCGGTGACCCGACGGAAGGAGCATTCGTCGTCGCGGCGGCGAAAGCGGGGCTCTTCCGCGGCGATCTGGAAAAGGAAGCGCCGCGCATCGGCGAGATTCCGTTCACCTCGGAAACGAAGCGCATGACGACGCTGCATGAAACGGAGTCCGGCATCATCGCCTATGCGAAAGGCGCGCCGGAGATGATCCTGCCGCTCTGCACGCGTATCTGGGGCGATACGAGTGAAGAACCTCTTTCAGAAGCCAAGAAACAGGAAATTCTCGCGGCGGCGACCGTCATGGCGTCGCAAGCGCTCCGCGTTCTGGCCGTTGCCCGGAAAGGCGGGACGGATCTCGCAGGAGCCTCCAGCAGCATGAAGTTCTTAGGGCTCGTCGGCATGATCGATCCGCCGCGGCCCGAAGTCCGTGGCGCGATTCGCGAATGCCACGACGCCGGCATCCGCGTGATTATGATTACGGGCGATCATCCGGTGACGGCACAGGCGATCGCGAAGGAACTGGGTATCCTGAAAGACGAGCGTGTCGTTACAGGCCTGGAACTGGAGAAGATGGATGACGGTCAACTGGACCGGGAATTGAAGGACATCGCGGTCTTCGCGCGCGTATCGCCGGGGGACAAGCTCCGCCTGGTCACGGCCCTCCAGAAGCAGGGACACGTGGTGGCGATGACGGGAGACGGCGTCAACGACGCGCCGGCACTCAAGAAGGCCGACATCGGCGTCGCGATGGGGATCACGGGTACCGACGTGACCAAGGAAGCGGGCGCGATGACGCTCACCGACGACAACTTCGCGTCCATCGTCGCTGCGATCGAGGAAGGCCGCGGCATCTTCGGGAACATCAAGAAATATTTGATGTACCTGCTCAGCAGCAACATCGGCGAGATCATCATCATGACGGGTGCGACACTCGTCGGCTGGCCGCTCCCCCTCTCCGCCGTGCAGCTCCTGTACTTAAACCTCGCGACGGATGGCTTCCCCGCGCTCGCGCTCGCCGTGGATCCCCCCGAACGGGATTTGATGAAGCAAAAGCCGCGGAACCCCCGCACGGGCATCTTCACCAAGCGCGTGATGGCGCTCATGCTCACGGGCAGCGTGTGGCTGGCAGTCCTGATTCTCAGCATCTTCTGGTGGGCGACCCATTCCGGGCGCGGCATCGAGGAATCGATGACGATGGCGTTCGTCCTGCTCGTCGTTGCCGAATTCGTGAAGTCGTATAATTTCCGTTCGGACCACTTGAGCGCGTTGCGCGGCACCTTCAAGAACAAGTGGCTCAATGCCGCCATCCTCTGGGAACTCATCCTGCTCTTGTGCATCGTCTACGTCCCCTTTCTGCAAATCGCCTTCGGCACCTTCGCGCTCACGCTGAATGACTGGGGAGTGATCGTCGCAATGGCGCTGACCATCATTCCTGTGCTGGAGACGGCGAAGTGGGTGCTACGAAGGACGTGATTCCTCGTTACGTTCGCGGCTCCACCGCGAACTACTCGGAATGACATTTGTCATCCCGAGTAGAAAATCGCGGAGCGATTTTCGTAACGAGGGATCAGCATCCAGTGTCGAACTCTCCCAACGGATCGAGAGCGGGCGTCATGCGCTTGAGAACGCAGAGCGAATGCTTCACATGCGCACCCGTCATGATCTCCCACGGCTGCATCGTGAACTCACGATCCACAGCGCGCATGGCGTCCATGAAACGCTGATACCACGGCTCGCGGGGAGCGACGTGATTGGAATCGCGCAGCGGTGTCCCTCCGATGCCCGCAAGAGCGGCAGCGGCCTCCGCAACGGTGATCTGGCCGTTGGTATTGAACGTGCCGTTGCTGTAACCCTGAGCAATGCCATTGCGGATGCCAAGGCAGATCGAGGTGGCTTCCGGGGCATCGAGGGAAACGTCGCTGAACAGAAGATTGTAGTTGACAGTGTTGGAGAGGATGAGATCGGCAAAGCATTCATCATGCGCGTCCGCAGAGTAGAGACGGGTGGCGATCACATCGACGAACTGTGCGCGTGTGAGTTTTCCGTCCGGAATTTCCGATGCGAAGAAGAACGGCTCCGAAGAGGCATTTTCATCCGGTGCCGTCGACGATGAAGACGAGAAGGATGAAGAACTGCTTTGCTGAGCAGCGGGAGTAATGAGAAAGTCATCGGGATAGATTTTGGCGAATCCTGAGGGAACGCTCAGCGCCAGGACCGTGGTACCGAGACAAAGACGTGCAAGCAACTGCATAAAAGAGGGGGAGGAAGAAGGAAGGGAAGAAATGGAAGCAAGTGTACCACAAGAAAAGACTCTGTCTACGTATAGAGACGCATACGAGTCCCTACTCTTACCGACGTGAACTACTCTTGCGAACGGCTGGAACCGATGATTTTGACGATGAACTGCTTCGTATCGTGGCTTGGACCGACGATCGGACCGCCTTGTTGGTCGCTTTTGCCGAAGAAACGTTGGCCTTGATCAGCAAGCCCACGGATGAGAGATTGCCGGCGGCTTTCGCGGAACTCATGATCGTCTTGTTCGTCACGCGCGCCGAGGACCAGTTTGCCAGATTGACTGCGCGGATGGATGAACGGGCGGCGGCATCGAGAGGCTGCACGGACGAGAGCGATACGGCGTGCGCCATCGTCGTTTGCACGACGACGAGCAAAAATACGGGGAAAGCGACAAGACGAAACCGGGGAAAACTCATAACCAGTACCGGGGTGAGTGGATGGAGTCTACGGATTTGAGGAGAAAGTGCGAGGAAATTGAAGACATTTTTCTCCGGCCGCTCTATTTCTCCAGCGCTGCCGCGGCTCCGGAGAGTTCCGCGAGTTCGGCGGTGATGTTCGCCTGCCGCGTCTGGTTGTAGGTGAGCGTCAGATCGTCGAGGATTTCGGTCGCGTTGTCCGTCGCGTTGCGCATCGCAAGCATGCGTGCCGAGTGTTCGGAAGCGGTCGATTCGAGAACAGCCTGGTAGATCTGCATTTCGGTGAGCTGCGGCAGGATGCGGTTGAGCACTTCTTCTTCACCCGGTTCGAAAAGATAATCGGCGGAGAGGCGCTCAATATCGGTCATCGTCTGCTCCTCTTCTTTCGTGAGGCGCTTGCGGACGAAGCGTTCGCGGATCATGTCCCGCAGCCCGGACTCGGAGAACGGCAGCAGAAGCTTGGTAGCGGGTTCCTGCACCAATGCGGAGAGGAATTCGGTGTACAGGAGCACGACGTGATCGTACGTGCCGTCGACAAAGCCATCGATGCCCATCTTGGCGACGGGAAGGACGTCTTTATATGAGGGATGATTGCTGAGTGCCGGGAACGCCCCGACGACCTTCTGGTCGGCGCGCTTGAGGAATTGCTGGCCCTTGCGTCCCACCGCGATAAAATCCAGCTGCTCAAATCCCTCAAGTTCCTTGCAGGCCTTGATGTAATGCGTGACGGAACGGAAGAGCTGCGTATTGAGACTGCCGCAGAGCCCGCGGTCGCTGGTGATGATGATGGCGAGAATTCGCCGGACAGGACGTTCGACCAGCCAGGGATGCTTGCCGCGGTGACTCAGCGCGATCTTCTGGAGAATCGCCCACGCGGTCATCGCGTACTTGCGCAGCAGCGTCGCGTTCAACACGGCCCGGCGCATCTTCGACGCCGCCACGAGTTCCATCGCCTTCGTGACTTGCTTGGTCGACTTGATCGCCTTCATCTTGCGCCGGAGGTCGCGGAGAGATCTCGCCATAATGAGCTTGTGAGCTGCTTAGCTTTTTAGCTGTTTGGCTTCTAGAAACACTAAACAGCTAAACAGCTAAGAAGCTGAGGAATAGTGCTTCTGATCTTTCAGCGTGCTCACCAATCTCTTCAACTTCTCTTCAACGTCCGGCGTGATCTCCTTGCTGAGCGTCTGGAGGACGTCGAAGTGCTGGTCCCGGAGCATCGTGAGCAAATCGTTCTGGAACTTCTTCACCTGCTCGACGGGAACGTCGTCCAGGAGGCCGTTGACGCCGCAGTACAAAATCGCGACTTCTTCGCCGACCGGGAGCGGCTCGTACTGGCCCTGCTTAAGGACTTCGGTCAGGCGGGCGCCGCGGTCCAGCTGCTTGCGGGTGGCGGCATCGAGATCACTGCCAAACTGGGCGAAGACGGCGAGCTCGCGATACTGGGCCATGTCGAGACGCAGTTTGCCGGCGACTTTCTTCATCGATTTCACCTGCGCGGCGGAGCCGACGCGCGAGACAGAGATACCGACGTCGACCGCGGGGCGGATGCCTTTGTAGAAGAGGTCGCCGACGAGGAAGATCTGGCCGTCGGTGATGGAAATGACGTTCGTCGGGATGTAGGCAGACACGTTCCCCTCTTGCGTCTCGATGATCGGCAGCGCCGTTAGCGTGCCGCCGCCGTGCTTCTCGTCCATGCACACCGCGCGCTCGAGCAGCCGGGAGTGGAGGTAGAAGACGTCGCCGGGGTAGGCTTCGCGGCCGGGGGGGCGGCGCAGGAGCAGCGAGATCTGGCGGTAGGCCCACGCGTGCTTGGACAAATCGTCGTAGATGACCAGAACGTCTTTGCCCTGGTCGACGAAGTACTCGCCCATCGACGTGCCCGCGAATGGCGCGATGTAGCTGAGCGCCGCGGGCTCGGACGCTCCGGCGCTGACGACGATCGTGTAGTCCATAGCGCCGTGCTTCCGGAGTTCAGACACGATCTTCGCGACTTTGGATTCCTTCTGCCCGATGGCGACGTAGATGCAGATGACCGGACGGTCCGTCGACTGCGTCAGCTTCTGGTTGATGATCGTATCGATGACGACTGCAGTCTTGCCCGTCTGGCGGTCGCCGATGATCAGTTCGCGCTGGCCGCGCCCGATGGGGATCATCGCGTCGATGGCGGTGATGCCGGTCTGGAGCGGAGTCGTGACGGACTTGCGTTCGATGACGCCCGCGGCGATTTTCTCCACCGGATAGAACTTCTTTCCCTCAATCGGCTTTCCACCATCTTTGGCTTCTCCAAGAGGAGAAACGACTCGTCCGATAAGGCCTTCGCCGACCGGAACCGAGAGGACTTTGCCGAGCGCTTTGACCGTGTCGCCTTCCTTCACTTTGCTGAAGTCGCCGAAGATGATCGCGCCGAGAACGTCCTTCTCCAGGTTGAGGGCGCTGCCGAGCACTCCCCCGCCGAAGTCGATCATTTCCGCCGAACCGATGTCCGCGAGGCCGTCGATCGTCGCGATGCCGTCACCGACCGAGACGACGGTGCCCACGTGCTGTTGCTTGGCCTCCTTTTTGTACTCGGAGACTTGTTTCTGAAGCAGAGCGAGGAAATCGGAAGCGAGAGGCATACAAGAATGGGCGGAGGGTCAGATGGGCAAATTAGGAGACAAGGGATGAACCGCGGAGTTTCATTTCGAGCGTATTGAGCGAACCGCGGATACTGAGATCAATCTGCTGGTCGCCGATTTGGAGTACGGCGCCTCCGAGGAGCGCTGCGTTCTTTCGTTC
>JABFSS010000103.1 GCA_013140485.1 Candidatus Peribacteraceae bacterium | reverse complement strand
GGGACCGGTTGGACCCGTGACCCCGGCAGCTCCAGCGGCTCCGGTCGGCCCAGTTGGACCCGTGACCCCGGCAGCTCCAGCGGCTCCGGTCGGCCCAGTGGGACCGGTTGGACCCGTGACCCCGGCTGCGCCTGCGGCTCCTGTTGGCCCAGTTGGACCCGTGACCCCGGCGGTTCCATTCGCACCTGTTGGGCCAGTAGGTCCAGTTGGACCCGTGACACCGGCTGCTCCAGCGGCTCCGGTGGGACCTGTTGGTCCAGTTGGCCCGGTTGGGCCCGTAGTGCTTGCCGCTCCGGCAGGACCAGTTGGTCCAGTGGGGCCAGTGGGACCCGTGACCCCGACTGCTCCAGTTGGACCAGTTGGGCCGGTGGCTCCGCTTCCGCTCGAACCGGACCCAGAGGCACCGGTGGGACCTGTTGGGCCAGTGGGACCCGTCGGGCCGGCGGGACCTGCGGTGCTGCTTCCGCCAGACGAAAAATTGACCAGCTCGACATTCCACCCACGATAGAGGCCGTTCCCGCTCGTCGAGTCCACCGTCACCTTCAGCACGAGATTGGAGAAGGACGCAACCGAGCCCTCCATCCACGCCATGGAATTCGTCTGAGCCACCATCCGGACACGGGTGCCTATAGCGAAGGTAAGCCCCTTGACCGCTGTCGCCAGGGCAAACTCTTTCGTCCCCTTTCCAATGGTAAGGGGGGCCGGGGACGTGTTCTCGACTGAGAAGGCCACTAGACGACGGGTTTCTGGATGGCCGAGAGGATTCGCCCCGCGCCATTCGCCGCACCGGGTTCAAGTGCGTTTAAACGTGCGGTTGCGAGCTTATTCTGCACGCTGGCCGGCGCGGGAGGGCCGCCGGGACCCGGGCTGGCCGAAACGGGGGCCGGTGCCGGAGCGCCTTCCGTGGGCGCTTTCTTGCGGAGGGAATCGAAACTCGCTCGGACGTCGTCAAAGGGTTCCGCGACACTGTCCAGGTTGCCCTCTGCGTCGGCCTTCTCCAAGGCGGCATCGTCCAGAAAAAGCCGGTTATACAGCACGTTCACCGGTTGAGATTTCGCCGCGTAAAAAGCGAATCCAGAGTCGATGAGGGCCTGACCGTTTTTCAGCACGGTCTCAATGTCGGGGTCGCCCTTCTTGTTGGTGGGGGCGTAGACCGCCGCCGGCTTCCCTTGGAGGAGTCCGTTAATGGCCGGAATGCGCAGAACCTCCTCCGGAATCTCGGGTTCAGGTGCTCCGCTGGGTGCAGGTGCCGGAGCGACAGCCGGCTGGACGTCTTCAGGATTGATTGGCATGCGTTAAAGAAGTTGGCGGTTCAGAGTCGGTGTCAACCGTCTCGTCGTCGCTGGTCGGTGCGAGGAACTTTTGCGAGCCCTCGACGATTGTTTTCAGGTCATCCTCGGACAGACCGAAATCTTCCAAGGCCAGTGGTTTAAATTCTTTGCTCATTTCTTCCCTTTAACGTCCTCCACAGAGAGCCCAAAATCAAGCTCTGGTTCCGACTTCTTACGGACCCGGAGGCCCCCGCTTTCGGTTCGTTCCGTGTCTGAGAGCAGGCTGTTAAAGTCCGACTTCTCGGCCCCCTTCTTGTCGGTCCACCCGGCCTTTTCCCAATGGTCCTTCTCGGCGAACCAGAGGATAGCCTGAAGGGCGTCGGGCTTCATGTCCAGCTTCTCAGCGGTCTTGCGATAGGCTTTCTGGCCCGCGTAAAAGTCTGCGTCCGATACCCCCGTCTCGTTGCCCGGGAGAATCCGCCATTTCTTGTCGTTCCCTTGATTGCTGAGCCGGTGCAGCAGGCGCGCGGCCCAAATGTCCACGGTCGCCTCGAACGTGGAGCCAGTCAGATTGCCCGTGAAGTTCGGGGTCTTAGGCCCTCCGACTTCGGCCGCCCACGAGCCGTCCAGCACCTTTAGAACTTGGCGCGAGTTCATCCCGAACTTCTTGCCGTTGCTCTGAAGCGGGGTCAAGTCGTGCTTGTTAATCCACCAGTCGAGATACGCGGCACGCGTGGGACTCTCCTTGCCGGTCTCAGTGGTGTATTCGTTTACGCGTCCGGAATCAAAGTTGGCTTTACCTTCTCGGTATTTTTCAATCAGCGCGTCATAGGCCCCGCTCTTCCATTGGTTGTAAGCCTCCAGGGCGAAGTTGAAATTCAACTCCACGGCGGTCCGCGCGGAGGTGGCCCCCAACAGCTCGGCAAAAATTTTGGTGTCGTTTCCGAGCAGCTTCTTCAGGCGCGTGCGACAGGTCGAATACCACTTCTCGCCGGCCTTGATTTCCGGGTTCTTTGCGACCTGCTTGTAGGTCTTGACCATCTCGTCCGCGAGCGCGTCTGTATAGGCTTCCTCTCGCGCAGGACCCTTCAGGCCCTTCGCAGATTCCTTCGACAGCGGCGTGTTGATGAGGTCATATTCCCGAACGATGGGGGAAGGCTTTCCGTTAGTCAACCGGAACGTTCCGTCCTCGTTCTTCACGAACTCCAGTGGGTGCGCCTCGGGGAAGTCGCGACTGCTCGCCACGCGATTGCGGACGACGCGTTGCTCCTCACCAGTGCCGCCCTTTGTCTCGAAACCCGGCAACTCGGACTCCCCGGGCAAAAAGGCTCGGCGGCGGGCGCGTAGCGAGTCGAGCGCGTCAATCGCCGCTGGCAACTTCTCGGAGTCGGGAAGCTCGTGAAAGCGTTGATGCACCGCGTCAATCACGCCGCCTTCGGGGGACAGCAGCGTGACGCTCATCTGGTCGATGGAACCCGAGGTTTGCTCCATCTGTTTGAGGATGGCGCGTTTGGTGGAAGGCTTCCAGTTCGACGCCGCGAGCTCGACGCCGAGATTTCCGTTCTCGGGAGTGTAACGGATACGGACGAAACCCTTGTTCAGCGCACCGAGTCGTTCGTTGATATCCGGAGTGCTCCCCAGGTTCGTCCCGAACTTCTCGTTGAACACCGCGCTGTTCTTGGCGAGAAACTGTTCATGATACGCCGTGTCAAGCGGGACGAAGTCTTGGTTAGGCAAGATGAATCCGGTTGCGGCCTTGGGCGAGACTGCGCCCTCCGGCATGGCATATTTGGCAGCGATTACGTCCGCGTTCTTGGCCTCCTCGGCGTCCTTCGCCTTCCGCTCCGCCGTGAGCGCCTTGTAGAGCTTCTCGTAGTCAACTAGCCCGTCCTTGGTCAGCGGCCGGCCCTGTTCGTCCACGCGTTTCTTTGGTAAAAATTGCTGGTCTTTCCCGATGCGATTCTGGACCTCGAAAAAGGTCGGCTCGCTCTTCGGGCGAACGTCGAACTCCGTGAGCGCCTCCGCCGGGGTCATCTTCCCCTTGGGGCCGACCACGTCGGTATTCTCAATCCCGAAAATCTTGCTGCGAATCGCGATGGGCTCTTGTGCGACCACCGTCCCGCGCACGAGCTCAACTCCGTCCGCCTTGAGCTGGTGGAAGAGCTCCCGATACAGGGCCTCCCCGATTCCTTGGCCTCGTTCTGCACGCTCCAGGCTCACTCCCGCGACCTCGGCCTGCTTGGCTTTGCGTTGAACCGAGAGGATTTCTCCGATGGCAAAGCCGTCCTTGAAGACCGCAACACTGCGGTTTCGGGGACCGCCGGCAACTCGGAAGTCGTATCCCTTGTCTACCAGTTTCTTTCCCGACTCCGTCTGTGGGAGGAACGCCCGAGTCCCCTTGAACTCGTCGGACTCCAGGATGCCCGCTTCCATCCGGGAAGAGCGTCCTAGACTTTCCTGGGCTCCCGGCTTTAGCTGCTTGATTCGCTGAGCGTGGTCGAGAGCTTCAGCTCGGTTCAGGAACTTCCCGCTCTGGGTCACGAATCCATCTTCAATGTAATTCTGAGACGCGGCCGGACCGTCGGCCGGACTATCCAGCAAATCTGTCAGGCTCTTGAATCCCTCCGGGAACTTGCCCTTGAAGGTCCCCTCTCGGACCGCCTGGGCGAGATTGTCATACGCCTCGCCGTGCCACGAGCCCTCGTAAATCTGGCCGTCCTCGGTCCGAATCGCGGCGCGCTTGATGGGGTCAACGCCTTCGGGAACTTCTGACGCCGGAAGGAAAAGACGCTCCGTCTCGCCCTTGCCGCCGACCTTGAGGTTGACGCCTTCGCCTTCGGGGAACGGGGGCTTGTAATCCTCGCCGAGCCGACCCTGCTCGGCTGAGGTCTTGACAGAGCCCGTGCCCGTCGCCGCCTCGTAGGCTTCCCGGAAGAACTGGGCCTTCATGACCGCCGGCATTGCGTTCGTGAAGTCGCCGGCCTTCATCGCCGCCGAGCCGCGCGCGGACGCTTCAGCCGCGAGATTCCGTAGCACCTGCACGTCGGAGGCATTCTTCAGGGTCTTGCCGATGTCCCACGCGCCATTGGTGAGCCCGCCGAGCGCGTCCATCGCCGGCTTGAAGTCGTCCGGTCCCGAGTCCAAAAGCTTTCGCCCGAACTCTTCCACGGTCTGTCCTTCGGGGAGAAAACTCCGGTTCGTGGCCGCCGCGCGGGCTCGTTCAATCAACTCCTTCGGAACCACAATATTTTTCTGCGAGGCAAACGGGCGATTCTGGGGCGGGATGTAGCCGGCCTCGCCCTTGACCGGGACGCTTCCGTCCGCGTTGCGTAGGTGTTTCCCGAAGTTGACCCACGAGTTCTGCGCGAGCGTCTCGGCCGCGAGCGCGCCCTGCGCGTCGGGACTGAACATCTCGCTGTGCGTGCGCCACGCATTGAACTCTCCGCGCGGGCCGAACTGGTAGCCTTCCTTGCCGTGACCAAAAAAGTCATGCACGGCGCGGAACACGTCGTTGACCATGAGCCGGTCGCCGCCGAGGACCACGCCGGAGTCATTGAGCATCGGATTGTTGGAGCCGATGTCCGGACCCGACCCGAACGCGCCCTCGGTCTTGAGAAAGTAGAGATGCTTGTTCTCGCGGATGTCAGCCACCGCGTCGGCGCTGGACTTGTAGGGCTCGCCCTCTCCCTTGAAGGGCTCAATCGTGTAGCCTGCGTCCGTCATCGCCTTGTATTGCGCCAGGGTCTCCCGGGCCAACGCCTGATAGGACGCCTGCACCGCCGGGTCCTCCGGCGCGGATTTCGCGGACTCGTAGAAATCCGCGAGTTGTTTCTTCAGTTCCGGATTCAACGGAGCATAGTCGCGCGAGGGCCGGTATTCGATGCCCGCCCCCTTGGAATACTTCTCGGCCAAAGAACGAATCGGAGCGGACGGGGTTGGCTCAGACGGCTTTTGGTCCTGCAAAAATCCTGCACGGGTGGCCTTGTCGGTCTCGATACCGGGGAGGAACAGCAAAGACCCGCGCCGCTCTTGTCCGAGCCGGCCGTTTCGCTGGTCGAATTCAACTTCCTGGCGAGTCTTTTTCCGCTCCGCATCCGTGACGGCCACGCCGTTCTTGCGCTTCTCTTCGAGGCGACGCGTGACCTCAGCGTCGATGACCTGCTTCGAGTCCGGCAAAAAGCCTGCGCGAATGGTGTCAGTGACGGGGGCCTTGAATCCGATGTCCGGGCGCGGCTTGACCGAGGCGATGTCCTGCACGGCCATGCGCTCAGTCACTTCGATGAGCTCGCGGACCTTGACGCCGCGCGCTGCGAGTTCGTTGCGCAGCGGATTCGTCTCGGCCACTTCGCGCGGCTCGAATCCCTTGAAGCCCTGCTTCTGGACGTTCTCCGGCTTGATGACGGAGGGACGAAGCGGCTGTTTGCGGTTGACCTCTGCGAGGAGCTGTCCCTTGACGTTGCCAGGGGTAATCCCCTTCTGCACGCGGCCGGTCTCGGGCGGGTTCAACCCCTGCACGAGATTCGCAAAATTCATCGCCGATTCGCTCAGCGGTTTCGGGGTGTAGTTCGGGTCTTCCGCCGGGAGGGAGACGCCGATATCTTCAGTCGGACGGACGAGTTTTTGACCGTCACCGCGATAACCATTCGACTGGTTTTCGGCGTATGCTTTGATGTCCGTGACAGCCTGACGCCATCCGGCTTCCGTAAGCTTTCCCGCTTCCGTCGGATACGGGATAAGAGTCTCGACGCCGTTTGCCGCCGCATCAGCAACCACGCGATGCACATTCGCGATGACCTTGTCCAAGGACATGGCGATGAGAGTGGGTTTACCACCCTGCGACGTGAAACGAACGGGAACAAACGTCTTCTGGTGTTCATTGACAATGTCAGCCGGCGCGTTCTTCCGATTCTCGACCTGCAACTGGGCCAGCTCTTCGTATCCCTGCGCCTGCGTGCTCCGCCGACTCGTGCGTCCCTCTGGATTCGCGGGACCGCGCTCGCTGGCAATACCGCGATGCTCCACCTCAATGGCGGTTCCCTTTTCCAGATGGGGGGCAATCTGGTCCACGATGGCCCGAGTCTCCGGGCTCGACTCCGTCGCCTTCTGCGCTTCTGCAATTCCGGTCTCGTCTGCACGGCGGCTGGAAAAGTCGTTCTGCTGCTCGCGCGTCGTGCGGATATTGCGGGCGTCGGTCCCAGGGACCTCGGCGGCTTTCGGCGGCTCGACGGGGGCAGCGGGCTTGACCTCGGCGGCTTTCGGCGGCTCGACTGGAGCGGCGGGCTTGACCTCGGCGGCTTTCGGCGGCTCGACGGGTGCGGCGGGCTTGACGTCCGCAACATCGGGGGCCTTCCGGGTCAGGATTTCCTGCGCCGCATTCCGGAGGATGCCCTGAAGCCGAAAGGACGGCGAGGCAGCGAGGTCCGGCGTGGTGCGGCCAGCCTTCAGGTCGATGCCCAAAGTTTCAGCGGAGTTCAGCGCGACCTGCGCGAGCTTCTGGAGAAACGTCGGCGGGGCCTTCAGGTCCTTGAACTGCGTGTTCTGGAAGAGCTGCGAGAAATTCTCCGCAATGAGTTCGTCGGCGGCCTTTGCGTTGCCCGCCTCTTCTCCGAGCTTCGTGAAGAAATCTGGTTCGCCGATGCGTTCCGCGTATGCCTGTTTAAACGCTTGGAGTTGGTCCGGGCTATAGGAGTCGAGCGCCGTCTTGCGGAGGTCCGCCTGCACCGTCGGGTCCAGCAAGGACTGATACAGGTGGCCGGCATCATGCGGCAGCCCTTTAGCCGAACTGTTCAGGAAGACAGTCCGCTTGCCGTTGACGTTCGAGTCAAAAAAGGCATGGGTGGTGGCGTAGAGATTCGCCGCCGCCTCTTGCTCCGCCGTGAGAGGTCCGCCATTCTCCCGCTGGAGGCTCTCCCGAATCCGGTTCAGATACTCGGGAGCTTCCTGCGCGTAAATCTCGCCGCCCTGGGAACGCACGGACTCGCGAAAAGTGTTGACCATGTTCTGGTCTGACTCCGGGAGCTGCGCAATCGCTTTTTCGTGGGCCACGTCAAGGGCCGCATCCGTGCCGTAGCCGGCGGAGTTCGTGGACTCGAACCGAATCTGGTGCGGGTCGAGATAGCGTTTTGCCACGACTTCGGCAACGGCAGACTTCGCGCCGGTGACAGTGCCGTGAATTCCGCCGAGCGCCACGCCGCCGCCGAGCAATGCGCCCGCCGTCTGGCTGTCATCCGCCGCCAGCGCAAGCGGAGCCGCTGTGGCCGCGCCCTGGGCGGCTCCCTTGACCGCCGAGCCAGCGACCTGCCCCACCGGGGACGCCGCGAGGTTGGCGATACGCTCAAGACCAGCCGACTTAGGACCGACAAAACTCGGGTTGAGCTGGCTCCCCACTTCGGCGAGCTGTGCGCCGCGCCGTTCCAGGGCCCCGGCCGTTTCGACCCCGATTCGCTTGGCCGCTTCGCCCGCTGCGGCACCGATGGACGCGCCGGTCAGCGTGCCCGTCTTGACTCCACCGACTGCAAAACCCAGAGACTTCGCGGGGACCTTCTCGGCCACTGCTCCGCCAACTCGGGCACCGGTTTCGATGGCCTTGCCGGCGGTCTTCAGAGTGTTCGCTGCGAGCGCCTTCAGTCCGGTCATCGCCGTTTCCGCGCCGACGCGAGTGGCCGCTGTTGCGAGCACCCGCCCGCCGAGCCCGACGATTTTGAACGCGCCGCCGGTAGCCACCAGCGTAACCGGGTCCACCAGGGACAGATGTTCAATGGCTTCCTTGTCCAGGGTCACGCCATTTTTCGCGAGGGTCTCCGCGTCAAGGCCAACGGCCTTGCTAGCGTCTCCGCTACCTTCAGAGGTGGCCTTCAGTGCCTTCGAGAATTCGGCGTCGACATACAGCCTGTCGAGCAGCTCGTTCTCGGTCATGTCTTCCGCAGACTTGCCAAAAAGCTTTCGTGCGCCCGTGGTGGCGAGGTTGGCCAATCCGCCAATGGCGGACTCCGTTCCTGCCGTGATTTCGGCGGCGGCCTTGAGCTGGGTTTTGCCCTGCTCCGCGTCGATAGCGGCCTGTTCTTCGGGGGTCGTCCCAACCACCGCGCCAATCAATTTGTTGGCGGCCGGCTGGATTCCCAAGTCGATGGCACGCGAGGCCAAGTCACGAAAGCCCTTCGCGGTCTTGGCAACAATCCCGGGGGCCTCTGTGACGGCGGCCTTGATGACTTTGCCAGCTTCGAGCCCGCGCTTCTGCCGCGCGCGGTAGACCTCAAGCAATTTGGTCAGCTTCTCGCCGCCAACGTTGGGGTTCTGGGCAAGGTAATCGGCCGGACGAAAAGCGTCGTCGTTGAAAAGGGTGTCGCGGTCCTTGAGGTCGAGGTCGTCCGCTGGTTCCAGGGCGGCAAATTCGTCGGTTCCGGGTTGCACCTGCTCTAGGCCCGCGAATTCGTCGGGAGCCGTGGGCGCGGTGACCTGTTCCAAACCCGCGAATGGGTCAGACTCCGCCGCCAGCCGGGCCTTGAGCTTGGCGGGTGCCTGTGGGTCAATCGGCTTGAGTTCCGGGACCTGAAATTTCTGCTCTCCGGGAAGGAGAACACCACCGGGCAAGGGTTCGGCCATAGATTAGGGGGTAGGGGTCGCGGGCCGATAGTTCGGGTTCTTGAAGACCCGGCCGTCGGGGGCTTGGATAAACTTCGCCGTGGGCGGAGCTTCCTTCGGGGACGAAACTTTGACCGGAGCTTCAGCGCTGGCAGCGGCGGCCGGAGCCGGCGCACCGGGAGCGGCGGGGGCAGCGCCCGTCTTCACGAGATTCGCGTCGTCAGAAGGGACGATAGTTCCCGCCGGGAGGCCGAGGGTCTGCTCTTGCTTCAGGTAATTGTTCACCTGGGGCGCGAGCGTCTGCACCTGGGCGTTGAAGATTGGAGCTGCGGCTTCTTTCATCTCGGCTCGTTGCTGCGGAGTCAAAATCTGACCGGACACGGCTTGATTAAAGTAGTTCCGAATTCGGTCCGGAACACCTGCGGCATTCTTCGCCGTGGCATATTCACCCTCGCGCACCGTCGAGCCCGGGTCAAGGATTTTCATCCATGAAAAAATGGCCGACTGGTCGCGGAACGCCGTGGGCTGTTTCGTGTCGTCCAACGCCGTCAGAAGTTTGTTGTAAGACGCATTGACTTTCCGCAGGTCGTGCAACTCGGGGAGCGAGTTGTATTCCTTCCGCAGAACGTCGGCCTGGGGCGCGCTGGAGCCGAGCGGGGTGCTTTCTCCGACTTTTTCTCCGGTCACGGTATTGACGCGGACGAGAGATTCCTTTTCTCCGCCGGCCGCCGTCTTCTCCTTCACCGTGTAGTCCTTCACAAATTTGCTGACGGCTGTGGCCGATTGGAGGTCCCGCTGCTGCTTCAGGAAGGCCCCGTTGGCGTCCTGAATTTTTGCGAAGTTGTAGTCCGAGCTCGGGTCATTCTCGTTAAGCTTCGGGGGAAGCTGTCCCGGGGCGGTCACCTGTTGGTAAAAGTCGAGGATGGCCTGCCGGTCGTTTCCGCGCTGGGCCTTCGCAAGAATGGACTCCGCGTTCGTGAGCGCCGCCGCGTCGAGTTTGGGCTGGGCCTGGGCCTGCGTGTCCAGGGATTTCGACTGAATGTCGAGTTGCTTTCCAGCGACATCCCGCTGCTTCGGTCGGATGAGGTTGGTATCGGCGAGTGCCTGCTGACGCTGCGCGTTTTCAAGAGGCTTATCCGCTGCGCGTTTGGTGATGTCGTCAACGGTGATGAATCCTTCGCGGAAGGCGCGCATCATTTCACCGACACCGGGCGTTACATTGACCGACGCCTCAACAGCTCCAGCGGAGGGTTGAACAGCGAGGGCGTTTGGAGAATCAGCAATTCCAGGCATATCTGTTAGGCTTTGTTCGCGTTACCCTGACCGGTCCCAATCATGCCGAGGATTTGACCGTAGCCGCTACCGCCACCAGAGCCGCCCCCGCCTCCGTAGGCCCCGAGAGCAGAGGTGACAAATGAAGTCCCCGCGCCGATATAGGACGCGTTGGCCTCGCCGGCCGCGAGTGCCTGCTGAGCGGAAACCTTGCCGCGCTCACCCCGGATTTTCAGGAGGGTGTTGCCACGGTTCTGCTGGATTCCCGCCGCCTCCCGACCGGACAATCCGGACTCCGGGAGTGTGGAATCGCCGATACCGAAATCGGTAATGGCATTCTTGCGCCGCTCTTCTTCGGCGGCTTTGATGGACGGAAAAATGGAGGCGAGAATGCCGGCCCGGGATTCCTGGAGATTCGTGGCCGCGCCCGCTAGCCGGGTGGCCTCCTGCTGCCGTTGCTGCTGGAGTTGCACTCCGCCGATTCCCAGCGCGCGGGCGATGGTCCCGCCAACTGTTCGGTTGTCCACCCGGAATCCGGCTTGAGAGCCCTGCTCGACGCCTGAGCGGACGAGCTCGGCCTGAAACTCTGGAGGGAGGGAAGCGCCGGCGGAAAGTTCCTGCTGGGCGCGGTTGATGATGGAGTCCTTGAGCGCGGTCAGCCGAGGGTCGGCCTGAGCGTTCTCCTCAAAGAGGGTCTTCGCGACCTGGGTGCTTTCGAGGGATTCGTTCGGCCGCTGTGCCTCTGAGAGAAGCCGCTCTTTGCCGAGCTGGCGCAACTTCGCGAGTTCCGGGTCAACCCGTTCCTGGAGCTGCTTGCGGTTGTTTGCGCGCAGCTCGTCGGCATCCGTCGCCGCCTGATTGATTCGGTCGAAAGACAGCTCATCTTTCAGAATGCGCTCTTGACCCTTCAAGGCGTTCTTCTGTGCGACGGCGGCTTTATCGGCCGCGCTCTTTTTTGAATACGCCGACCCGGCGGCCCCGGCAGCCGCAACAGCAGCACCGGCGACTAGCAAAGCAGTAACAACTCCCACAGGATTAGATTTCCTTCCAAAAAGTTTGCTCGACGAGACGATAACCTTTCCGCTCGTAGAACGTATGAAGACTCTCCGGCGTTAGATTTGCAAGGTGAACCATCACCAAGCGTTTTGCGCCAACCCGCTCCCCCTCGTCCCCGAAGGCGCGGAACAAGTCAAGTCCAACGCGAGTCTTCCGATGCGTTGGCATGACATACCAAAACTGCTCCAGGGCCATCAGTATCCCGGAGTTCGGGTCAAGCGTTGTCGCCATTCCCAGCGCTGCTACGAGTTTCCCGTCCTCGCGCACCGCAAAAATCTTTCCCAGCTTAGCGCCAATCACCGCGCTCCAAAAGTTGGTGAACGCCTCCATGTTGAACAGCGGATAGTTCGCTTCGGTCGTGAACGCCTTCCCAATCGGCTCCATATCGGCCAGCGTCTCTAAGGTCAGTTCTTCAATCATACGCTGAAAAAGCTCACCCAAATCAACCGTGCGTCGTCGACCGTTTTCCCCCACGCCGCCCACGGCCACCGGGAGTGGAACACCGTCGTCGGATACAGGATTATCCGGTTGAACTTCATCTCGGCCTGATGCACCATTTCCCACGCATCCGGGTCGTTGTAGCTCGCCGCTAGCTTTGCCTGCACCTTCGCGGGCTTCTGGCATGTTTGGCGCACCTGCTGCTCGGTCGGCCAATTCGTCCACCCAAATTCTTTGTGCCGCCAAAAAGCTGTCCCGCCCCGGCACTGTTCGGGCGTGTTCAGATACAAGACGGCCGCATACTGGTCATAGCTATTGTCTGAGTGAACGGCGTTGTTCGGCATCTCGCCGTCGAAGTTCACCCGCAAGAGCGAGTAACCCGCTGTCACTTTCCGGCCCAACTTCTCGGTCAGAAGTGCGTCAAACTCATTCGTTGGCCGAACGACGATGTTTTTGTAGACCTCCCCGTCGGGTCCACGGATGTCGTAGAACTTCTGCCTAACCGCCTCCGCCCGAAAGGATTCGGGGTCCGGCAAGAAATCATCAATTATCTCGACGCGTAGGTTCGTCATCAAGAAAGAGAAGCGCCGAAACCCGCCCGCGTCAATCAGGTTTTAACCAGTGTCCAGAAAAAGACTGTCGGCTGCATGTTGTTGTGCGCCACCGCCAACTCCGTGTAGTTCGTCGCAGAGGCGTTCGCCTTGCTGAGCTGCTTCGTAGTGACCAGCATCGTCCCGGCCGGACCGTTCCCCGCCGTGCCCGTCTTTGTTCCGTTGGCGGCTCCGTCTCCCTTGACCTCGAAGTAGTTGTAGGGTCCCGGATTCGGGATGGCCAGTGTCTCCGCGTCGTCAACCCGGTGCAAGTGGATGTCGTTATCCGAGTTAAGCAGCGTGGCATGACCGATTAAGTGCGTGTGCTGCTCAATCTCGTCCGAGTCAAGGACGTGAGTCTCTTCGCCGACCTTGTCCCCGCTCGCCCGGGCGGAAATCCCGGAGTCGGTGGCAAAAACTGAATCGGGGGTGGCCCCGGCGTCCTTGGTGGCGATACCAATGACGAGGCCCCGAATTGACTGGTCGTCCTTGCCGAGATAGACCCATCCCGGATTGCGCTCCAGAGCGTCCGCCAGGACGGAGAAGGAGACGTGCTTGATGTCCCCCGGAACGCCCGAGACGGTGCGCCACGAGCCCCGCTCGTAATGAATCAGGGCGTCGATATCGGTGTCCCAGAACTGTTCCAGGTCCGAAGGAGACGACGGCCGCTCCGCCGTGGTGCCGCTGGGAGGGACGTTCGAGAAGGGACGCCACGTTGAGCCGTCCCACCCATACCAACCCAAAGAACGACTCCCGGTCGTCCGGATGAACAGAAGCGGGTCGTTAACCCCCGGTTGCCCCGGAAGGGTGGCACCGATGGTGAAGAGGTCCAGGGAGTCCTCAAGATTGATGGGGACATACTTGCCGTCGGTTGCGCTGAAGACATACCAGCGGTCCCCGTTCTTCAGCCAGGGGCCCTGGTCGCTGGTGGGTTCGATGTCACCCACGACGAAAAAGTTCGTCCCGACCGGGGACTGGATTTCCATCCGCTCCACCATCGCTTCGGCCATGTCTTGAGGCGACCCCTCGAAATCCCCGGGGAGGGGGGCCATGACGATAACGAGATTCGTTTTATTGAGCGCGGACATAAATTAGGTGATGGTGACGGGGCCCACGATGGGGGATGGCAGGGTCTCACCGGCCGACGGCTCCACGCCGGTCACCTTGTAGAAGTAGGTGCCCGCTGGACGTCCAGAGTCGGTAAATTCTCGGTTCAACACGTTGGCCGTGATTAAGGCGTAGGGTCCGTCGGAGCTGGTTGCCCGATAGACCGCATAGGAATAGATGTAGGTCTGGGCGCTCCACGTCAACGTAACGTTCGCGCCCGCGATTACGAAGGCAAGTTCAACGGGGCCCGCAAGCCGGGAAACCGGGAGGATTTCCAACATCGCGGAACTCCCCGAGCCCGAGCCAGACGAGGACGCCTCAAGCTGGCACACCAGGGGGCACCGGTAGTTAATCCGGAGTTCCCGGCGCGTGTTGGCGCGAAAGCTAAATTGAGGCTTCATGAATTGGCCGACAGTCCCAGACTGACAATCCTCGGAAGCACCCGCTGGAGTTCGGCCACGGCTTTCTTCGTCGCCACGCAGGCGGCAATCTTGTCCGCGTCGGCCTGCGAGATGACGCTTTCCCCCGAGCCCGTTCCGACAGCGGTGAATCCGTCTTGAACAAAGGTGACGCTCGTGTTCGCGGTGTAAACCGGAATGTCGTCACTCAACGCGAGAAGGGCGTCCGAAAATTCGTGGCTCTCGGCGGCAGCTCCGTCGAACCGAACGAAGTTTTCCTCTGTCTCGTCCTCTTCCACTGCCGCTGAAGTCTCCTTGTTCGGGCCATTCGAGCCCTGAATTCCCGGAGGAGGTTCCATGTAGTAGCGGATGCCCTGCACCGCGCCCGGTCCCGACCCAACGATTAGAAGCTGGAACGATTCGTCCAAGAACTCCGCGTCGTCCGACTCCACCCCCGTGGATTGCTGGGTCTCACACATAGCGAGTTGCATAGCGTCCTGGGTGCGGATTGTGCGCTGCTGCTTCTTTAGCGCAAACAGCAGAGTCTCGGCAGTGATTGTCTCTCCCGAACGGATTGACCCACGAGTTGCGCGGATAGACTTCGAGAGAATCCGCTTGAACTTCCCCCGGAATCCGCCAGCCCAGAACACCCCGATGTCCACGTTGCCCGAGAGCTCCTGCAAAAAGATGTCGGCGTAGCGAAACTTCTTGCCACGGAGCGGAACGTTTCCGTCGACCGCGCGAGTTTCAAGATACCACGTGATGGGACAGCCGTCGTCCAGTCGGTCCGGGCTGAAGGATTCCCACAAACGATTGTTCCCGTCGAAGTCGTGCGACAGGTGAAAGATTCGGTTCTCCCCGTGGAAGGTCCCGAAGAGCCACTGCACCGGGCGCGTCCCTGTCCAAAAGCTATTCCACGCCGGCTGAGTCCGGCCAGTGGCGCGCTGGAGCGGAGCTTGGTCGAGGACCCACGTGTGCCGGTTATACCGGTCCTCGAACGGGACGCTCACCATCAGGTAATTCTCGAAGTATCCAAGCGCCACCCCGGCGAGGTCCGCCGATAGTCGGGCCTTGCTGTCGGCCATCTCGTTGTCCGAGTAAGGGAGGACTGACGTCTGCTTCGTCAACAGCGCCGAATCGAGAGACGTCAACCCGAAGGCCGAATACCAGTAGAGCAGCCCCAGGTGAGACGTGATGGAGCGCTCCGAGACGCACCCCACCTTCGGAAGGATGACGCGCTGGAAATTCTCCACGGTAGGCCACGCCGCGCGGTTGCGGATGCCCGACTGAATCAAGGTGGTGGCCTCGTCTGTGAAAACGAGGAGCGACGCTGTCTCGGCACTGGGAATCTCTGCCAGGGCGGTGATGACGCCCGGAAGAACGAAGGCCGAAATCGTCGCGATATAAAGGGGCTCCGTGAACGAGACCGGATTCGCGATGTCAGAGGCGAATAGGTTGGCGTCTCGCGCCACCCAGAGCCGGTCCCCCGACCAAGCCATGGGCCCGCCTGCGGGAATCGTCCCCTCGCCCCGCTGGTGAACAGCGCGCGTCCCATCATAGACCGCCGCCGGGGTGAGTCCCCCGTCCTGGATGACCACGATATTTTTCGGGGCGACCAAGGTCAAAGAGCCGTCCGCGTTCTGCACAATGGACTGCTCGGCCTGCACGAAA
This sequence comes from Candidatus Peribacteraceae bacterium, assembly GCA_013140485.1. Classification (GTDB taxonomy): domain Bacteria; phylum Patescibacteriota; class Gracilibacteria; order Peribacterales; family Peribacteraceae; genus JABFSS01. The sequence goes on along the minus strand of JABFSS010000103.1, from coordinate 11,161 downwards.
AAAAGCTGCCGAACGTGCGGGGCGAACTCGATGTCCGAAAGGGCCTCGAAGGACGAGAAGGGAAACACGCTGGAGTAGACGATGCCGTCTACCGCGACGAGGAGAACCTCTGGGCCCTTCTTGGGACGGAATACAATCCCGCCCTGAAGATTTCCTTGGGGAAGCACCATTTTACAGCGATGCCCCGGCCGGCACTGGACGGTGCCGCCGCGATTAACCGTGTTCATGCTCCGGGAATAGAACCCGGCTTCCAGTTGGCCGGGCTCCGATAGGGAGTCCATGCCGGACAGAAACGACAGGTCGAAATCTTCTAGGCGGGGCGTGGACATGGCTTTTAATCGACCCAGGCGTCTGATTTATTGGAGATGGAATTTCGGTCGTCAACCTGAATTGGCATGCCCGCCGGACCCGCGAGAACAGACTCCCGCTCGGTGAGAAGCCGCGTCGCGTTGGCCTCAAAAGCGTTGCCATTCGCGATGTCGGTGTCACGATAAAACTTCAGTGCGTGGAGCGCCATGACGAGCGCCGGGCGTGAGTGCAGCAAAATTCGGTCGTTGATGCTCGTGACGGCGGCGGAGCGCTTCCGGTAGTGAATCCGAACCCAAGAGCCCGCTCGCGAGATACGAATCCGGCGATACTGCGGGACCGTCTCGTCCGGCTCGAACACTCCAAGCAGAGTCCCCGAAGTCGTGGAGCTGTCGAAGCTGGAGAGCCGGATGGTTCCGGAGGTCCGCTTCTTCACAATCGCGGTGATTCGCGAAACCATCGGAGCGTCGCTGTCCGGAAGGGCATATCCGAAGATGGTCGGAACGCGGTATCCGTCTTCCCACACCCCGTTCACAAGCGTGCGGAGCGGACGATTCTGGTCATCGTATCCGAAGACCCGGAGAACAGTTCCCTCGTCCGCCCCTGAGTCCAAGAAGGCAACCAATTTCGCGGGACATTTGAGGTCCCGGTAAGTGCAAAACGTTCCGACGTCGTCCCACGTGTAGTCGCAACGGGTCCCGAAATCTCCCGGGCCGTTCAGATGGAACGAAAAAAGTTGGTCGTGGCCCATCGCCGGGCGTCCGCCGATATTGCACGCGAGAACCGTCTCGACCTCGCGGGGAAGCGTTACACACGAGCCGTCCACGCAAAGGTCCACGTAGCCCACGAGCGGGTCGATTTCGCCCTTCTGCGCGAGCAGCTCGACCGCGTCGGTAATCCAGCGAAAGAGTTTCACCTCTTTACTGAATCCGAAAATGGTCTTGGCTTCGTCGATGATGTCTTCCGCGAGAAACATTAGTCCTCTCCTTCGTCGTCGGCCTCTTCCGCCATCTTGTCAAGGCGGTCCGCCGAGCTCTCCTCTTCGTCGTAGTCTTCGTCCTCGGATTTAGTTTCCGGGCCGGGACCTTTCTTCACCCGCTCAATCGAAACGATGTCCAGGATGACCGACTGCCGCGTTTCTCCGCCGTGCTTCGAGTTGGTCTCAGACACCTTGCGGAACTTCACTGTCAGCTCTCCCGAATCGGGTAGCCCGTAGTCCCCTCCCCATTCAAGGTGGAGGGTAGGGAAAGATTCCTTCGAGGGCGTCATCGTTTCGCAACAAGGTCCACCTCCCCGGTTCAATTTGATAGGTAATTTGGACATGGATTAGTAGAGTTTGCGGACGCCATACGCGGCGATTTCAAAACCTTGCGCATGGTTCCACCAAAAATTAAGGGTGTCGAGGGCTCCGGTAGATTGGTCAAAACTGAAGGGGGTGGCGATACAGGGGGCACTGGCGGTGAGAATATTCATGGCGGTATGAGTTCCGGCCGTCGTGCTAAGCGGATTCCCGAGCAAGTCGTTCATCGACCACTTCCCCAGGTAAAACTCGACGTTTGCGGCCGTCGTATTTTGATAGGCAGGGGAATAGTTAATCGCCGTTCCGTCCGTTGCGAATACCGGACGACTGACGTCCAGCATGAAGATGGACAAGGCGGCCTCGGTAGCAGCAAACGCTTGCCCGGCGGTGCCAGAGCCCGAACCCCGGTCTGTGGTCGTGGTCGAGCGACGGGTGATGAACCGGGCGGCCGGATTCTGCACAAAGTAGTTGTGGCGGGTTCCAGCCGTATGCGTCATGTCGTTTGCGGAACCGCTTCCCTTGACCCCGATGAAGTTGGTTGTGGCATTCGAGGTGTGGTATGGAGACGCCGTTCCAGAACAGATTCCCAGAGCCCAGTCAAGGGTAAAAGTCGCATTGTGATTGATACGACCGAGGACAAAAATCTGCATCCGCTGCCACTTACCCGCCCAAGGAAGCTTCCGAAGTAATTGGCCCGATACAACCTCCAGACGCTTCTGGGCCGCGCCTGTGAACGTCGTTCGAGATACGACCGTTCCGCCCGTTACCGAGCCGTTATCGTTCCAGTTGTAACCGTCATTCAAGGTCGACAGAGCCCCCGCCGAGTAATCTTCAATCGAATCCCATGCGGCAGTGTCGTTTAAACGCACCTCTGAATCAACCGGACCCGTCGGCCCAGTTGGACCCGTGACCCCGGCGGCTCCAGCGGCTCCGGTGGGACCTGTTGGTCCGGTTGGACCCGTGACCCCGGCTGCGCCTGCGGCTCCTGTTGGCCCGGTTGGGCCCGTGGGACCCGTAGAGCCCGGCCCGCCGTCACCCGCCGGACCTTGCGGGCCTTGCGGACCCTGGGCTCCGAGCATATCGGGGGTAATCTTCTTCGTGATGTAGGTGTCGTCCGGTTGCTTGACCGCCATGAAGAGGAAACCCTCGGGCAGTGGCGTCAGCTCCTCTTCGTATTGGGTAATCTTGGGCATGGTTAGGAAATAAGAGTGTGCGGGTAATCGTCATACAAAAACTGGCTCGTGGCCTCGTCGTTGAATGGGATTCCCGCCTCGTCCTGCAAAACCTCGTCGGGGTTCTGCGTAGTGATTGGTCGCAAAACGGCCTGACGAGGAACCCGGTGCAGTTCCTTCGTGTCTCCCGGACGAACACACGGACCGGATAGGTCAATGTGCGGGTCAACAATTTTCGGGTAGCTCTTCAAGACAATTTCACGTAAGTGAGCTTTGAGCCGGTGAAATTGATGGTCTGCCCAGCCGTCGCCGCACTGCTCTTGGCGTAAAGCTGGATGACCTCGTTCACAACAGACGTTGTGACAGTGGAGAAAAACACAAACGTCTGGACGATGAGTGAGTCCTGGAAATTGTGGTAGCTCTCTGAATTGGTGATGTCGAGCCCGGTGTTCACGTCAAAAAGCTTCATGTCCAGCTCTCGGCGAGCTCCCGAACCATTGGAGGCGCAGACCTGAATCAGGAACAGATACGTCCCCGGCGTAGCGATGGTGGCCTCCAAGTCGGTAGCCCCAAAATCCACCTTGGCGTAGGAAGCGGTCAGTGTGTAGTCCGACGAGCCGCCGACGATTTCCGCGTTCGTGTTCGTCGCGGTGGTCCCCGCTGGTCCGGCCGCACCCGTGGCCCCGGTGGCCCCCGTCGCGCCGGTAGCGCCTGTGTCGCCCTTATCTCCCTTCAACCCGGTGGCACCGGTAGCCCCCGTGATGGACAATCCGCGCGGTCCGACCGGAAGAACGAGAGTTCCCGGAGAGACGACCGCTACGGGCGTGGGGACGAGCTGGAGGAGGGTCGTGAAGACCGTGGTGTTCTGGAAAATCTGCGTGACAAGGACCCAACCCACCCCGGGGATGAAAATGGTCTGCCCTTCCGAAATCACCGGGCTCGGGATGATGGTGAACTGCGACGTCGGATTCCCGACCGTGGGGGCGTCGAACGCCGACGTCGTAACGGTGTAGGCGTTGTATCCGGGAGTCCCAGCGGTTCCGGTGTTCCCCTGGGGCCCTGTCAATCCGACAATCCCGTCCTGGAAAAGACGGAGGAAATAGCAAGCCAATCCCTCGGTGTCGCCACGAGGGTTGCCGATTAGACCGACGTCGAGAGAGCACGGGAGATTCCACGTCACCACGCCGTCCACTTCGGTCTTGGTAACCGTTCCAAAGAACTGCTTGGTGAAGTTCTCAATCTGGGAGGGAAGAGTCTCCAGAGAGGCGCTGTTAGTTGGACACGCGCAGCACGGGCTCTGGCCGCAGCCGTTCGTCCGGTCTCCGCAATCCTCGCATCCGCTGTTACAATCGCATCCCATGTTAGGTTTCCTTCAAGTCGTCGATATCCTCTAACGCGTGGGAGGATTTCCGAGGCCGCCGAACACGCCGGGGCTTTGCCTTCGCCTGCTTCCACTTAGCGAAAATGTAAAGGATTGTCATAAGAGCAACCCCCGACTGTCCCAACAAGACGAGGAGCTTCAGAAGAGGCTCTCCGACCTCGACCACCAAATTCATGCCGGGAGCGCCAAACCCAAAAAGGGAAGCTGCACCGACTTTGAGTCCGTCCCGGGTAATCATTCCTTCGCCTTTAGTCGCGCCAAAATCTGAGCCTTGACCAAGACGACCAGTCCACCGTGGGAGGTAACAAAAGTCTCCAGGATTGCCGAGTCAGTCTCGTCGAGGAAAAGCTCTTCTCCGGCGAACAACCGCACGGCCCATCCCCAGTATTTGAGCGGTGGGGCCTTCCCGTCGGCGGACATAGCAAGTGCATCGGCCAACAACTTGCCGAGATGACTCCCCGGAATTGGTTCATTTGCCAGCGACCTAACCGGGCAATCGAGATTCAGCTTGGTCATATCAGGAAAGTTTGACGCTGGCGAGCTCCAAATCAACGACGTCAAGAAGCGTTTTGACCGAAGCCTTCTGCTCCGGAGTCGCTTTCTCGAAGGCCAGCGCAATCCGGCCGGAGTCCGACTTCACCGCATCGGTCGTCCAGGAATCCACTACCCCCAGAAACAGGAACTCCAGATAAGTCTGCTCAGTAAACAGCGGCTCCGTTGGACTCCCGACCGGGAGGGCTGCATTCCGGGCCGCGATGGCTTCGTTGGCCAGTTGTAGAGCCCGCTTGATTCCGGCAGCCCGATTAAGAATGGAGTCGTCAATGTCGATACGGTAGTTCATGGTATGAGAGAGATGCGTTCAAAAAACCTTATGTCAATTACCAGCAGGGGATGTAGCGGGTGGTCCCATTGTCGTCAATAGGAATCCACTTCGTCGGGTCGCCGGCCGTCGGTGCATTCAACAAAGTCCCCGCCTCCGCCGCCGCTCCGTTTGTCAAAGCAGTGCCGCTCACGAGGAATGTTCCGCTGTTGGTCTTAATCTGAAGGCACTCGTGAATTGCAAAAGCCGAGTCGTCTGCCAGCTTAGTCTGGAGGACAGCCGAACTGCGCTTGAGCTCCGGAAAGCTGGAAGTTGTGCCCCCAAATTTGAGGCTGGTAAAACTGGAGGAGCTCGTGTTAACAAAAAGAATATCCCCGTCAGCAGGGGAAGACATCCTAGACCGTCCCGACCAAGTATAAACCGTGGACGAGGACCCCGAAAAGTTCTGGCCCGTCGAAATCGAGCCCGAGGCCGTCGAAATCGAGCCCGAAACGTAGATGTCCCTCGGGCGCGTAGCTCCACTGGCCCCGATATCGTAGGTAGCGTCCGTAACGGCCAACAGATGGCCTGAAGAGCTGATTTTCCAGGGCGTGAGGGCATTGACTGCGAAGTTGAGCTCGTTGCCCGCTACCCCGGTGCCCAATCCGGACGCTGCGATGGTGGCAACCCCCGCAGTGGTCATCGCAAGTGACAGCCGGCGGTAATTGCTGGCGTCGGTAAATGTGCCCGAAATCAGAAACGTTTGTGCAGTTGTGCTGTTCCGAAGAGCAAGCACCGCTGCGGAATCCCGCAGGAGAAAAACATCGGCGGTAGAACCAATTTTTACGACGGCAAAGGACACCGTGCTTGAGGCAGCGATGTCTTGGGGCAATGACAGAACGACAGTGCTTCCGGCTCCGTTGTCGGTGACGGTTACCTGATTAGAGGTCCCGGTAAGGACCCGCTCGCTGGTCAACGTCGCGTCCGTGGCCAGAGTTACAAAGCTAGCCGTTGCTGTTCCGGCACCGGTGGGACCGGTCGGACCGGTCGGACCGGTAGCACCAGCGGCACCAGTTGGCCCGGTGGGACCCGTGGGGCCGGCTGCGCCTGCGGCTCCTGTTGGACCGGTCGGACCGGTAGCACCAGCGGCACCAGTTGGCCCGGTGGGACCCGTGGGGCCGCTACCACTTCCGCCTCCCCCGGCGTCGAGAATTTGGCAAATCTTGAACAGCAGATTGTTGTCGCTGTCGTTAAGTTTGGGGGTCGGGTCAGAAAAACTCATAGAGAAATCACACGCCAGCTAGAATCTGGCAAATTTTGAATAGAAGCTGCCGCTCAGAATCACCCCGATTCGGGGGATGAGCGCCGGCATTGTCGGCGGAAAGCTTCGAACACCACTTGAACAACAGGGTGTCGTCTGAATCGCCGAGTTGGGGAGTTGTGTCTGACATTGTATTCAGAAAAAGTGGCGCGGAGTTCCATCTCCGCGCCACCTACCTACGAACCGACGTTCTGCTTAGCAGACGCCGACAGTCGCGAACTGGTCGCCGCCAGTGTAGCTGGACGCGCTAGTCACATCACAATCAGGCAGGCCGAGGTCGGCGATGCAGCGCTTGTAGATGATGGCCACGACGTGCTGCGGACGGACCGGCTGGTAAGCACGAGTAATCTGATACTTGTGCCAGCCATAGTCGCCGAACGTGTTACAGTCGTTGTCAACGATGTAGTGCCAGTCGAGCTCGCCCATGTGGAGCTGGGGAGCAAACTTGAACGAGCCTTCCCCGACATACCGCTCAGGGACGAGGCGGTTGAAGGAATTGTCGGCCAAGAGGAACCCGATTTCATACGGGGCCGTGAGCCACGATGGATTGACCTTGGCGTAAGCCGTGTTCTTGGAGGCGTTGGTCACGATGACCACGGGGTCAACGAGCGTCGGGACTCCAGAGCCGCTGATGGCCGAAGCCCGAAGGGGGCGCTGGTCAACAGCGAACGAGATACCCCGGTAGGCCGGGCTCTCCTCGAAGCTGTAACCGGAGACCGCCACTTCGCCGAGCCGGTAGGAGCCGTTGGTCAGCGCGATGAGGATTTCCTTCACGCCGGTTTCGGCGCGGAAACTCTCGATGATGTCTGAGCTGCCGATGAAACGGAACATGCCCTTCTGGCCGTCACCGAAGGTCTCGGCGAAAAGCGCCTCCTTCATGTAGCGGGCAATCGTGTGCAGCGCTTTGAACGAGACCGGACCGGTCGGGTTCAGCGGGGTGAACTTCACGCCCACGTCGGTCTCAGACCCGCCCGTGAACAGGGAGTTGAAGTCGTAACCCTTCGTCGCATTGAACTTCGACGCGCTCCGCAGGTAAAGCTGCGCGCGGATGTCGGAGTTGATGTATTGGGTAACGAGCTTCTTCATGGAGTCCTCGGCCGCGAGGTAGCTCGACTTGAAGGCGCTGTAGCCTTTCTTCACGCACACCCGGGGACCGAAGCCGCGCTTCGATTCGAGGCGGGCGGTGAAGTCCACGGCGTCCGTGAGGTCCTGGAGACCGACAGTGCCGCACAGCTCCGTGTCGCAAACGAAGGTAGGCAGGGCGAGAGAGTCGCCGGGGGCCGCCTGCATCTGGACGGAGGTTCGGATTTCATCACTCACGCCGGACGGAAACGTTCCGCCGCCGATGACGTTGATGAAGGGGGAGTTGGCAGCAAGCGCCTTAGCGATTGTGCCGGTGAGGCGCGAGGTATCTTTGCGCGCGATATCGGAGAGCGTTGCGGGGGTCAAACACTGGCCAGGCATGGTATAAAACTTTCTTGGTCAACCGTTTAGGTTGACAGGTTGGGAGACTATTTTGTCGCAAACGGCTGCGACGGACCTTGCCTCGCGGGCCAACCGAGACAATTAAGGCCCTAGTCCAACCCGGAACAAGGCGGGAGAAAGTTTCAGTTCCGAATAGAGAGATGCAGAGACCGACGGAGTTGTCAACCAGGAGAATTCTTTTCCAGATAGGCCGCCGCAGAGAGTAACCGCTCCAGGGAGTCTTTGAAATACCCCAGTCCCCGATTACAAATTTCACACAGTAGCCCTCGGACCTTGCCCGTTTTATGGCAGTGGTCCACATGAGAATCTGCAACAAGACCATCTCCGCAAATCTGACACTTCCCATTCTGGTCTTCCCACCTCTTCGAGAAATCCTCCGGGGTCATCCCGTATCGTCTTAAAGCCCGACGTCGGTCTTGTTTCTTAAACTTCTCCGGGTCTGCCCGGCGGGCCAGAAGATTCTTGTCCCGCTGGCAATCCTTGCACGAATACTGAAGGCCATCTGGTGAAGAGGAACTCCTATAAAATAGGCTGTGTGGGCGTTCCTTCTTACACTTATTGCATGTCTTCATCCCACAAATCGCTTCCGAACTTCTGTCAGAACCGAGTCGTCCTTCACCCCGTGCAAGAACACCACGCCGGCCGCCCGGTAGGCTTCGATGGCGGCCTCCGGCATCGTCTTGCACTGCCATTCGCTCTTCATCAGAGGGCAGTCTGCCCAGCCCATCTGTTTAAACTCCTTGGCGAGGATGAAGTCCCAACCCTTGTCCGGTGGGCAGCCCCCAATCTGCCGGCTGAGTTTGTGCAAGGTCAGCATGTCCCCGCCGAAAAGAGCGTTGCCGTTAATGTGGGGAAGGGGCCACTGGACCCGGGGGCCGAAAACCTTGGTGATGGTGCGCTCCTGCTGGGCGTCCCACGCACCGGACAGCTCTCGAATCCAGTTCGGGACCAGCGGACACGCGTCTGCCTCGAACGTGAGAATAGCCTTGTAAGGCGGCATCCGCTTGGCCTCGCAAAAACTGTAGACGTGGTCCATGGTGCCGAACCAAAGGTCGTTGCACCCGTGTGGCCACCCCGTGCCGCGCCGGTGGCGGTTGACGTGCGTGTGGACGTTGAACTTTTTCTGGACGTAGAGAATCGTTTCGTTGTCGTGCGCGCAGTCAAACCGAGACACGAACAGGAAATCGGCGTTCTCGCAGTGGCGGGGCTCAAGGTCCGCGACAAGACGGGCAAGGCGCATTGCCTGCGCCTTGTCGCCTTCCCAGTATTGGAGAGCGAGGAGAATTTTATTCACGATTCCGGGGTCCGTAGCATTTGTCGCCGACGTGTCCGCAGACCAACCCGAGGTCGATGTGCGGAGGGTGCCCGGACTGCTCGGCGCGGATGCAGAAGGTAACGTCCTCGCCCATCCCGAGGGAGGAGTGATGGCGGGACCGCTGCTGGCCGGCGGTCATCAGCCTAACCGATTCAGCGATGCGCGCCTCCGCGCTGACGGACGCATCGTTTAGGACGGCGAGGGACTGCTCGGCGGAGGCGCGGAGGTCATGCTCGTTTGAGGTGAACCAGTGGCCGTAGTCTCCCTGGGGATTTCGGGCGAGGTGGGGGAAGGTTCGTTCGATGTCGGTAAAAACCGTCCTGTGGATAAGCAGGCAACCAGTGCCGACCCAGCGGGTGGGCTTGCAGATATCGTGTGGAGCGCGGCGCGCAAACGCTTCTTCCGCCTTGTCCTGATGGCCCTCGCAATAGACCGCTTTACCATGCGCCCAGCGTCCGAAATACAGCCCGCCAACCAAAGTCTTGTTATGAGAAAGAAGTCGATTGATGGTGTGAATTCCGGCAGAAGCAGCAGGAAGATTGAAGCGAGTAAACGTGTTAAAAAGTTCGGCATTCCCGAAGGGGACAATCATGTCGTCATCGACCGTGAATGCCCATTCAATTTTGGACCGAAGGAAATTGTCCGCCAATTTGTTCCGCGAGTGCGCGATGAATGCGTCCCCGAAGTCAAGCATCACCGCCATCTTCTGGCGGTCAAGCATGCTCATCAACGCGAAGGTAGTCCGAGGGTTGGAAGTCTTGTAACTGGGCATCATCAGACAGACCGACTTGCCCTCCCACATGGCTTCGCGAGCCGTCTGACTCAACGGGGTCGCGCTCGGGTCGAAGACCCGTTCCACGGCCGCCAGAGAGACGGGCTTGCTTCCCTTGTCCCACTGGGACACGAGACCTTCGGACACCTCAAAAAAGTCCGCAGCCTCCCGGATAGTCGGAAAGCTGCGGACCTTGGCCAAAACAAGTTCGGTCAGATAGGACATTTGGTTAGGCGGATTGTCCCTGCTCCGCTTCCTTGGCGAGCCGGTCGATTGCGTCTCCCGGAGATTCCTGGAAAGAATGCTTCGGACGATTCTCATCCGCCGTGGCCGGGGTGTCCCGCAGCCGATGCGTCGAACCCTTCTTCACGCGCTCCAGGAGGTCCGTCGCGGCCTTCAGCTCCTTCGTGAGCTTGTCGACTTGGGCAGTCGACGCTTCCTTGTGGGCAGCGAACTCGCTCCGGACCCGCATCAGTTCCGCAACGCCGAGGCCGAGAGCCGCGCGCATCTGCGGGGAGTCATCCGACGCAGCTTCCTTAATCGCAAGGCGACTGTCGGCAACGAGCTTGTTGTGCGCTTCGATGGCCTTCTTCTCGGCGGGGGTGGCCTTCGCCGGGATGGTCTTCTCCTTCATCCATTCGGTCGAATTCGCCAGCTCTTCACCGTGCTTGATGGCCTCCGCACGCGCGGCCTCGCGCTGCTTACTGGTCTGCTCTGACCGGGCCGCGATGTATTGACTCGCGTGCTTTTTCGCTTCCTCGACGGCCTTCGCGCGGTCTTCCTTCAGGGTCTCGACGTCGACGAGCTTCTGCTCGATAGAACGACGAATTGTGGTCGGAAGCTTGGACAAAAGTCCGTCCCATTCGACGGCTTCAATGCCGCCGAGGTCCTGGATTTTCTTAATGACCTCATCCGACGCGCCCCCTTGTTTGAGTTTGTCGTAGATGGACGTGGTCGTCGACTTCACCCGCTCGTCAAAGTCCTTGAACTTCGGGTCCGCCTCCACGTCGAGTCGATTTCGGAACGTGCGGAGTTCCTCCAGCTCTTTCTTGAGCTCCGGGGGAATCCCGCCGTCCTTAGTCCTCGCTTCCAGCTCCGTGAGCCGGGTTCGGAGTTCTTCAGTCTCCTTTGTCAGTGTCCCAATCTTGGCTCTCGCCGCCGACTTGATGGCTTCAAAGGCTTCACTCGTCTTGGGCTTGACATTGGTCGGAAGCGGGACCGAGTCCAGCTCGTCCGGTTCCGGCTTCGGGTCTTCCTTCGGAGCGGGGTCTTCCTTCGGAGCGGGGTCTTCCTTCGGGGCGGGGTCTTCC
>JABFSS010000017.1 GCA_013140485.1 Candidatus Peribacteraceae bacterium | reverse complement strand
AGAATGACAATGCTCTGCGAGATCGGAGAAAACTTCCAGCGCTGCAGAAACAGCAGCAGCGGCGACCAAAATCCCCATGCGGCGAGCGCGGCTGCGAGCAAGAGAGAAATTCGGGGAGTGAATCCCGTGACCGCGCGAACGATGTTCCCGGCGATCACATACCCGGGGAAGAACGCGACGTTGGTATTCCTCAAAAAGTTAGACCTACTCGGATCCGTATCGCCGATCAGCGGCGGGAGCGTGTTGCGGTACCCGGTCGTCATCAAGTCCGCGTAGTGCACGCTGTCCCACTGAAAAAGCCGAGTGTAGGAATCCATCGTGAACCGCGCGGGTTGCGTCGCAGATACGAAGAGCAACTGCGCGAGCGTGATCGCGCCGCCGATGCAGAGTACCAAGACAAAAGATCGCACCTCGGCAGCATACAGGTCTGCATTTCCGGGAACCGAAGGAACGTATTTACCGCTTGAGGAAGAGGGAAAAATGACATAGGAGGACATCCGCGCCTTGAAAAATTCTCTGAATGGTGCGCGGAGATACACTGCCCCCGTGGCTCTCCATGTTCAGGAAACCGGATACGAAAGTGCAGTCCCGCCGACGCCGCAGCCCGGAAATTTTTTACAGGCGTGCGCGGAATGCGGCCACGCGTTACGAATGTGGAAAGAGACGATGGAGGACGCTGATCATTCCGTGGCATTTACGTTGCGTAGTTATGAAGTAGAATTGTGGCTTTTTGCCGTGCGCAATCTGCATAAGAGCGACACCTTGCGACAATACTTCGCCACGCTCGGCAGTATGGAATTACTCGTGAACGAACACTGCGGACCGGAGTACGCGCTGCAATTTCGGAGAAAGATCCTTCTTATCCTTGATCCCCCCTTCCCGTTTCACAACGACGAACAGCACGAAGCACCTGCCACGGTGTTGTATGAACTTCTGGCGGAAGAACGGGCTGCCGCTTGAAAACCCGCCCGTCTTTGCTCTAGGGTGAGAGACATTCTTCCACTCTTTTCTATGCTCAAAGAATTCCGGGACTTCGCGATGCGCGGCAACGTGATGGATCTCGCCGTGGGAGTCATCATCGGCGGAGCGTTCGGAAAAATCGTCAGCTCGCTCGTAAATGACCTCATCATGCCGGCGTTTGGGATCATCCTCGGCAATCTCGACTTCTCGGCTCTGGCATTGACCATCGGCGAGTCGAAAATCGCCTACGGGCTCTTCATCCAATCGGTCGTCGACTTCGTCATCGTCGCCTTCTGTATTTTCCTGATGATCCAGCAGCTCCAGCGCTTCAAGAAGAAAAAGCCCGACGTTCCAGCCGCTCCCCCGGAGGAGATTCGATTGCTGACGGAGATTCGGGATGCGTTGAAGAAAAGTTGATCACTTCTGCGGATACATAATCTTCCGCTGGATGCCGATCACTCCCAGCATCGTATGCAGTGCTGCGAGGAAATAGAGATCGTGCATGATCGAAAACAGCGAGATCGATGCGGCTCCCCACAGAGAAATCACAATGATCCTAATGCAGCGGTGACGGACGTCCTGCGCATGACCCAGCGCGAAGATCGGCACAATGAGGAGAACAACGATGGGCAGTGACAAGAATGTGAGTAGCAGGAATGACGAGGAGAGAATCGTCAGTTGCTGCAGAAAAGCGGACAATGCATACCACACACCGAACATACCGAGCATTCTTGATGCAAAAAGAACACTCGCGATGAAGAACAAGAATGAGAGGATGTGGGGGCTCCACGGGAAAACTGATCCGTTCAGATATAGAGCGTACTGACTCGCGAGAATCGAGAGGAGAAGTCCTGCGTGAATGATCATGCCGTCACGTTTGGGGTTGCTCTTATACCGGGAGAAAAACTGAATGATGCCGCCCGTCACGAATGCCGGGAGTGCGTATGTGAGGAACCAGAGGGAAATGGCATGCATGGACTCATTCTATTCCTCTGAACGGAGATGTTGCTCTTCCGCATGCGCTTGCTACACTTTGATCCCTCGCCCGCTTTTTTAATGCCCAGGTGGCGAAATGGCAGACGCGCCAGCTTGAGGGGCTGGTGGCCGCAAGGCCGTGGAGGTTCGAGTCCTCTCCTGGGCACCAGAATCAATTGCGCACCCTCCGTGAAATCATGAGTATCCCGGGAGCGAGGAGGATCAGCATCACCAACAACACATACATCCCCGGCTCGTCGCTCGACTGGCTGAAGAGCACGCGGTCGGGAACTTCGCCGATGTCATGATCGGAGCGGTATTTGTCTTCGGCGTGCGTCTCGCGTTCGAGAGCCTGCTTCTGCCACTCGGTCTGCAGCGCGATGAGAGAGTTGAACTGGTTGACGATGTGCGCCTTGTACGCAATCGCTGTTTGCTCTTCGGCCGCTTTCTCCCAGGTATCCGAGTTCGTGATGCCGCGCAGGCGTCCTTTTCCTTGGTGATACGCCCACAAGTCTTCGACGGCTTCGCGCCACTTGGGATCATTGACCATCTGCACGGACGCGGATGCCCGGCCGGTTAACCAGTTGACTCCGTACTCCGCCGCTTCGGTTGGGCCCTCCAGAAGCCGGACCGTGCCTGTCTCTTGCGTGACCGCGAAGGCATTCGTGAGTTCGTTCTTAAAGATGGGAACGGCTGTGCCGACAACCGCGACGTCCATGACCTTCAATTTGCTGATTGCCGAATAATCGATGTCGGTCGCTTCGGTCGCGTCGAGTTCAAAATTGCTGTCGTCCGTCACGATGCCGATATGTTTCCCTGCAAGAGGCGGCTGCGTCAGAAAGCGCACGAGGGCGCGGGTGTCGGTCGGGCCCCAGAAAGAAATGTCTGCATCCGGCTGCAGTTCCTCCACCCCGAAGTTGTACGTGTAGAAAGTCCCCGTGTCTTTGTATTCCTCGCGCAGCTTTTTGTAGAAGCGACGAACGTCCGGCGTATTCGCCGATGCCGATGCGTCCAGGAAAAAGACGGACGGTGCCTCGTAGGGATACATTTCAGCGGCAAAGGAAATGACCGACCTGTTCGGCCCCTCAATCGCAAACCGTTGGTTGTCCGCATCGGGGGGTGGCAGAGGGATCAGCGAGTCTCCCTTGATATCGAGAGGACCGTATCGCGCAAAAGGAATGTCCTGACCCTGTGCATCCTTGATCACAGTGGCAATGGCGGTTGAACGGTCGATGCCGAGGTTCCGCGTCGTCATCGGCATCGTGACCGGGATCATATTTGCGGGCGGAATAAACGCCGTGAATTCCAGCTGCACTTTTTGCATTCCCGGAGCGTCCGCTTTAAACGTGGGCGGAACAGGGAAAACTCGGAGTCTGTACTGCCGCGGACCCACCTGTTCGAGCAGCGCGGGGTCAATCTGATTGAGCATGCTCCGTTCATAGACACGTTTGGCCGCGCCGCGCGGCGCAACACTGCTCGGCAATTCCAGATTCAATCCCAGTCGCAGGTCCGTGATCACCGCATGCGCGTCAGGCAGGAGAAACTCGATGAACGCCTCCTGCTGGGTGCTCGTCGTGTTGCGAAGCGTATACGTGATCAAATTCGTGTAGACGCCGAGCGGCCGGTTGACCGCGATTTCGTACCGCGCTTCGTCCACGTGCACGAGCGTGTCGTTCTTCTTGAGCGCGCTCGCTTCGACCGACTGCCACCCGGCATTCCAGCCGATATTGCCGAGAATCGACCGTTTCTTGAGGCGCGCGATCCTGTCGCCCTCGTCATTCTGCAGGCTGCCGTCAAAAACATAGGCGTAGGTTTTCTCCGCAAGTTCGCGGTCCGCGACGATATCCCCGGTGTACATCAACGGGAAGAAGAGCAGTTCGTATGCACTGGAGATGCTGCCGCATACGCGTGTCATTTCCCAGGAACAGTATGTTTCTCGGACGGCGTCCCGAATGGCATTTGTTTGAAGAGCACCCTGTGAGTCAAATGTATTGCGGGAATTGATCGGATACTTGAGCCCCGCGAGATACACGCTCTTCGTGCTCCCGCGCAGGCGGTTGAAATTGGAAATACCGGAGAGTTCCTCGTGTGTGAACGGTACTGCTTCGCGCACTTCGGGTTCGTCGGTAAACGGATTCGTGTTCACACCTGCTTGCACGATGATATGCAATTTGCGCGCGGCTTCGTAGAGATCGGACTGCGGTCCACGCTTCTCCAACGTATCGAGAATGAACGTGCCGCCGACCACCACCAAGATTCCCCCCAGAACGACCAGCTGTTTGCGGGGAAATTTGCGCTGAAAGGTTTCCCACGCGAGCATGCCGAAGGCGAGCGCCGGACTCAGAAAGAAGTAACCACCGGTGATCATCGCCGGAACCGCGATCCAGGTGCCGAAAATCAATTGCCAGGGCACTTCACGTATCAGATAAAGATTGGAGAGTATCTGCCATCCCACATACGGCACCCAGAAGGCCCAAATGAGGAACACCCAACCGCTCAGGATACTCGACGCGAGATACGGCACGAAGAAATACGGCCGCATGTTTTTATTGAATGTTGTCTTTCGGTGTCCCCAGAGAATTTCGTACCAAATGGCGGCGCTCGACAGCAGAATAACGACGGAGAGAAAGAGCACCGTCGAGGGATACATGTTGAACACCACCCGGCCGAAACCGATCAGCAGAAGTGGGAGCTCCACGGCAAAGAAAAGTCGGAAGAGAAGCGACGACCGCTTCGTCGAGGAAAGATAGAGCGCGGACGCGATCACCAGGAGGACCGTCAGCGCGGGGAAAAACGCGGGGATTTTAGACAGCGTCATTCCTCCGTCCGAACGGGGGAACCCCATGGCCGGGAGCACGGTCACGATCAGCGCGCAGTACGACGTGGTGATGAAAAGTGCGGCGTTGCTCAGCCAAAAGAGAATCTGGCTTGCCACGGCAAACCACCGGGTCGATGTCATTTTTGAGAGAATCACCGGGGCATTCTATAGGGCAATGTCATCCGCAGGACAACAAATGACAGAGCAATGCCGAAAGCCATAATTCCGGCTAGCAGATCAAGAGAATTCAATGCTGACACATGCTGTAAATTGTGCAAAACATACAAGAACACGACGCGTGCGCCGTTCAAGAACCAGAACAGCGTCAATGCCTCTGCGAGAACGCGAAAACGCACGGCTGCAGTATCGCGAGAAGCCATCGCGATCACGTTCCACGCTCCCCAGAGAAAATACATTCCCTGCACGCCACTGCAGCCGGCATCAATGTGGAAAGCGTAGCCACCGTCATAGAAAGACGTACCGATACGCTGAGCGCCGGAGAAAAACACATGCAGGAGGCTTGCATACACTTCTCGATTCACGAGTCCGACGGTGGAACCGAGCAGCGGCACGACAGGCAGGCACGAGAGGAGCCACGACGCGAGGAGAAGAAATTGCTTCCGGGAGACCGGCACGAAGGCGCTGCATCCCGTCAGCAGCCCGAGGACAAAGCAGATGCTGCGGAGAATGTTGTAGCCGAGTGGCAGCACTCCCGTGCTCGCCGCCAAGAATCCCAGCGATACGAGAAGGAACGGCAAAGATATTCGCGCGTTCCAGACCAATGCCCGTCTGCGTATCAAGAGCACGCAGCATCCCGCAACAAAGAAACCCGCTCCGACGACGCCGTAGTCCGTCCGAATCCACTGGTCGAAGACCCAGAGAAGAATCTGCGCGTTCAGGAGGCAGTAGACCAGTCCGTACGCGAGCATGAGATGCCTTTTCTGCATGGCATCATGCTAGAGGAGCATGTTGCGTGAGCGAAGCGTCTGCACGGAGATACTCGTTCAGAATTAGGTATACTCAGCCAATGGAGCAATTGTGCCGACATTGCAAAGATACCTTTGAGGTGAGCGCCGACGATCTCGCCTTCTACGAGAAAGTCTCTCCGGTGTTTGCCGGAAAGAAAGTGCTGATTCCGCCTCCCACCCTCTGCCCCGACTGCCGGCAGCAACGGCGGATGGCGACGCGCAACGAGCGGCATCTGTATCGAAGAAAATGTGATGTGACCGGGAAGGACATCTTCTCGGTGTTCTCCCCGGATTCGCCGTACAAGGTCTGCGATAAAGATCATTGGTACGGCGATGCATTCAAACCTTTGATATATGGAC
>JABFSS010000045.1 GCA_013140485.1 Candidatus Peribacteraceae bacterium | reverse complement strand
GCAATCCTGGTAGAATTTTTCGATGCCTCTCTGGAGAATCAAGTTGTAATAGACCAGGAGGCCGATGGGAATACTGGTGAAAGTTCTGATTTCTCTGAGCATCTCAAAACAATCATCAATGCGAATTCCGCTCTGCAGAGCGCGAAGATCGGCAGCTTGGATCACCGGGCCGTCGGCGGGTGGATCGCTGAAGGGGAAGCCAAGTTCGAGGGCATCGGCGCCGCTCTCCACGAGCGTACGGACGATCTCAATTGATTGTCTTCGGTCCGGATCGCCGAGAACGACGAAAGGGACGAAGAGCGGTTTACCCTTTTTCTCAAGCGCCGATGCATATGGATTCGTTTTCATGAGAGGTAACGGAGAACATGATCGATATCTTTGTCACCGCGGCCGGAGAGATTGATCAGCAGAATGTCATTTGTCTTGAGCGACGACGCGATCTTCTGGGCCGCTGCAATCGCGTGTGCCGACTCGAGCGCAGGGATAATTCCTTCTCTCTTCGTCAGTAGAAGAAAAGCATCGACGGCTTCGCGGTCAGTTGCGGACACATATTCCGCACGCTTGATGTCCTTCAAGTAACTGTGCTCCGGTCCCACGCCTGGATAATCGAGCCCGGCGGAGATGCTGTGTGCTTCCAGAATCTGCCCGTCGCTGTCTTGCAGGCAGTAACTGTACGAACCGTGGAGCGAGCCCGGTCGGCCCATCCCGAGTGCGGCGCCATGCTTGCCCGTCTCGAGTCCTTCGCCGGCGGGTTCCACCCCGATCAGACGCACGGCAGGATCATCCACGAACGCTTTGAAGATACCGATGGCGTTGCTCCCTCCGCCGACGCAGGCGCACACGGTGTGCGGAAGTTTTCCGTATTTTGCCAGACACTGCGCCCGTGCCTCGTCGCCGATCACACGTTGAAAGTGCGCGACGAGCGACGGGAAGGGATGCGGACCGGCGACGGTGCCGAAAACGTAGTAGGTATCTCGGCTATGCGCAGTCCAGTAGCGCATCGCATCGTTAATCGCGTCTTTGAGGCTCCGGGAGCCACTTTCCACCGCTATTACTTCAGCGCCGAACAGCTTCATCCGCTGCACATTGCTGTGCTGCCGTTCGATATCTTTTGCGCCCATGAAGATCTTCACGGGCAATTCCATCAACGCTCCGGCCATCGCCGTGGCGACGCCGTGCTGGCCCGCCCCCGTCTCGGCAATCAGGTGTTTCTTGCCCATGCGCTTGGCGAGCAACGCCTGACCCAGGACATTGTTCGTCTTGTGGGCTCCGCCGTGGAGAAGATCCTCGCGCTTGAGCACGATCGTGCAGCCGAATTCTTTGCTCAAGTGCTTCATCTCCGTAATCGGCGTCGGCCGGCCGGCGAATTCTTTCAAGAGAGTGCTCAGTTCGGTCTGGAATGCAGCATCATCTTTGAACTTCACGAACGCCGCTTCCACTTCGGTCAGAACCGGAATGAGAAGTTCGGAGACATAGAGACCTCCGTATGGGCCGAATTTTCCGAGAGTTTTCATAGAGAAACCAGCGCAGGTCTTCGACCTGCGGTGAGAACGGAAATAAAGGCATTCATCTTTTCGGGATCTTTGATGCCGGGTTGCGATTCGATGCCGCGAGCGCAATCAATAGCAAAAGGTTGGATACGATCACTCAGTGCTCTGACGTTCTGGGGCGTGATTCCTCCTGCGAGGAAGAGCCGTGAGCGGATGCCCGTGGGCAACGCGGCGATCGCGTCAAAATCCGCAGCATTCTCGCCTTCGGCTTTATCGATCAAGACATAGTCGCACGACTCGAGCTCGCTCATTGCCGGAATTCCTCGGAAGGCATGGATCACGGGGATGGAGATTCCGCCCGGGACATCGCCGTAGATCTGGACCATATCGAGTTGAAGCTCATCAATGTACTGGAGAATTTCCTTCTGCGAGTTCTTCTCGAATACTCCAACGACCTTGGCATGCGTGACCGCTGTGCGCAGGAGTTTTGCCGCGGCGAGCGTGATTTTTCGCGAAGAATGAGCAGCAAAAATGAATCCGATGAAATTTACATTCAGCCCTTCTGCAAGAGCAATATCCTCTATTCGAGTCATGCCGCAGAATTTGAGGAGGGGACCGTCGCTCATCATCAGATTCGTAATGAATTCTCCTCGATTTTTAGCTTTGATGATGGATGTTCCGATCAAAAATCCATCGACGACAGGTTTCAGCCGTTCGATATCCCCACGATTGCTGATTCCGCTCTCCGTGATGATTCCCCGCAGCTCCGGCAATGCTCTCCTGAGCAACGGAGCGAGCTTCGTAGTCGCGTCGAGATCAATGTTGAGTGTTTCCAGATCACGGTTATTGATTCCCATGAGAATCTGACGACGTGATGTTTCCGGGAATGAACGGAATGCCGTGATTGTTTTCTCCGCATCCTCCTGTGTATGAATTTCCATCAGCACATCCAGCCCAAGAGCAATCGCATGAGATGTCAGACGGGTGAGGTCATGCGTTTCCAGAATTGCCGCGATCAAGAGCACGGCACTCGCGCCGTTGACGGCGGCATGATCGATCTGGCGAGCATCGAGAATGAATTCCTTCGCAAGCATGGGAAGATCCGTCTGCTTGCTTACCTCTGAGAGCAGATCGAAGCCGCCACCGAAATATTCCTGATCGCAGAGTACGGAGATCGCTTGAGCACGCCGGTCATACAGTTCCACGAGCGCAGGAATATCGTCGCGCGCGATCAAATTCCCCTCCGACGGCGACTGCGGTTTTACTTCGGCGATGAGTCCCGGTCTGTTCTTCAGGATGGCATCGATGAATGAGGCGCGCGTTCTCCTCACAGGCGTGACTGCGGGGAGCGAGGCGATTTCCCGCTTTTTGCTATCAATAATGGAACGGAGAAGGCTCATGAGGAGATGCGGTGAGTCAGATCACGGTAATTGATGATCAGATCATGGACACGGCCGGAGAAGAGAGCGTCTTTAGCGAGTGCGAAGGCTTCATCAATCGACTGTGAAATTCCGGCCATCAGAATTGTATGAGCGGCATTTACAAGAACGAGATTTCGGTGAGATTCGTGTCCCTTTCCCTGAGCCAGCGATAGGAATATTTCGGCATTCTGCTGCGGAGTTCCACCTTCCAGACCTTCAGAGTTCGAGAAAGGCAGTCTCAGGTCACTTGGAGTGAATGTGCTTGTGAGAACGCCGTCCGGAGTCACGGTTCTGATGGTCGTCGCTGCGGTCATCGTCACTTCGTCCAAGCCATCCTGTCCGGTGACGATCATTGAGCCAAATGATCCGAGTGCATGCAACGCTCCAGCCATCAAGTCGGCATCTGCAGCATTCCCCGTCCCGATGATTTGCTTGGTGACGCGCGCAGGATTGCAGAGCGGGCCGACCAGATTGAAGAGCGTTTTCTTTCCATGACGTTTCCTCAGCGGCGCGACGTGCTTGAGTGCCGGATGATGGAGCGGGGCGAACAGGAAGACGATGCCGAGTTCATCGAAGATCTTCTGTTCTTGCTCCGGCGTGAGCGCGATGTTCACGCCGAGGGTTTCGAGCAGATCGAAGCTGCCGCAGTTGCCGCTTGCCGAGCGGTTGCCGTGTTTGGCGACTTTGCCTCCGCATGCCGCGACGATGAATGCCGAGAGCGTGGAGGTGTTGATCGTTTTCTTTCCGCTGCCGCCCGTTCCGCAGGTATCGATCGCATCATATCCAAGATCGACTGTGATCATCTTCTCTCTCAGCACTCGTACCGCTTCTGCGAGAAGTGTAGGAGTGATCGGAGAGGAAATGATTTCCTGAAAAAGTTTTTCTCGTTCGTTTTCATCAATGTTCTCTGTCATGAGTTGGGAAATATGGCTTCGGCGGTTGTTCAGAAAATTTCTGAGTATATCCATCCCGCGCGGCGTGCCGATCGATTCGGGGTGGAACTGCACGCCGAAGAACGGCAGGCTCGCATGCTCGACGGCCATGACGACTCCTTCGGCGCTTCTGGATGTCACTTTTAAGGCATCGGGCAATGTCGATTCTTCCGCATGCAATGAGTGATAGCGCATGGCTTCGATGCTCGCGGGGAGCCCGGCAAACAGCGCGGAATTATCACAATCGATCTGCGACGCTTTGCCGTGATACAGAGCCGGTGCGCGTCCGACCGTCGCGCCGAAATGCGCGCAGAGCACTTGGTGTCCCAGACAGACGCCGAGCAGGGGAATATTTTCCCGCGCCGCGTAGTCGATCAGTTCTTCCGAGATGCCGATGTCGCGGGGTGTATCGGGATTCCCCGGACCGGGACCGATGACGATGTGACTCACGTCGAGATTCTTCACGTCGTCGATGGTGATCGCATCGTTCCGATGCACGACGGGGTTCCCGCCGAGCTCCCCGATACTTTGGTACAGGTTGAACGTGAACGAGTCGTAGTTGTCGAGAATGAGCGTCTTCATGATGCGACGAGGGAAGCGGTTGCGAGCGTGACGGCTGCCAGGCAGCTGCGCGCTTTGTGGAGACATTCGTCGTCTTCGCGTTCGGGGATGCTACCGTCGACGATGCCGGCGCCGACGCGAAGAGTGATCTTGTCGTCTTGGAAGAGCATCGTGCGGATGGTGATGGCGAAGTCGAGGTTGCCGCGCAGGTCGATGTAGCCGAACGCTCCGCCGTAGATTCCTCTCGGCGATTTCTCCGTATCGCGGATGATCTCCATTGCGCGGACTTTCGGCGCGCCCGTGAGCGTCCCGGCCGGGAAGACTGCCCTCAGAGCGTCCATCGGCGTGAGACCCGTGCGCAGGCGGGCGACGATATCGGAGACGATGTGGTAGACATGGGCGTATTGCTCAATATGGAAGGGATTTCGGACCTTCACCGTGCCGATCTCCGCCACGCGCCCGACATCATTCCTGCCGAGATCGACGAGCATCTGGTGTTCGCACCGCTCCTTTTCATCATGCAGCAGTTCCTGCTGCATCTGTGTATCGGTCTCTACGTCGCCCGTCCGCTTCCTGGTGCCCGCGATGGGGCGGTAGAAAATATTGCGGCAATCGACGCGAATGAGCGTCTCCGGCGACGCGCCGACGATGGTCCGCTCCGGTGTCTTGAAGCAGTACATGTACGGCGAGGGGTTGATCCGCCGCAGTTCGGCGTAGACGCGCTCGGGCGGTACGTCGTTCTCCATCACGAGTTCCTGACTCAGCACGACTTGGAAGGCTTCGCCTGAGCGGATGCTTTCCTGAATCTTTTGAGCAGATGCGATGAATTCATTGCGGGGGGTTTGGCGAAGCGGTGAGATTTCCTCAATTATCAGCTCAGACGTCCCCTCGGCCCGGCTCGGGACAGGCTCTGTCTGAGCTGACATGCTTCGTCCTTTACGGTCATCGAAAAATGGTGACGACAGAACCGCATTGCGAATATGGTCCACGTCTTCATCCGAATCGGCATGCATCGTCACCGTCACCTCATGCTGTTCATGGTCGATGCGCAGGAGGACTTCCGGCAGCACGAACATGGCGTCGGGAATGCTCGGATCCGGTTCGAGATCGATCTGCTCGAAACAGCGGGCGGATTCGTAACTCAAAAATCCGATGTAGCCCATCTTCAGACGGCCACCCTCCTCTCCCGTACCGACAATCGTTTTGAAGACCGAAAGGGGATCAGATACGGCGCCATCCGGAACGTAGCGCGATCCGGAAACACGGCCGTTCTGAACAGTGATCACGTCCCGCGCGCCGAGCGCAACGAACGAATAGTCATTCGTGCCCTGGCGGTCGACGGATTCGAGCAGCGCGCAATACTCGCGGCCGCGTCCCAGCTCCCGTAAGAGGAAGAGGGGATCGCAGTGCTCGGGTCGGAGGATAAGGGAGGTGAGGGGGAAATTCATGGGAGGAAGAAGGCAGAGATTCAAAAAAAATGCCCTCCGCTGCGGAGGGGCTGGATTGCATGTCGTTCAGCAGGACCCTACCGGCGAGCGGAATGATTGAGGGCCTGCCACCAGGAGAGAGTTGAGAACGTCATGTACTGATGTAACGGTACAAGAGTATCGCATCTTCGCGGGAAAGCAAGTGGAATTTTCTCCAGTACTCATGAAAGGATGCCAAAGAAGCCAACGATGCCGAGGATCATCAAAAATTGGCTGGATTGAAGCTGAGGCAGCGGTATGCTTCTCCCCTATGTATTTTCTTCATTCACCGAAAATCTGGGAAGAGTATCCCGAACTTGTCGCGGGGACGCTGGTCGTCCGCGGCATTCATCCGGAAGCCGACACGGGCGCGGATATCGGCGCGCTGAATCTGCGCGTGCTGGAGCGGCTGGGCACTGCGGACGAAGGACAGATGCCGGAGATCGACGCGTGGCGCAGGGTCTATTCGAAAATGGGTCTCAAGCCGACGCAGTACCGCTGTGCCGCCGAATCCCTCCTTCGCCGGTACCGCAAAGACCGGAGCCTCCCGCGGTTTCATCCATTGGTCGATCTCTGTAATGCGCTCTCGATGGCGTTCGCGATCCCTATCGCCGTCTACGACGCTGCCCAGATCACCGGAGGTATCGAAGTGCGGCATGCGAAAGGGGACGAGCAGCATCTGTCGTTCAGCGGCGAGATGGAGATTCCCGAAGCTGGAGAAGTGATTTTCGCCGACGAAGAGCGTCATGCGCATTCGCGCCGCTGGTGTTTCCGCCAGAGCAAGAAGTCCGTCGTGACGGCGCAGACCGAGACCGCGCTCATCGTCGCCGAGGCGCACCATCAAAAAGCTGGCGATGACGTCCAAGCACTCATCACCATGCTCGCCGGGCAGTGCGCCCAGCATTGGCAGGCTCCCGAGCAGTCCGTGATCCTCACCTCCGGCGCACCGCGCTTGGAATGGAATTGAGGTATGCTCTCCCCATGACGCTCCCCGCGCGCCACTACCGGGAACTCTTTGCGCTCATCGCCGCCGTCGGGAACGAAAAAGACGCCGCCTTGCTGATGCGCGATATTTTGACGCCGCAGGAACTCGATTCGGTCGCCGAGCGCTGGCAAGAGATTCAGATGCTCGCGAGCGGCCTCCCACAAAGGACGATTGCCGCGAAGCTCGGCATCAGCATTTCGAAAATCACCCGAGGTTCCCATGCGCTCAAGCATGGAACCGGTGGATTCAACCGAATGCTGACAAAAATGAAGAAGGTGAAAAACAACTGATTTTGGCTTCAGAAAGGGCTCTCTGAGATTTCTCATGCATGCAGAATTTGCTGAATGAGGCGTATTAGGTCATATAAAATAAATATTGACAAAAATGCAAATATTATCTATAAAGACACCTTTCTTTCTCTCTTTTATGAAGGCGTATCACCGCGCGCGCGTCAGTCTTTTTGTCTCCATGATGGTTCTTTGCCAGTCGGTTCCCGTCACAGTCATGGCCGATGATACGCAAACCGCGCCTTCGCCGGTCGCAGAGACTCCCGTCACCTCAAGTGATTCGTCTTCCGAATCCACTCGGGAGATCATCGTGAAGTTTCGCAAGAGTTCAATCGACGTCAGCGACCGCAAAGGTCTGATGAAGGCCGCACTGCTTGGGAGCGACCGTTCGCTCATCACCGTCGACACCGCCAAGCAGCAGAACCTGGCGCTGTTTGCCGCGCGCGATCCGTACGACGTGCAGTCGATCCTTGCGGATCTCCGCACCGATCCCGCGGTCGAATCCGCTGAACTCAACGTCACCATGACACCGCAAGCATTTCCGGCAAACGACACGCTCGGCTCGCAGCTGTGGAGTCTTGAGAACACGGGCCAGACGGTGAACGGCATCACGGGCACCGCGGATGCGGACATCGACGCCACCGAAGCGTGGGCGATCAACGAGGGCACGCATGCTGACGCCGTCATCGCCGTCATCGATACGGGCGTGAAGATCGACCACCAGGATCTGCAGGGAAATATGTGGAACGGTACCAATTGCAAAGATGAAGACGGCAACGCGCTCGGCGGTTGCTTGCACGGCTATGACTTCGCCGATTTCGACGTCGATCCGTCTCCCGTCAGTCGCGACAACGTCGGGTTCCACGGCACGCACGTCGCGGGCACCATTGCCGCCACCAAGGGCAACACCCAGGGTACGGCGGGCGTGGCGCCGCACGCCAAGATCATGGCGATCCGGACGGACTTCTCGCTCTTCTCCATCATTAAATCCGTGGATTTCGCCCGCGAGAACGGTGCGCGCGTCATTAATGCGAGCTTCGGCGGAAACTTTTACAGCCAGACGCTCTTCGACGCGTTTGAACGCTTCACCGACGCCGGCGGCCTCGTGGTCGCCGCGGGCGGAAACTTCGCAGACGATAACGATGTGAATCCGTTCTACCCGGCATCCTTCGATTTGCCGAACACGATCAGTGTCGCGGCGACGGATCAGAACGACGGTCTCGCGTCCTTCTCCAACACCGGCGCGCAGAGCGTCGACGTCGGCGCTCCCGGCGTCAATATTGTCAGCACCTCGATCGCCGACGGCCCTGCGCAGACGATTCTCGTGGAACCGTTCAATGCCGCTCCTGCAGGATGGGTCCTATCGGGAACCGCGGGGCTGCGGGCCGGCACGCTCGCGGGCGATGTCACCGTTCCTTACGGCCAATCCGGCGCCGGCAGCGCTACGACGCCGTCCCTCGATCTGACGACCAGTGGCAGGAAACTCCTGACGTTCAACGCACGCTGCGACACCCAGTATTCCAGTGCGGCATACACCGATTACATGCAGGTTGATGCGAGCGTGGCTGGCGGAAGTTTCGTGCTCCTCGGGAAGTTCGACGAGTTCGACCTCGATGACGACTCGAACCCGGCCAATATCGCTCCGGTCCGCCCGATGAGCGCGGTCATCACTCCGTCTCTCATTTCCAACGCGACGGTCTTCCGCTTCAGCTGGGTCACCAACGGCGACAGCGACACCGGCACCACAGGCGAGGGCTGCGTGATCGACGATGTTCAATTGCTCAATTTCCAACTTGTCGACCACTACGAAACCCTCAACGGCACTTCGATGGCCGCACCGCACGTGTCGGGTATCGCGGGACTGATTCACGGATACACGCCGCAGCTCACCGCCACCGACGTCCGCAACATCATCCTCACCACGGGCGATGAGAAGCCCGCTCTTCTCGGCAAAACGTTCACCGGGATGCGCGTGAATGCTCTCAATGCGATGCGCCGCAGCGACCTCGTCGCTCCGGTTATTATTCTGCAAGGCGTGAATCCCGTCACGGTGATCCAAGGAACGCCCTACGCCGATGCCGGCGCTCTGGCGTCAGACGATATCGACGGTGACGTCACCGCCCGTATCGTGACGACGAATCCCGTCGATACCAATGTGCTTGGCAATTACCTCGTCCGGTACAACGCAACGGACGCCGCAGGCAACGCGGCGGTCGAAGCCACCCGCACCGTTTCCGTCACCGTCGAGCCGCCCGATACGACTCCTCCTGTCATCACGGTGCTTGGTGCCAACCCCATGACCATTCTCGCGGGCACGACGTTCACCGACCCCGGCGCCACTGCACTCGATAATAAAGATGGCGACATCACGGGAAACATCACCGTCAGCGGCACGGTCGATATCAATACGGCGGCATCCTATGTCCTCACGTACTCCGTCACGGACGCGGCAGGCAATATCGGCACGGCTCAGCGCACCGTCATCGTCACGCTGACGCCCGATACCACGCCTCCCGTCATCACGGTTCTGGGAGACAATCCGTTGATCCTCCCGCTTAACGCCGTCTTCACCGATCCCGGCGCCACGGCTCTCGACGATCGCGACGGGAACATCACGGCGAACATCGTCGTCGCCCATTCGGTCAATACCGCGATCGCGGGCGATTACATCGTCAGCTATGGCGTGAGCGACGCCGCGGGCAATCCCGCGACCGCGCAGAGAACCGTCAGCGTCGTCGTCGTTCCCGATACGACCGCCCCGGTCATCACGCTCCTCGGCGGCAGCGACATCACGGTGATCGCGGGCGACACGTTCACGGATCCCGGCGCCACGGCGCTCGACGACCGCGACGGTACCATCACCGCGAACATCGTCGTGACCGGCTCAGTCAATACGAATATCCCGGACGTGTACACGCTGCGCTACAACGTCAGCGACGCCGCGGGCAATCCCGCGACCGAAGTCACCCGCAGAATCACGGTCGTACCGCGTTCCGTGGATCCCGTCCCGCCGCCGCCCGACCCGATTTTCACGCCCCAGGACCAGGGGAACGGGGGAGGAGGATCGCATCAAGGAAGCGGCGGCCACCGCGGTAACAATTCCCGCGCCATCTTCACGGCCATCGCGCTGCTCGCCGATCTTCACGGACCCCAGGGAGGCTTTAATCCCGCGAATCCGACGCAGGAACAGCAAACGTTCCTCTGCTCGGTCCAGCGCATGATCGAGGGAGACATGCCGCTGGCTCTCGTCGAGAGCATGATCGGCGAGGTGGGGCGCCTGACGGGACTGCCGCAAGAAGGCGTCGCTGCATTCCTCGGAGACGGGCACGTGTGTGACGAAATCAATTTCGCCCGCAACGGGGGAATCGTCGTCCAACCGACAATGTCCCTTCCGTTCCGCGTGGCCTCGGACGGCTATCCCGTCTCCAGCAATCCCACGTGGAACGCCTGCGTCCGCGGCAACGTATTTAACCCCGAGATCATCCGCCAGAACCCCGACCGCGATCCACGAACGGGCCGCGGATGGTCCTGCGACCACTACTCGGACGCGACGAACGAATGGCATCATCCGGATTTGAACGTCACCTTCATGCTCGTGCCGGCCGGCGCAGGCCGTGCCCCGGTGATGACGATCCCGCGAGGCTTTGTCGTCGTCAATGTTGACGACCAGGAGTTCGCAATTCCCACGCTTGATGAGACTCCTGCTCCGGCAAGCAATGACAGCGGCGGGGCCGCCCCCGCGTCGTCGCAGGTCGGCAATGCAGGGATCATCGACAATGCCATTGAGGAACGGCGATTGCGTCGGACGATTCTTTCCGTTGACGGAATCCCGGTTCGCGATGAGCGGGAAGAAGAGTAACTCTCACGAAGGTTTTCCCCCCGGCGGACGCACGAGGTAGACTGTTAGCCCTCATGCGTCCGCTTCGCATATTCCTCGCCGGCTCCGTTCTCGCCGTGCTGATCGTGCTCGTGCCGTCCGCGGGCGCCGCAGAACCGAGAATCGATCCCGCTCTGCGGCAGCTGTATCTCTCGCAAATCACGTCGGCGTCGCCACCCGCGAGCCTTGCCACCAGAATCGAGACCGAACGCGCGCGCGTGCGCAGCGAAGAGCAGAAACAGCTCACGACGCTCGTGGAGGCCGCGAACGCCGGACAAGGGTCCGCACCCGAGAGTATTGAGACCGCCGTCCGGCAGCAACAAGCTCTCGTGGACATGCTCAAAGCGCGCCAGCAGGAAGCGCAAGTGGATCTCGATGTGCTCGGCGACGAAGAGGACGCGCTTCAGGACAACGAGACCGCGGCCCAGGGGAACGCGCTCGACGGCGTCCGGCGCCGCATGGCCGACCTTCTCTCCCGCCGCGCGGTGCTGGAGGAACGACTGTCCGCCATCGGCGGGGTTCTTGGGGAGCAACAAGACCGTCTCACCCGTCTCGGCGCGCAGGAGCGTGCCGAAGCGCTCGACGTCCTCGTTCGGATCGCAATGTACGTTGGCCTCCTCGCGCTGATCGTGGTCGCGGAACGTTTCGTACGCAGGCGGCTCATCGTCCGGATCCGCGACCGCAATCGCCGCTACTTCGCGGTCAAAATCTTCACCGGCTCGGTCTACGTCCTGGTGATCGGCTGGGCTATCTACCGCCTCAGCGGCGACTATCCCGGTTTCGTCACGTCGTTCGCCATCGTGGGCGCGGGTATCGCCGTGGCGCTGCAGTCCATCATCAAGGACATCGTCGGCTGGATCCTCATCATGCAGAAGCGCTTGTTCCGCATCGGGCAGCGCGTGACCATCGGGCCGCACACGGGAGACGTCGCCGACATCAGCCTGCTCCGCACGACGCTCGTCGAAGTGAATAATTCTGCGACTCCCGACATCGCCCGCGTCGGCCAGACGCTCTACGTTCCCAATTCCCTGGTCCTCGAAGGTCCCGTGCTCAACTTCCACGCCACGTCCGACTTCGTGGAGGCCGAAATCCCCGTGACCGTCACGTATGACAGCGACTGGAAACAGGCGGAAGAGATCCTGCGCAAAATC
Source organism: Candidatus Peribacteraceae bacterium (assembly GCA_013140485.1). GTDB lineage: Bacteria > Patescibacteriota > Gracilibacteria > Peribacterales > Peribacteraceae > JABFSS01. The sequence continues at coordinate 14,446 of JABFSS010000045.1, read as the reverse complement.
CTGAAGGAACAAGTGGGGGAGTACGTGGAGCGCGCGCGGGCGCAGCACGTGCACCGCACGGCGCACTTCTTCGCGAGTCAGGAACCGCCCGAGCCGCGCGTGTTCACCGATCTCAGCCCCGACGGAATTCTCTTCACGCTCCGGTTCCAGATCCCCATCGGGCGCAAGCGCAGCATCGTCTCGGCGATTTCGCACGACATTCTCGAGAGGTTTTTACAGGCGGATCCCAAAATATCGCTCGCGTACAAGACGGTGGCGATTGTTCAATAAAGGACGCCGAGATGTTAATTCAATTTTCCCGCACTCTTCTCCCACTTCTTCAGCAGTTCGATCGTCGCCGGAACGTCTCCCACGGCCACGTAGACCATGGCTTCTTTTCCGCACGTCGTGGCGTAAATGTAGCTGATGTTGACGCCCATCGCCGCGCAGGCGCGCCCGATATTGGCGATCGCGCCGGGCTTGTTGCGCATCTTGAGTGAGAGAATGTGTTCCATGGTGACCGGGCCCAAATCCTTCAGGACGATCTTCGCCGTTTCGGGGTCGTCCACGATCAAATGGATCATCGTGCTCTGAGAGCCTTCGGTGCAGCTGATCGCGTCGATGTTCACGTCCGAGGCGCGCAATTTGTCTCCGACTTTCGCGAGCGAACTCGGAATGTTCGGCATGACGACGGTGACTTGGACGGCGGGTTCCATAGGCTTCACACAATCGAAAGTGGGCGCAGTCTAGGGATCTGTGCACGGTTTGCAAGATCAACTGAGATCTTTTGGGTCACGCAGGACCCCTCTCTGCGTTTTGCCCTAGGAATGAGGTTTCCCCATCATTTTTTTACCGGTGCAAATTCTCCGTAACCGAAATCTGGCCCACTTGAGCACGTCGCTGTTTTTGCCTATCTGCTCGACGCGATCAGCGGGCCAGTCATGCAGATCGGGGTGATCCAGGAATATTTTTTGCACCAGCGAGGCTTCCAGTTTCGCATAATCAATGGGGCCGGTGAGAGTGACTGGGGTTTCACTCATACGTGGGCGCTTGGATTGGAAGAAATTACTCCGCCTTTATCCGCCAGCGTATGGATAGTCGTTTTTGTCCCTTTTACTTCGGTCACTATTCTTGCGGTTGGGTCATAGATTTCCTGAGTTCTTTTTAGTATTTGTTGAAACTCATCCACTTGATCAGGCTGTCTTTCGTTATAGTCGATGTAGGTGTGGACGATAGTATCCATGATGGAGGGGGTGAAAAATAATAAAAAGAACCTCGCTTCGGGGAAGGGAGGCTCGCTATCAGATTCTTCTCTTCTTCAGCGCAGCCTGCCTTCCGCCGTAAGGCAGAGGAGGAGCTTGCCGAGGAAGAGAGTGCGCAAATTCACGTTGGCCGCATTGTAAGGGCGCCGAAGAACCATGCAAGAATTTTTCCGTACGGATGGCTGAATCGGCTCTTCCACAAGCGGAAAAATCATTGCACACTGCCTGTGATCACACGACGTAGCCGTCCATTTCACCACCGTACCTTGCCCGCGAACCGCACCCGGCCTTTTCCGCGGACGATTTCGCCGACGGGATAACACGCGTGCCCGCGTGCGGTCAGATGCCTCTGAAATTTCTTCGCCGCGCTTTTAGCTGCGACAATCATCAGCCCCGCTCCCATGTTGTATGTCTTGAGCATCTCGGCGTCGGGAATGTTCCCCGCGTCGCGGATGATCTTGAAAATCGGGAGAACGCGCAGCGCGGAGAGATCAATGTGCGCGTCGAGTGTCTTCGGGAGAACGCGCGAGAGATTGCCTTCGATGCCCGCCCCTGTGATGTGCGCCATGCCGTGGAGGGCTCTCTCATCAAACAAATCTTTTACGGCTTTGTAATAACAGGTGTGCGGCTTCAGTATCGCATTCAGAAAGGATGTTCCAATAATTTTTGTGTTCAGTATTTTTGGCTTCTGCTTGATCAGTTTTCGTATAAGTGAGTAGCCGTTGGTATGGAGGCCGTTACTCGCGACCGCGAGGATGATGTCGCCGTTTTTGATCTTCTTCCCGTCGATGATCTTGCTCTTCTCCACCACCCCGACGATGTTCGCGGCGAGGATGTACGTCCCGGGCGGGATCACGCCCGGCTGTTCGGACGTTTCGCCTCCGGTCAGCGTGCAGTTCTGCGCGCGGCAGGCGGCAGCGACGCCCGCGATCACGCGCTGGATGACCTTCTTCTCGAGCTTTCCGCAGATCACCGCGTCTTGCACCGCGAGCGGGGTCGCTCCCATCACGATGATGTCGTTGATCAAGTGATTGATCATGTCGGCGCAGATCGATTCGATCCGGTCATGCTTGAATGCCAATAGTTGCTTGCTCCCGGGTTCCTCCGTTTTCATCACAAGCACGGGGTGCTTGTAGCCGGGAAATTTTGCGTCATAGAGCGTCGCGAAGGCTTCCGATGTGTTGAGCACCCGCTTGTCTTTGGTCTTCATGGTCTTGTCCAAACTCGCGAGGGCGCGCTCCTTCGCTGCGATGTTCACTCCGGAGGCGGCGTAGGAAAGCGACGAGCGTTTCTTCATGGGGCGAGTATAGGCAAACGAGGCAAGCGAGGGAAACAAAGCAAACGACGATCCTCGTTTACTTCGTTTTCATTGTTTCCCTCGTTTTCTTTCATTCCGAATGGATCGCCGTCACCCGGACCTTTCGTCTCTTCTCAATCGCTTCGATGTGCGTTTTCACCAATTCGCCCGGCGTCTGCACCATTTCGTCACGCCTGGTTTCCCGTTTCCCCTCAGCGACGATCTTGCCGCGCTCAAGGCGGATAACGCGGGCACGAAGAGCTTCCGCGAGCGACGCATCACGCGTCATGACAATCAGCGTTGTGCCGGCCGCAGAGAGTTCATGGAAGAGCCGCAGAGTGTTCTCCGCATCGGCGAGGTCCAGGTTCCGCAGCGGTTCATCGGCGATCACGATCAACGGCGCATGAGCGACCGCGCGGGCGACGGCCGTCCGGGCAATTTCTCCGGCGGAGAGTTGATGCGGCAGGGCGTTGGCGCATTCCACCAAGTTCATACGGCGCAGGAGTTCGCGCACGCGCTTTTCGATCTTCTCGTCGCTGTCGCCGTTCGTCTCCATCGGGAAGGCGATGTTCTCCGCGACGGTGCGCGTGCTTAAGAGCTTTGCATCCTGGAAAACAATTCCGACTTTGCGGCGGAAGAGTTGCAAGGCGGGGCGGGGGATTGTGCGAAGGTCCGCTCCATCGATCGTGATGGAGCCGCTCGTCGGGTGCTCGGCGCCGATGAGCAGGGAGAGGAGCGTTGATTTTCCCGCCGCTCCGGATCCGAGAATGCAGACGCATTCCTTGGGGTCAATCGTCAGGGAGATTCCGTCGAGTACGTTGCCCCGGCCGAAGTCCTTGGAAACGCTTTTGAGGACGATCATGAATTTGAGTATAGCTGTTTCGGGCGATAGACAAGCTTGCTAGCTGTTTAGCTTATTAGCTGTTTAGCTTCTTCACTGTAAAAGCTGTAAGCTAAACAGCTATACAGCTAAAAAGCTAATTGAGGTTTCCTCACAACCACATACACCTCCCGGCTCCGGTCCCGGCTCGCCGTCGCTTCGACGATCACCGGTTCCTGCCAGTCCATCTTCAAGTTGTGGAAGAATTCGTCGAAGTCCGCACCGCGGAACACTTTCACGACGCACTTGCCGTTCGGTTTCAGAATATCTTTCCCGATCGCGAGCGCCGCGGTCGCGAGCTCGATGGACTTCCACTGATCCATATCTTTGATACCACTGGTGTTTGGCGCCATGTCGGCGAGCACCAGGTCAGCCTCCCGGACTCCGTTCTTTCGGAGTTCATCCTCAATCGCGTACGTGTCCATGATGTCCATCACGAAGGTTTTTGCATTGTCGGCAACTTTTTCTTTGTGCTCCGAATCTTCGACGGGCGTGATTTCTTGCAGATCAAAACCGAGCACGCTTCCCGAGGGCCCCACAATTTTCGAAGCGTATTGCATCCAGCTTCCCGGCGCTGCCCCGAGATCCACGACGGTCATGCCCGGCTTGATCAGCCCAAAGCGGTCATCGAGCTCCATCAGCTTGTAGACGGATCGCGCGCGGTAGCCTTCCTTCGCGGCGCGCTGGGACCATTTGTCGTTGGGGATGTAGGGCTTCGGCACCAAGTGAAAAGTTAATAGTGAAAAGTGAAAAACTGGGATGATAACAGTGTGGCACAATTTTTCACTTTTCACTTTTCATTTTTCACTCATATGGGCTTCTTCTTTGCCATACCTACAGGTCGGGGATAATCAGGAGGCGTCTTCCCCGTCTTCTCAAAAATCAACAGCTGCCTCTTCCCGAAATCTCCCGGCAGTTCGTAGACGTGCCGGTCTTTAAGGGGGCAGTGGAATTCTTTCTGCGCGCGCTGCGATTCCTTCAATTCCTGCTCGATGTCCATGCTCTTCCAGAGGATGATCTTGCCGCCGATTTTGAGGAACGGCGCAGCGTATTCCAGCAGCACGTTGATCTCGGCCACGGCCCTTGCCGTCACCACGTCAAATTCCTCACGGAAGTGATGGCCAAATTCTTCGACGCGTCCGCAGAGCAGATCCAAGGGTGCCTTTCTCGCGAATCCTAAGGATGTGATCACCCGCGCGACGGCGTCGATCTTCTTCTGTGTCGAATCGATTCCGGTAAAGCGCACATCCGGCAGGGCGATCATGAGCGGGAGGAGGGGGAAACCGCCGCCGGTGCCGATATCTAGAATTGAGAGTTGAGAATTGAGAGTTGAGAATAATGGGAGCAATTCTAGAAACGAAAGAGAGTCCAAGATATTTCCGACCCAACATGACTCTTCTGTACGAAAAGCAGAAAGATTTACTTTCGAGTTCTCTTCAAGAAATACTTTGACAAGTTCGTGCAGGAGCCGTTCACGGTCTTCATCGTGGGACATGCGGACATGGTAACAGCCTCCGTCACTACGCCCGTTACGGATTCCTTCCCATCAACTGTTTAGCGAAACGGACCACGCTTTGCCAATAACTCTCCGTATCCTGGTCAAGCTGATCCATGATCTCCGCGAAAATTTCCCTGCTGTATTGGGACTCGGAAGACGCATCCCGGTCGAATTCTTTTTGGATGTATTCGCGCACTTCCCGCAGGTACCTCTCGGGATTTTTGCAGCACTCCAGCAGAAAATGCCGTATGGCCGAGGCTGCCTGTGCCAGATTGTTTCCTTTGACGCCTTTGCGATCGATGAATCCCACTCGCTCGAAATCCGCGTGCACGTAATCGATGACATGCGTCTCAGGATTGACCAGGAAAAAATACACGTCGCCGTCTACCGCGATACGGTCTTTTGAACGCTCAAGAATATCGTGAATGAATTCCTTCAGAAATTCCGAAAAATTGGGAATGGTACGGATCTGATCATTGAACAACGCATTGCGACCGTGTGACTGATTTCTGCCTACGCTCACGACGTGCGTGCCGTCGTGCGACAGAAGCGGAGTGTAGATGCGGTGATTCTCTTCGTCGAAAATGATGTTTTCGATCAGATGCGACCGTGCCGGGGGCAGTCCCGCCTCTTGCCGTTCGCGCGCTTCACGCTGGATCGAGGATGCTATGGCCCGGTATCCGTTCAGCGCCGGCTTGTCATGCTTGTCCGTATTCACGACAGTGCCTTCTTCGTCGACGGTGCGATATTGTTTCATCGCATACGGCGTAAACGGTCCAGCCGTCTCCGGCTCGTTCGAGCGCGGATCGCTCGGTACGACATGTTCGCGCAACAGCACTTGACGTATTCTCCCGCGAGTTCCTTGACCTCCCCATTGTTCTTTATTCTGTGGATCCTGTGCTTCGTATACTTTTCCTGTAACGGGAAGTTCCTCTCCCATTGTTCCGAAAATGGCCGATGGAGAGATCCATTGGGGATCTGAGCTTTCCCCCGGGTCAATGGTGTCCATAACTGTTGTGTGTTGTTTCAGTATTATACTGAATTTTCTGAGTTTTTGCCATCGTTTCCGCTATGGCCTGCGGAGAGCACTCCGGTGTTTCCATGCTTCTCCCGGTTCCCTATACTCGGCTCATGCCGCATGGTGACCGCATCGCCGAATACCTGCTCTCGATTGGAGCCGTCCGTCTCAGTCCCAACGAGCCGTTCACGTGGACCTCGGGCATCAAGTCGCCCATCTACTGCGACAACCGGATGATCTACAGCCACCCGGAAGCCCGCACGTTCTTTGTGCAGGCGCTCGCGTCGCGTGTCAAAACGCTTCACGTTCCGCCCGATGTCGTCGCCGGGACTGCCACTGCGGCCATCGGTTGGGCAGCGCTCGTCAGCGACCGTCTCGAACTCCCATTCGTCTACGTCCGTGCGAAAGCGAAGGAACACGGCGCGAAAAAGCGCATCGAAGGCGATCTGAAGCCGGAGAAGCACGTGGTGGTGGTCGAAGATTTGATCAGCACGGGGGGCAGTTCCATCTCGACCGTCGAAGCTCTGCGGGAGGAGGGGAAGGCTGTGGTCACCGACATCGTCTCGATCTTCACGTACGAATTCGAAGCCGCGACGGAGTCGGCGGGCGAGAATAGCATTGCCCTCCATCCGCTTACGACCATTTCGGCGCTCGTGAAAATAGCCCTTGGCCAAGGGAGAATCACTCCGGAGGATGCCAAAATGATTGCAGCGTTTGCCAAGGATCCGCAAGGATGGGGGAAGAAACAGTAGTGTGGACCCTTAGATAGGTATTGACTTTACTATTTTTTATAGTATATTTTACTTTCTATGGGAAACCTCAATAGCTACAAGCCGTCCGTTCAACTTTTGGAAGAGCGCACTCTACCTGATGCAGGACTCTCGTTTGCCAAGTTGCCAATCGTGAATGTCGCGCCGTTGCCACCGATATGTCAACATCCGCCGGTTCTTTCGATGATCGGGGAGCCCAGTCCGATGCAACCCATTCAGGTGTCGTACGACGTTCCGAATGTTTCAAGGATACCGTATCAGAGCATAGTTCCTTTCATCGCCGCCATGCAAAATGACACAAGGAACGATGGTGCTCTTCCCGGGGTTCGTGCACTGGTGAAAGATCTCAATGATTCGCCACTGAAGCGTGTGCCGAAGCCCGATGCGCTTGATGAATATAGGTTTGAAAATATAGTGCGGCGAGTGAAAGTTTTGTATTTGTTTCAAAACGATAGTCCGGCGGATTTACTTTTCTATCCACCCGGAGTCGGTAACGAGCAAAGACAAGGAGGAGTGCCGCCTGACCCGGTCAAACCGAATGCCCCCCTTCCTTCACCGCAACTCTTCCCTGTTCCCCCACAGGTGCCGACCCCGAACACAGAACCTCCGCAAGCAGTCGCTCCGGAGGATATGACTTCCTAGGGCAAAGAACAGTCCGCCGTGTCATCAAGCACTTTTTTAAAGTGTTCAGAACTGTTTCAAAAACCGAAAATCTTCATGGTAGAAACTGCGAAGGTCCGGGATCCGGTGTTTGATCATTCGTGGCGCTCGTCGGTGTCGACGATGTTTTTAGCGCGTAAGAGATGCGTATTTGAATCGTCTACATATGTGATTGCAAAGCCAATATTTCACGATTTGATTCTTTCTTTCTTCCACCTAAATCTATGTCCGAGACAGTGCCTTTACTCACAGATGAGCCTAAAACGCAGACATTCGAGATTGGTATCGGTGCTGCCGGGGCGTCTGCAGAGGTTCCCAAGGCCATCATTGTTTCCCCCGGCAGTGAAATTTTTGAAACAACCAAAGTTGTTCGTGAAGGAGCAATTGGATTGATGCCTGATAACCCGATGAAAGACGGTTACGTAGTCGAAATGCATCCTGTACCACTGCTATTTGACCATGCTCAAGCACGCGATGCACAGTTGGTAACGAATCAGCTTGGAGCAGAGGTTGCAGCCGCAACCCATCATGATCCGAAGGATTTTGTTCCGGATATTTTGGGAAGGGGGTCATCTGAATTTTCAATCAATCCTGAAAATCCCACTGGGGATGAGCAACATCTGCCTACGAAAGGCCTGCCTCCTCTTCCAGCAGGGCAAAAATTACCTGTCAAAACTGCCGGAGGAATCGCAAATCTCCGTGATAAAAACTCCGCAAGTCAGGAATCTGATGCTTGATCATGAGCGGGCGTTCGACGCCGAAGCCGAAGGCGAAGCCCTGCCACTCGTCGGGATCAATGCCGCAGTTTTTCAGGACGTTCGGGTGGACCATGCCGCAGCCGCCCATCTCCAGCCACTTGCCCTCGCGGCTCTCGCTCTCGTCGCCTTGCCACATCATGTCCATTTCGAGACCCGGCTCGACGAAGGGGAAGAAGCCCGTGCGGAAGCGGAATTCGACGTCACGCCCGATCAGCTCGCGCATGGCGGTCACGAGTACTCCTTTGAGGTTCGCCAGTGACACATCCTTTCCGACCATCATCCCTTCGAATTGATGGAACATCGGGGAGTGCGTGGCATCCGAATCTTTGCGGTACACGCGTCCCGGACAAATGATGCGAAAGGGAGGTTTGTGCGTCGATGCGAAGCGGATCTGCATGTTGGATGTATGCGTGCGCATCACAAACTTCTTGTCGGGCGGCAACTTCTCTTTAATGTCGGAAATCCAGAATGTGTCCTGTGAATCGCGTGCCGGGTGCGTGTCGGGAATATTGAGATCGTTGAAGTTGTATTTCTCCGATTCCAATTCGGGCCCCTCGGCGACTTCGAATCCCATGCGTCCAAATACTTCTTCGACCTGGCGGATGAATTCCGGAATCAGGTGCAAGTGGCCGCGCGGTTTCGGCGGCAATTCCAGCGTGACGTCGAGCTTGTCCTCGGAACTGAGTGCGCCGAGGGACTTTTGCGAGAGTTCGTTGCGGCGGGTCGCGAGAGCGTCGGTGAGCGTCTGCTTCGACCGGTTGAGCTCCTGGCCCTTCTTCACTTTCTCGGCGGGAGGCAAAGCCGTGAGGTCCTTCATCGCCAGCGTGAGCGCGCCGTGCTTGCGGCTGAAGATCTCGAGTTCCAGCGCATCAAGATCGGCGGCGGACGCCGCAGATTGAATCTTCGCCTCGTAGGATGCCAAGTCGGACATGAGAACAGTATAGGATTGATGGTTGCTAAAGGGCCAGGGTTCCTCGTACGTTCGCGCTTCCAGCGCGAACTACTCGGAATGACAATCCGATTATGAATTCAAAGCCAATTCGACGAGAGCAAATACGCAGTAGATCATGACGGCGATCCACCATGTGAGGAGGCCGAGGACGTGGAAGAGCACGAGGATGACGGTTGCCAGGCCCACGAAGACGCCCTGCCGGACGGAGATGCCCAGGATCTGCCCCAAGTCCCAGGAGTGGAGCGGCACAAAGCGCCAGAGCGCGTAGAACGCGAGCGTCATGATCGAGCTGATGGCCAGGAAGAGGCTGATGAAGAATGCCGGGATGGCGTAGCCGGGGGCGGTGAGGGGACTGACGCGGAAGAGAACTACCAAGAGGGAAGTGGTAGACAATAACGCCGAAACGCTGATGGCGAAAAGAAGGGAGGTCATCGGACCTTTAGTATATTAGTTATTAGTGATTAGTGTATTGGGAACATTCTCGCGTGCGTATCACGCTTCACTACTAACTAATTACTAATAACTAATCACTATTTTCTTTCTAACAAGAATTTCCCCAAGGCTTGAAAATCATCATAGAGAGCTTGCCGTAGCCCCCCATTGTGCAACGCCGCCGCGGGGTGGTAGATCGGGAAGACGGTTACCGTGTCCGTCAGCTTCTGCGCCTTCCCATGAGCTTCCGTGATGCTGAGCTTGGTGAAGAAGTGCCCGAGCGCGTGGCGCCCCAGCGGGACGATCACTTTCGGCTTGATGATCGCGATCTCCATCTTGAGCCACGGCATGCACTGTTCTTTCTCTTCCGGCGTCGGCTCGCGGTTGCCCGGCGGCCGGTACTTCACCACGTTGCTGATATAGACGTCGGCGCGCTTCAGTCCGATCGTCCCGAGCAGTTCATCCAAAAATTGTCCGGCGGCTCCGACGAACGGTCTGCCCAGCTCATCTTCCTTCTGTCCCGGTGCCTCGCCGATGAACATCACATCTGCGTTGGGATTGCCCTCGCCGAGAACGGCCTGCGTTGCCGTCTTATGGAGTGCGCAGCCTTTCCATTCGCGGAGTTTTGATTGAAGATCGCTGAGTGACAGGGCAAGCATTGTTTGCAGAGTACTACAGACCGATGTACCTCGGCATAGGGAATTCTATAAAAGAATTCGGCCACGCACGGATGCTCGACTTGAGGATGAGAAGCATGTCGATACGCAGAAGATCGCGGGCATTGGAAATCGCATCTTCACATATGCGCGCAAGTTCGGCAGTTTTCCATCGGTCCGATTGATGCACATGAAGGGCCTGGTTTTTCAGTATGCGCAGCCGGTGAATCAGCCGCTCTACCGTGCCGTTTTCCAAACGGTTCGCAAGGGCAAGTGTTTCGGCAAGCGCAATCGTTCTCACGACATCGAGTAATGCGCTTTCCATCGGTTCCCATTCCCGGAAGTAGACGTGGTTCGGCTGCATGGAGGAAAGAAGATCGGAGTTTTCTCCTCATAACATCCGATTGCAAGCAGATCTGCCCCATGCTTTACCGATCAGAGCCCTATCGTCAATACTCCGCTTTGATTTTCTCAATTCGCTTCATCAGTTTCGCTTTCAGCGCCGCGTCACTCTCTCCGAGGATGCGCAGCGCACACAGCGCCGCATTCTTCTGGTTCAAAACCGTCATCACGGGAACATCCGACGGCATGCGGAGGTTAGAGTGGATGTCCGTCAGATACTCCGTCAAATCCTTGTACGGCGGGCAGTTGATCACCGGGTGCACGCAACTTCCCGCGACCACTCCGCCGAGCCCGTTGCTCATCCCGACGACGGTGATCACGACAGTGGGGTCCTTCCGCGCGTTGAGCTTCTTCACTTCTTCGATGACTTTTTCCGGCACCTTGTGTGCCGAGGCGACGATGATCTCGGAGGGAACGTCAAACTCCTTCAGCAAATCGGCGATCTTCTGGGTGAACTCAACATCCGTTTTGCTGCCGAGGAGGAAGGCGACATGCATATGCTATTAGAGTAGGTCGTCCCGAGTAGTCCGCCGGAGGCGGACGTATCGAGGGGCGACGTGCATGGGTACAGAATATCAGATTGGTGGAGATGAGGGGACTTGAACCCCTGACCTTCTGCATGCCATGCAGACGCTCTAGCCAGCTGAGCTACATCCCCGTAGATATTAAAGATGGTGCGCCCGGCAGGATTTGAACCTACGACTTCCAGATCCGCAATCTGGCGTTCTATCCAGGCTGAACTACGGGCGCACGTACAAAGAGCCGAGAGAGCGTAGCAGTGTCATCGGGGCTTTTCTAGGCGCCGATGAGGCTTTCCACATCCCGCAACGTCTCTTCCAGCTTTCCCTCAATATTCTTCACTGACGCCGTGCAGAGCTTCGCATAGGCCAGTTCCTTCTCCATGCTCGCGATCCGGCGTTTCAGTTCATCCTCCGCGATCGGGGCGCGGTCGGTGATGTGCTTGATCAACTGCTCTTTGCTCTCCGGAAGGATGAAGATCGATTGCAGGGGGTACTTCGGTTTGGTTCCCGTGAAGAGTTCATGTTTCCGGATCGAATCGAAGCCTTGCACGTCGACTTCGCGAATCACCGTCCGCCCTTTTTCGATGAACGGAACAATTTCATCGACCAGCGTTCCGTACCGGGCGCCCGCGTGGACCGTGGCCCATTCGAGGACCTTGTTTTCTTTCAGCAGCCCGTCGAACTCCGCATCGGTCACGAACCGGTATAAATCGTCTCCTTCGCCGTCCCGGCGGGGGCGGGTTGTCGCGGAGCGGGGAAAGACGAATTCGGGGTGACGGTCGCGCAGTGTCTTTAAAATCACGCTTTTGCCGACGCCGGACGGTCCGATGATGAGGACGAGTTTCCCTGCGGGCATGGGGTGATCCTAGCGGGGGAAGCACCGTTGTAAAAAGTCGGATTTTCGGCTATAATATGAGGATTTGTTCATTCACAACTCTCTACCCAAAACAGAGGCCGGGAGAGGCCAGGGATGTCCTTCGCTCCGCTCAGGATGACACATTTCCTAGCGGCGAGTCACCCCTTACCCCTCCCTGCCTCCGTCACGTAAAATCGCTCACGCGATCACGTGACACGTAACGCCCCGTATCTGCGAAGGTACCGGGACGACTCGTTACACCGAGGTTCCCTCCTGACCGGCTCGTCTGGTCACGGAGGGATCTCTCCTTCGCATCTCCTTCCACGTTTGCACTGCAGATGTGGCCCGGTGCGAAGCACACAAACACACACGTTCGTACTCCTGGAACGAAAACAGGAGAGCCGATGCCCGAGCACTCGGGCTACTACAAACACAAACACGAGCCGGCGCGCTCATCAAATGCGCCAAAGGGTAGGGAGCCATGGCGCTTGTCAACGCCGTGACCCCCGCCACACACTCCTTCATGGAATGTGGCGGGTTTTTTTATGCTATATTTCATTCATGCCGCGTTCAAAGATTGCAATTCTCTACGTTGGTGGGTCGATCGGAATGGTGATGAATCAGAAGACAGGACGCATTGAGCCGATGGAGTCTTTGTCGATGATTCACCGCGCGATCCCGGAAATGCAGCGCGAAGTCAGTTTGGAATTCTTCTCGATCGCGAACGTCGGCTCGTCCGAAGTCACGCCCGATCACTGGGTGGAAATCGCGCGGAAGATCGAGGAACTCTACGAGGATTTCGAAGGATTCGTCGTCATCCATGGCACGAATACGATGTCGTACACGGCCTGCGCACTCAGCTTCGCGCTGCAGAATCTCCGCAAGCCGGTGATCCTCACGGGCGCGCTCCTGCCGATCAACGATATCGCCGGCGACGGCCGGATGAACCTCATCTTCGCGATCCGCGCCGCGCAGCTCGATGTCGCCGAAGTGTGCGTGTGCCTGGGGCCCAAGGTCATCCGCGGAACCCGCGCAAAGAAGGTCGACGAATCGCTCATGCAGACATTCGACAGCCCGCGCTTCCCCGCACTCGTCGACTTCAGCACCGACGTGCACCTGCACCCCTGGCGCATGGTCCGCCGTAAACGGACGCTCTCGTGCCGCCCCACATTCGATGCCAACGTGGTGGTCATTGCCCTCACGCCCGGCATGCCCAACGCATTCCTCGAGAACGTCATCAAGGCGAAGCCGCACGGCATTCTCCTGCGCGCCTTCGGGCCGGGCATGGTCAGCGAGAGCCTCTTCCCGTGGCTGCGGCAGGTCAAAGAAGAGAAGATTCCCGTCGTCATGATCTCGCAGACGCTCCGTGGCGCCGTCGACCTGCACCGTTACCGCAAACAACTCACGATGGAGGGCCTCGGCATCATTTCGGGCAAGAACATGGGGCTCGAGTGCGCGACGGTCAAACTGATGTGGGCGCTGACGCAGGCATCCACTCCCTTGCGCCTGCGTGAACTGATGGAGCGTAGTCTCGTTGGAGAGTTGGACGAATGACCAATGATCATTTGTTTCTAGCTATATCATTAAAACCCGCCTTGTGGGCGGGCTTTAATCCATCGTTACGCTGTGTTCTCGATGGCTCCTCTCGCACCACGGTGGATTCTTTCCGTCTCGCTTGCGATGAGACATTCCACCGCTGGTTCCTCCAGTACTTTCAGAAGTGCTTCCACTTCCGGCCGATGCTGTGTTGCTACTTCCGTCGATGGTAGGGGGGGGGAAAGAAATAAAAGTACCAACAGTATAATGTACTGCTGCAGCAGTACATAGAGGAGATAGGCAAAAAACTCCTCACAGCCCATTTTATGGCTTTAGGAAGAGGAAAAATGGGCTACTGAGAAGTTGATTCTCAATTGACGGCTGCTGCTTCAGCTTCAGCTTCTTCTGTCGTCTGGGCGACCATTGGTTTTGCATCTTGTATCCACCGATTGATCGAAGCCCGGTATGACCGCTGTGTATTGTCAAAGTGATGATCTCTGTCTCGGCGAACGCCCTCAAGCCAGTCGACCTCGCCTTCACGAATGCTCTCCGAGTCATCTTCATAGCAAGTTTTGGACCCGGGATCCTCATCACCTCGATGGATTTTTCCTGCTTCAACCATAGGAGACGGAGCCTATGGCCTTTGCGCTATAACGCAAATGAATCCGATATCGAAGACAGCTTTTTCCCTTCCTGAAGCCCTTACTTTTTATCTTCATCATGATGTTTATCGACCATCTTCTTCCCGATAATCGAACCGATGGCGCCGCCGATGATGAGACCCACGATCACGCGTTCGACGAGCTTCTTCTTTGGTTTGTCCCGGCGACTGCGGAAAGGCCACATGGTCTCATTTTAGCACGGCCAGCCGCTCGGTGGTACTTATTCCTCGCTTAAACCGGTGAGATCGGGGGTATCCGTAAAAAATCTCCTGCGAATTTCGTGGTCAGGCATGCTCAAGAGTTTTTC
>JABFSS010000066.1 GCA_013140485.1 Candidatus Peribacteraceae bacterium | reverse complement strand
GATCATGCATGTCGAGCGCGCCCGAGAGGATGCCGTCATCGCTGACGGAGACGACTTGATGCTGCGCGGGAACGTGCAGCGACACGTCGACGAGCTTGACCGTTTCGCGTTGCTGCTTGAGCGTGATCACGTACGTCAACGCATCTCCGGCGGACACCGTCTCGCGGTTATCCGTCACGGTGACGAACACTCCTTCGTTGGGCGCTTCGGTATTGTCGTCGAGCGAATCGCATTCGGGGTCGCGCGGGTAGTCCGTCTTACCGTCCCTGTCGTCATCGAAGCCGTTCCCGCATTGCGAGTACTCGAACGCGTGCGCGGATTGCACGGAGAAGGCTCCTCCCATAGGGAGCAGCAGGCTGAGCGCGATGAGCGAGCTCATGGCCCGGAAGAGTGCGGACGTACGCATACGGGAAAGGGTGGAGAGATAAAGGGGCAATTTATAACATTTAATAATGATCTTGTCTAGTCCCAGATCGGGCAAAAATCATGTGTCTGTTCATTTCAATATAATGGCTCTATTGGCTGTTTTGAGTGTTTGATAAAAGAAATTCTGCATCCTGAAACAGTATTTGCCTTTACGTACGTCTCCATACCGCTCGGGGGTCACTGCGACCTTCGTTCGTTATTTCTTCCCCCTTTATCTCATGGAACCCGTAAAAACCTGTTCCGAGTCCGGCTGTACGTCGACCGAGGGTCTGTGCGAAAAGTGCGGCAAGTGCGACGATCACTGCAAATGTGATGAGTAAGGGCTGCGTGCGTATCCGGCGGGGCGCAGTGCCCCGCTTTTTTTGATCAACAAGGAAATAATCTCGGGAACTTCGTTGACGATCAATATTCTTGCGAGGAAAATTCGCGTTTGCCCCAATGCGTCATCCGCGGTGGGGAAAGAGAGTATCCGGTCACGGACGTTCTGCACGCCGGGGGTGCGGGACGTCCGTGGCCTTTCGTGAATGTCCACATTTTTGCAGCATCAGCAAAAAGAAACGGCGCAAGAGTGCTACGATCAACTCTCCATGCAGCATTCATTCCGTCGGATAATCTCAGCATTCATTCTCTCAGTTCTTGTTCTATCGAATGCCCCTGCAGCAGCCGCTCCACTGCCATTCCCGGATATGGCGCATTCGTGGTTCCGGTACCGCGAGTCCGTCGAGTATCTTCGCGGACGAGGAGCGATCGGCGGGTATCCGGACGGAACGTTTAAACCTGCGGCGACCGTCAACCGAGCCGAATTTCTCAAGCTCGTGTTCGGCGCGAAAGGGGCGGCGGAACCTGCCGGCGGAGACTGCTTCTTGGACGTGAAGGCCGATGCGTGGTTCGCGCCCTTTGTCTGCGCCGCCAAACGGCGCGGAATCGTCGAGGGGTATCCGACGGGAACCGGGAGCGTCTTCAAGCCTGATCAGCCGGTCGTATTCTCCGAGGCCATCAAAATGACACTCGCGGCGTACGGAACGGAGGTGACGCCCGCGCAGCCCGGCGAGGCATGGTACGAGCCGTACGCCTTGGAGCTTGACCGCTCGGGGATTCTCGGCCGGCATTCGTATCTTCCGTGGGACCATCTGTCTCGTGAGCGCGCGGCGGACGTGATCGCACGCTTTGTACGACACGAAGAAGATCGCATTGATACAAGCCGTTCCGCCGGATGCGGTAAGCCTCTCCCGGCGCCTCTCTCCACCGTATCCGTCGCCGGAGTGAACCGGACATTTTATCTCACTGTGCCGCGCGATTATCTCTCTCACGAGCCGTCGCCTCTCATCATCGCGTTCCACGGACGGACAAACAGCAACGAGGAATTGCGCTCGTACATCGGACTTGATAAAAACGCACCGGGATTTTTTATCGCGTATCCCACGGCTATCCGCAGTCCCCAGGGGACATTTTCCTGGAGCGGGACGGTAGGGGAGTCGCTCGATCTCTCGTTCTTCGACGCACTCGTCGAGTCGATCGCCGACCAGTACTGCATCGACATGGATAGAATTTTCGTGGCAGGACATTCACTCGGCGCGTGGATGAGCAACAGCGTCGCGTGCCTGCGCGGGGGAGTCGTGCGCGCCTCGGCGAGCGTGGCGGGCGATTCTATCGTCGCGGATTGTACGGGGCCGTCCGCCGCTCTCCTCATCAACAATCCGCACGACCCCCTCTCCCCGTTTGCGGCTGCCGAGCGCACGCGTGACACGCGCCTCCGGGAGAACGGATGCGCGCCGCAATCGGAACCCGTCCAGCCCGACACGCTCAAATGCCGCCTCTACAAAAATTGCGACGGCGGCAATGTCGTTACCTGGTGCCCGCACGAACTCGATAATGACCCCCGTGGCGTCTATTACCCGCACAACTGGCCGAAGGAGGCGGCTCCTGCGATCGCAGATTTCTTCAAGATGTTGAAGTGAATGCAAAACAAAAACCGCTGAAGTCCAATAGCCCGTGTAAGGATAGTCAGGTGCATACGTTAGTATCGAGGTCTTCTCGAGTTCTCCCATGAGTAAACCCCGTCGTACTACCGCATCGGATACCCTGGCTATCAAGTTGAAAGTCTTAGCCAGGGAAAAGGAAGAGGTCCGTCGCAAGCTCGTTATCTCCGCGAAGGAAAAGGAAAATGTGCGGCGCAAGCTTATGGTAACGGCAAAGAAACTTCGTCTCAAAGCGTCTCAACTGGCAGTTACAGCGAAGGAAAAAGAGCATGTCCGGCGCAAGTTAGTCGTCACTGCCAAAGAAAAGGAAAGCATCAGACGAACGTTGGTCGTGACCGCCAAGGAAAAGGAGAATGTCCGGCGCAAGCTTATGGTGACGGCAAAGAAACTTCACGACAAAGCCGCACAACTTGCAGTAACAGCAAAGGAAAAGGAGGTGGTCAGGCGTACGTTGGTGGAGACGGCCAAGAAGCTCAAGATCTCGCACGAAACGCTTGAAAAAAAAGTTCTCGAGCGCACCAAGTACTGCGAGGAGCTTATGGCAAAGGACGAGGCGATTTTAGCCAGCATTGGCGATGGCCTGATTGCAACGGATAAAAGCGGCCGAATACTGCTCGTGAATAAGGCATTTGAAAGATTACTGGGCTGGAAAGAAACAGAGGCACGGGGAAGGTTCTTGTCCAAGATTCTGCCAATGTTCGACGCGAACGGAACAATCATTTCAGAAGCACAAAGCCTTGTGACGAAGGTCTTGAAAGAGCGCTCCATGACAACGAGTACGGGAACGATCTTCTACAAGCGTAAAGATGGAACCTTGTTCCCCGTTGCCATCACGGTTGCTCCTATTTTTATCGGAAAAGAACTGATGGGTGCAGTGAAAGTTTTTCGAGATATCACCAAAGAGAAAGAAATTGACAAAGCGCGGTCTGAATTCATGGCCATCGCATCGCACCAGTTGCGCACACCTCTGACCGCTATCCGGTGGGCACTCTCGAGTCTCAAAAGAGAGAATCTTCCAGAGGAACTGAAAAGTATGCTGCACACGGCACATGAAACATCGACGCAGATGGCAGTGACGATCAGAAGAATGCTGATGATCTCGTATCTCGAAGAGAGCGCCACGGAACCGGAAATGACACAGGTGGACCTGAAGGCCGTACTGGAAAAGGTCGTACGCCTGCACGATGCGCACCGGCAGAGGAACGGACTCGAAATCGAGGTTCTGTGTTCGGAGAATTTGCTGCCCGAGACGGATGAGCAGTTGCTGATCGAAATTTTAGACAACCTTCTCAGTAATGCGTACAAATACACGCCGAGGGGCGGCAACGTGAAACTGCGCGCAACTCTGCAGGGGGAGATGATCCGTATCGATGTTGCGGATACGGGCTACGGTATTCCGAAGGAAGAACAACGGAAAATCCCGAAGAAGTTCTTCCGTGCCTCGAACATCGCCAGTCCGGCTGCATCCGGCACCGGAATCGGCCTGTACATGGTCTACAATATCGTACGGCTGATCGGCGGAACGATCTCCTTCGTGTCAGTAGAAAACAAGGGCACCACATTCACTCTTCTGTTTCCTTCGTAACTTTTTATGATCAAGCATGTTCTTATCGCCGAAGATGACGCCATCCTCGCCGACATGATGGGCAAAATACTCAGCAAGAAGAATGTACGCGTCACGATCGCCTACAACGGGCAAGAGGCGATCGACGCTCTGGAGAAAGAATTGCCGGATTTGCTTCTCCTCGATGTCCTGATGCCGGTGCTGGACGGGCACGCCGTCTTGGACGCCATACAGAAAAAAAAGATGGATTGTCCGGTGATCGTTATGTCCAATCTGAGCGACAAAATGACGAAAAATAAGTGTAGGCAGATGCACGTGCAGGATTACTTTGTAAAAAACGACATAGACGATGAAGAGCTCTGGCCGGCGATTCAAAAATATCTGCGTTAGACGATGATCTGTTTCCCGTATTCCCCCAATCTCTATGAGTGACCGACAAAAGCACGTGCTCGTTGCCGAGGATGAGGCATTCCTCCTCGAGATGATACGAAAAGTCCTCAGCAAACACGGCATCCGCGTGAGCACCGCCACCAACGGCCAGGAGGCCATTGATATCATCGATAAGGATCCGCCCGATCTTCTCCTCCTCGATCTACTGATGCCGCAGGTTGATGGCTTTGCCGTCTTGCAGCACAGGAAAAAGGAGAAGATGAAGTTTCCCGTCTTGGTGTGTACCAATCTGAGCGACAAAAAAAGTATCGTCAAATGCAGTGACTTCGACGTGAACGAATACCTCATCAAAAGCGATATCGATGATGATCAGATATGGTCAGCCGTGGAGAAGTATCTGCAGTAGAGAGCCCCGGAGACGTTCACGGCAGTCCATTCATCAAGAGTCTTGATGGGTCATTATTGATCAACAGAATTCACTACGTTGAGACAGAAAAAGTTCAATGCAACATTAAAAAAATCTGTCGAGTTCGTGTGTATTTCCCACAATTGTGACGTGAAAAGGACTAGAATGATCTTTCAAAGCTCCTCTTTTCCGCTTCAGACATGATTATTAACGCGGATTCACTCCTGCCGCACTTGAGGGAGAAGGTGCGTCCTACGAAGAGCGACGACTCCCGTCATGTGCTGTGCCCGCAATGTGCCGTGCGGACGAAGTTGAATATCCTGGGCGATGGACGCAGAAAATGCACGGCCTGTGGCAAGAAGTTCCGCATCCACAAAGTGACCGACAGCAACAAACTGAGGCAATGTGCCGAGATTCTTCTCTGTTTCTGTCTTGATTTTCCGGCGCTCACGGCGGCTCAGATCACACATCACCGCTACAGACTGGTCGCCGAGTACTACGATCATTTTCGTACGCTGATCGAGAAAAAGAGCCCTGTGAGCGAATGCAACCGTCACGAGGGTTCCTACATAGAGATCTTCCAAGCGCCGCGCGAAAAATCGTGGTGCACGTGGTGCAAAAGCAAAGTACGGACCGCCGAGGGGGGAGGGAAGACGCCCGTCTTTGGCGTGCGTTTCCGGGACAATGACGACGTGGAGCTCGTTCCACTCGTCGACCTGCAGTCTCAGGAAAGCTTCAAGAAGCTTCTCTCGCGACAAGAGGCGCCGGGCTGCCGTGACGGGTACACGGGCTTCGTGTGCTGCGGAAAGTTCAACGCCTTTGCTCAGGATGCTCGTGCAAAGGACAATGAGGACAAGCTGTGGACATGGATTCGCGAGCGCATACGCACCCACAATGCCCTCTGGAAGCGCAATAGTTCTTCGTACCTCAAGGAGCTGGAGTGGAAGTACAACAACAGGTCCCTTGACCCCGATCTGCAGGCAAAAAACTTCATTGAACTGATGCCGGTGAATTTCCTCACGTCGTGGGAGCAGGAGGCTGATACGCCAGCCCGGGCCCCTTCACGGTGAACAAAATAATCGGATGGAGGATCCGTTTTGGCTGCCGGCGGAAGGCCGGTCCAAACCAGCGCGGCGGATATCGCATGCTGGTGCACAGATGTCGTCGTCGTCGCTTGCTGAATACTGTCGCGCTTCTATTGTTGTGATTCCTAACCCCTTCCCCGAAGACGCATATGTTTACCTCCCGTTCCTATCAGCCTTACGCATGCTCCTCGCAGCGATTCTCCGGAGTCGACCAATCGTGGTTCCCGGAGATCCACCGAAAAACATTTTCTGCGCTACGTGCTCCCGCAGTCGTCGAGTCTCTCGCCGGCAACGCGCTGATCAGAATCTAAGCACCCTCTTCGTCCTCCGTCCAAGCATTTTTACTTTCTCACTTCATGATCATGACTAGCACGCAAGCATCCGCAACGTACGATTCCCCGGACGTCACCGGCGAATCGCAAGATTTTACCAGTCTGTACGATCTTCATTTTGATGAAGTCTTCCGCTATTGCTTTTGGAAGTGCCGTGACCGTGAGATCGGCATGGATCTGACGCAGGAGGCATTCTTGCGTTTCTGGATCTGCATCCAGCGAAAGCAAGATATTCTCCATGCTCGCGCCTTCCTGTACAAAATCGTCCACAACCTTTTCGTCGATCACGTTCGCCGGAAGAAGGAAAGCTCACTCGATCAATTGCTTGAAACGGGATTTCAGCCTTCGACGGATCCATGGCATACAACCAACAATCAACTGGATGCCGCTCGACCGATGCAAAAACTTCATGCAATGGACAAGCCATTCAAGAACGTACTCCAGAGACGCTTCATTTTGGGACAGACTCCGGCGCAGATCGCGGCGCTCACGGGCGAAACGTCGAACACGGTGTCCGTACGCATTTTTCGTGGACTTAAACACCTGCGCGTACTGCTAAAGCAAGAACCCCTCGCTGCGAATGTGTGCTATTTTTGAGGTCCGAACTTTTTTGTCATTCCGAGCGGAGCTCCTTATCGCAAGATGTGATATAGCTCCAGGAGGATTAACGCCAGCCACCCCATCTGGAGCATCAACTCAAAGAAGTGCTCTTTGGAAATACGGAAGTTCTGCGAGACGATGTCATAGGCATCTTCGAGCGTGGCAAGTTTCTCTTTGATGGAATTGCGCCAGCCTTCCAGTCGAAACTTACATGCGGCAGTCTCGTAGAGCCGAGCGGAGTACCAATCGCCGATCAGTTTGATCTCGCGGATGATAGAATCAAACTCAACGATGGAAGTCGCACGCAAACTGATGACTTCCTTGTATACCCGAGCCAGCTCGCGATTCCAGAAAACGATATGAGAGATCTTCTTTGTGCGAATGAGGGAATCAATGCGGTGTAGACGACGAGCCAAATCCTCATCCAGCATTCGGTACTGTAGGAGATGGAGATTTGCGAATTGCAGAAGATCCACAATGGAGTCGGTTTTGCCATCCTGCTGGAATACGAATGCACCATCCCAATCGAGAAAAATCAGATCGTTTTCCCCGTAGGTGATCTGATTTTGAAGAGAATGTGCAATCTCGTTTTTATGGAGAGGCAGCGGCTCGGATTTCAAGAAGCGGACTATTTCGCGGTCGTGCGATAGAAACTGTTCTGCGGAACCATCATATCCTTCGACGATGGCTAGCGCGTATTCCTCGCTGATCTTGACCTTCGCATTGTGCTTTTCTAGAAGCTTGCGGCATTCCTTGATCATCGTCAGACGGAGACGAAAAGCGTCCTCCGAGAACGCGTCCTGTACCTTCTGCACGCTCTCGGCTATGAGAATATTGGGCTCGTAGGCCTTCAAAGTCACATTCCCTGCTTGCACGAGAAAGACTTGGCGGGGAATAGAGCTGGGTACATACGGAGGGTCGCTCTGTAGCGGCACGACTGGCTCCTCAGCCTGACCATGCTCTACATGTCCTTCTGCCAATACGAATGCGACGATACGATGCATGAAGGAAAGATTGTGAATAGTCACGCCGGAGCGGTGATTTTAACATGCGTTCCGCTACTGACCAATGCTCGATATACTGGCGGGCATGACCAACATCACATTCCTCGAAGTCGATAAGGAAGACCAAAGCCTCGTACGAGGTCGGTTTCCTGATGCAACCATCACGGATGCGGCGCTGAATAACAAGGAACTTATCAAGGCGTGCAAGGATGGGGAAGTAGTTTCGTGTTTCATTAACACCCGCTTTTGCAAAGAAATCATCATGGAGCTGCCGAAACTCAAACTTCTCTGCACCCGCTCCGTCGGGTACGACCACATCGATGCGGAGGCGTGCAGGCAGAGCGGCATCATCGTCTGCAACGTCCCCGACTACGGCTCCCATGTCATCGCGGAGCATGTCTTCGCATTACTCCTCTCCACCCTCCGCCATATCCATGAGGGTGAAAAGCGGGTGGAAGGCGGCACGTTCGATTACCACGGGCTGCGGGGCATGGCACTCCGGGGCAAGACCCTCGGAATCATCGGGACGGGAAAGATCGGGAGAAAGGTCGCGGAGATCGCGCACGGGTTCGGCATGATGATTCTTGCCGTCGATCAATGTCGGACGATGGAACTTGTCGATCTGCTGGGCGTGAAGTATGTATCAATGCCGGAACTTCTCACTCAGAGCGACATCATCACACTCCATGTCCCCGATACGAAGGAAACGGAGCACATGATCAATGCTGCAGCATTCGCCCAGATGAAGGAGGGCATGGTTCTCGTGAATACCGCACGCGGATCGCTCATCGACTCCCATGCGCTTCTCGATGCTTTGAAGAGCAGAAAAATAGCCCACGCACTCCTCGACGTCTTGGAGCATGAACAGAATTTCGAAGAGAACAAGGAATTAATCGCACATCCGAACGTCGTCACAACACCGCATATCGCCTTCTACGCGGATGATTCGGTGCGGAACATGTACACCGATTCCTTCCTGAGCATTGAACAATATTTGCGTCATGAGTCCCCGTTGCACGTCATACCATCGACTACTGTCGTCTGCGACCTGCCTCCTATCCGATTATGAGCATTTCTCTTGTCTCTTTCCTCGGCATACAAATCGTCTCTCTTCTGGTGATGGGTATGTTTATTTTCGAATATTGGCGACTCTGCAAAAATCGTAAACGAATGCTCCACAGTCTCGGCGACAGTAAAGAAAGAACACGAGTACGAGAACGAAGGCAATACACACTCATTATTCTGTATGTTCTGACTACTCTTCTTGTGCTGGGGATTTCCAGCGCCGTGTATTTTCTCTAACGCTGATCATGGATTCTCTCGCCACACTCCCATGGAAATCAAAGGCTTCGACTCCGATCATCGGCAAAGATGAGAGGCTCATTTTCGAATCCCGCCACCATTGGACGAAGCATGTTCCATTGTTTTGCGTCTACGCTCTTTTTTTCCCTCTCTGTCTTGGAATGATCGGCTTCACGACACGGATGAATCTCTCCTCGCCTGAACTTTCGTCATTTGTGTTGTTCGGTGCTCTTATCACGATCACCGTTGTCCAGCATTGGTTCTTCCATGCCATGCTGAGCGAGAATGCAACGGATATCATTCTTACAAACAAACGCATGTTCTACCTTGTTCATCGCCTCTGGCTCGTAGATTCGATGGATGAATTGGTTTTGGAGAAAATCAAGATGGTGAAGGTGAGCCGACATGGAGTTGTCCGACATCTTCTGAATTTTGGTGAGCTGTCCTGCCTTTTCGATGTTGATGCCGGCAAGACGTTCCACTTCCTTCCCACTCCCCAGGTGTGGGCACGGCAGATCGAAAGTATGCTCAACGTGGGATAAGGTGGAAGTCGCTGCTATTCTGTGAATATGCAAGATAAGCTTTCGGACAAAGAGATGAACATGCTCCTCTCGTCCGAGGTGTTCGGACACCTTGGTTGCTGTGATGACGGAAAGCCGTACATCGTCCCCATGGCCTACGTCTACAACGAGAACACTCTGTACGGGCAGACGACGGAAGGGAAGAAGGTTGAAAAGTTGCGAAAAAACCCGCTGGTGTGCTTCCAGGTAGAGAGCCTGAAAGAAGGTCAATGGAGAAGCGTGATCTGTTGGGGGGGGTATTTGAAGAATTGGCTTTCGAGGAACTGGAAAGGCCGGAGTCGGTTGAAATCGTCAAACTCCTGACGAAGCGCATCGGCGGTATTCAGGAGAATGTCGGTATCGCCGTTCCGTTCTCTTTCTCAAAAGGTGCGGTTCCCCTCGCGGTCAACGAAAAGAAATCCACGCTCTTTCGCATCGTCATAACGGAAAGGACGGGGAGATTGTATGTGTCAGAAAAGTGACCGGCGCTGCCATGTACTCGAGTAATATGATTTGGTTGATTCAACTTCTCCAGCGGTATGCTGAGTGAATCTTCTTTTAAAGTCAGTCGTTGATCCTTTATAGAACCAGCTAGGTTCTTTTAGATTTTGTTATTTCTCTTGAAAGATGGCTGGCCACGTCAGCTTAAGCTGACGTGGCTGGGGAGGAAGGATTCGAACCTTCGAATGGCGGCTCCAAAGGCCGCTGCCTTACCACTTGGCGACTCCCCAATGCCGTGGCAAGTTTACCAGATGTCCGCGATCCATACTCATTCCATGGCGAACTGATCAATCATAGACCGTCACCAGGCCGCTGAGTGGTTTGCGTTCAAAGTGTTCGCCGCTCTTCTCTTCGCCTGCCTTAAAGTGGCCCAGCATCACTCCGCCCACCACCGTGTGTTCGCGCGGGAGCTTCATGAATTCATGGACTTGACCGTGGTGCAGACTGACCCAGCAACTGCCAAGCCCCATCGCGGTGGCACCCAGGATTACATGCATCATCGCGGCCATGCAGGAGAATTCGAGCTCTTTCGGGTTCCACACGACCTCCGGCATGCTGAATTCGTGCGAGTGGTCGCAAGAGACGACAATAAAGACGCCCGCGGCATCGACGAAATTGCCGTAACAACAGGCACTCATCAGCTTTCGCTTCATGTCTTGATTGAAGATCACATGAAAGTGCCACGGCTGAGCGTTCTCGACGCTGGGGGAGAGATGCGCGACCTCCAGAAGCTTGAGAACGTCATCCTTGGAAACGGGCTTGTCGGAGTAATAGCGGATGCTGCGTCTCTGCTTCACGAGTTTCTCAAAGTCGGGAAAGTTCATACTTGAAGGAGAAGAATGCAATGACTATACCCTTTTCTGAAGCAGTCGAGAAGAATGTCCACGTTTTTCTTGCAGAG
Source organism: Candidatus Peribacteraceae bacterium (assembly GCA_013140485.1). Lineage (GTDB taxonomy): Bacteria > Patescibacteriota > Gracilibacteria > Peribacterales > Peribacteraceae > JABFSS01. The sequence continues at coordinate 17,343 of JABFSS010000066.1, read as the reverse complement.
AAAACAGTCAAGGAAGAAGATACTCCTACCCAGTACCTCTACCTTCTATGCTACCTTCGTACAAAGTCAAAGCAGTTGCCGCCTTGGGACGCCTTGAAGGGCTCGCGAAGAAAGTCCGGCTCATGATTGAGAACGACGAGTATTGCCCCTCGATTCTCCAGCAGGTTTTAGCAATGCAAGGGCACATCAAACATGTTCAGGAACATGTTCTCGAAAGCCACCTCCATACTTGTGCGCAGAAGAAGCTGTCGTCGAAGGAAAAAGATGCGTTTATCCATGAGCTGGTCACGGTTATCGGACTTTCCAAACGTTAAATCTTTTTTTCCCTAATACTCTATGCAATCGGTCTTCTCCATTCCCGGCATTCATTGCGAAGGTTGCACCAAGCTTATTGCCGACGTCACTCAGGACTCTCCTGGCGTCGAGAACGTGAACGTAAATCTGAAAACGAAAACCGTCACAATCGGCCATTCGGATTCGTTTGACAGTGAATCATGGAAGAAAGAAATTCAGTCTTTGAATGCTGATTACATCGTTCATCCTGTTTCCTGAATTCCATGGCTAAAGCGTCACTCTCTATTTCGGGAATGCACTGCGCTAGTTGCGCGTCCATCATCACACGCAAACTCAAGAAGACGGCCGGCGTCACGGACGCGAGCGTCAATTACGGATCGGCGAAGGCGACCGTCACGTTCAATCAGCCCGTGGCGGACGTGCCGAAACTCATCGCGGCGATCGAAGCAGCCGGCTACAGAGCCGCAGTCGCTGACGAGCATGATCGGGATAGACAGCGGAAACTGCGTGAAGAAGAAATCGTAAAATTCCACAGCAGTTTCACCGGAAGCATGATTCTCAGTGCTCCGATGCTCGTGTTCATGATTCTCAGCTTCTTTCCGGATCTTCCACTCACACAAGTTGCGAGCCCCTGGATGGGAATTCTCTCACTGATCCTCTCCACACCGGTCCAATTCTGGTACGGTGCCGGTTTCTACCATGGCTTCTGGTCAAATCTGCGGATGTACACCTTTGGCATGGACAGTCTGATCGCGATCGGGACCTCGACCGCCTACCTTTACAGTTTGTGGAATTTTGTTGTACATGTGATCACGACGGGATCACCGATCGGCTCGATGCATGATCTCTACTTTGAAGTAGCTGCATTCCTGATTGCGTTCGTCATGCTCGGGAAGTGGTTGGAGGCCCGTGCGAAAGGCGGCACAAGCGAAGCGATTCAGAAACTTATGGGTTTGCAGGCGGACACCGCGCGGATCATCAAGGGTGGGCAACAGGTCGATGTTCCGATCGGCGATGTCCACATCGGTGATATTATCGTGGTGCGGCCGGGGGAGAAGATTCCTGTCGACGGCATCGTGACAAAAGGCCTCACATCGATCGATGAATCCATGCTCACGGGAGAGAGCATTCCCGTCGAGAAAACAGTTGGTAGCCGGGTATTCGGTGCGACGATGAACGCAAACGGCAGCATCGAGTTCCGTGCAGAAAAGATTGGTGCCGAGACCGTCCTCGCGCGCATCATTCAGTTCGTCGAGGATGCACAGGGCAGCAAGGCACCGATCCAAGATTTTGCCGATTGGGTCTCGTCTTGGTTCGTTCCCATTGTGATCATCACTGCAATTCTCGCGCTTATCGGATGGCTGCTTGCAGGCCAAACGCTGACCTTCGCGGTGCTCGCGTTCGTCTCCGTGATCGTCATCGCGTGCCCCTGTGCGCTCGGGCTCGCGACGCCCACGTCGATCATGGTCGGCACCGGCAAGGGGGCACAGCTCGGCATTCTGATCAGGGGAGGGGAGCCGCTCGAAGCGGCGAGGAAGATCGACACGATCGTGTTCGACAAGACGGGGACGCTCAGCAAAGGCAAGCCGGAGGTGACTGACGTTGTTGCAATCACGGGAAATGCAGATGAAATGTTGAGGATTACCGCGAGTCTTGAGCAGGGATCGGAACATTCTCTTGCCGAGAGTATCGTCAACTATGCCAAATCAAGGAATATCACGCTGAGCGCAGCCGAAGCCTTCAAGGCCATCGCTGGGCATGGCATAGAAGGATCGCTCGGCGGGAAAAGATATTTCCTCGGAAACAGGAAACTGATGGAAAGGGAGAAGATCGACGTGAGCGCCATTGAACAGAAACTCCGCGAACTCGAGGAACAGGGGAAGACCGCGATGATCCTCAGTGACGACCGGGCCGTGATCGGCATCGTCGCCGTCGCGGATACGCTCAAAGAAACATCACGTGAAGCCGTCGCTCGACTTCAGGCGATGAAAATAGGGACCTACATGATCACGGGAGACAACGCCCGCACGGCGCAGGCAATCTCGAAGCAGGTCGGCATTACACATGTTCTCGCAGAAGTACTTCCAGAAGACAAAGCGAAAGAGATCAAGAAGCTCCAGGAATCGGGTAAACGCGTGGCCATGGTCGGAGACGGAATTAACGACAGCCCCGCTCTCGCGCAGGCGGATCTCGGCATCGCGATGGGGTCGGGAACGGATATCGCCATGGAAACGGGCGGCATCATCCTGGTGAAGAATGATCTGCGCGACGTCGTCACCGCAATTCGGTTGAGCCGCGCCACGGTGCGAAAGATCCATGAAAATCTCTTCTTCGCCCTCTTCTACAACATCATCGGCATTCCCATCGCCGCGCGGCTGTTCATGGGTTTCGGGATCGTCCTGCGTCCCGAACTTGCCGGTCTCGCGATGGCGTTGAGCTCGGTTTCTGTTGTAGCGAATTCTCTGTTGCTCAAAGGCTTCCGAACCGATCGCAGAGATTGGGTGTCTGAGATTGCACCGGTTGCAATGACTGTCGGCTTTACTCTTTTATTCTTCTTCTTTGCGAAGATTTCCTAGTTCATCTCTCTATGCGCAACATCATCATATCAATCGGCATGCTCTCTCTCCTCGCAGGTTGTTCTTCGCAGCAGTTCGGTATGAATCACCAGATGAACGGCATGCAGCATGGCAACGGAATGATGGGCGGAGATCAGGCGGAGGCCGATGGCATCCTGCCTGGGCAGAAAACAGATGTCTCGTCTCTGCCAGAGGCGAAACAGACCAGCACAATCGACGTGCAGGACGGCCAGACCATCAGTCTTAACCCGACTCTCGTGCGCAAAACCATCGATGGAAAGGAGATGGTGATGTACGGCTACAACGGTGAGATTCCCGGACCGCTCCTCAAGGTGAAACAAGGGTCGACTTTTACGGTAAACGTGAAAAACAACATTGATCTGCCGACGACGATTCACTGGCACGGTCTGCGGCTTGATAATGCCAATGACGGCGCTGAGGGCCTTACGCAGGATGTCATCAATCCCGGAGGCAAGTACTCGTACACGGTTAAAGTTCCCGATGAAGGCATCTACTGGTACCACACGCATGTCCGGGAGGATCTGCAGCAACCGATGGGCCTGTACGGGAATATTCTTGTGGCCCCAAAAGATTCAAGCGCTTACAGCACTGTGAATCGGGAAGCAGTTCTGGCGATAAATGATCTCCTGCTTGATAACAATGGTACGCCCGTCCCGTTCGGTGCATCCGGTCCCGATCACACGCTCATGGGACGGTTCGGGAATACATTGCTGGTCAACGGCTCTGACGATTATCGTTTGAATGTTTCCAAAGGAGATGTCATCCGTTTCTATCTCACGAACACTGCGAATACACGTACATTCAAGATCGACTTTGATGGCGCCAAGATGAAGCTCGTCGGCGGCGACAACGGTCGCTACGAGATGGAGCAGTTTGTGGATTCTGTGATTCTGGCTCCGTCTGAGCGAGTCATTGTTGACGTGCTTTTCAGCACGACAGGAACGACCAGAATAACACACAGAACTCCGGAACGTTCCTATGAGCTCGGAAACGTAGAGGTTTCATCAGGAAATGCATCGCCATCATACTCTCAAGAATTTCTTGCTCTGGCTGCTCATGAAGATGTCTCAAGGGACGTTGATGCTTTCCGTTCATCTTTCGACAAAGTCCCCGATCATACCCTCGTCCTCGATATGAGCATGATGGGAGGAATGGGTGGTGGAATGGGAGGGATGATGGGCGCTCCATCAAAAGACGGGATTGAATGGGAAGACAACGGTATAAGCGGGATGCAGATGGGCAATATGATGCAATGGAAGATGATTGATCAAGAGACTGGAGCTGCGAATGACAAGCTCGTCTATACGGCCAAGGTCGGGGATAAGGTCAAGATTCGAATCATCAACAAACAAGATTCACCGCATCCGATGCAGCACCCGATTCACTTCCACGGACAGAGGTTCCTCGTGCTATCCGATAATGGAGTACAGAACACAAACTTTGTCTGGAAAGATACGACGCTTGTTCCCGCCGGCCATACGGTCGATATTCTCCTTGATGTCTCCAACCCCGGTGACTGGATGTTCCATTGTCACATCGCGGAGCATTTGGGCAGCGGGATGATGGGGCTTCTGCGCGTTCAATAATTTCTATTTCTTTATTCCCCCCTTTTCCATGATGGATACCATGTACACCACCGGCTTCGGGTTTTCGGCGCTCTGGGCGCTTCATATCCTCTCCGTGATCGCCTTTTTCACGGGCCTTCTGTTCATCATCGTCCTCGCAATCAGGACGTTCTCTGCAGCCCAGCTTAAAAAGTGGGCTGTGTCGCTGATGGTCATTGGAGCGGTTGCCTGTCTCTTCACTATCGCCGTCCGGGGAACTCCTTGGATGCACGCGGGCTCCGGCATGGGCGGCAACATGCGCATGATGAAGATGGACAATATGGGCGGAATGATGGAACACGATGACGATGACATGATGGACATGTCGATGGACGACATGTCTGGAATGCTCGAGGGCCTGTCGGGCGATGAATTCGATGCAGCATTTATCCAGGGAATGATCCCGCACCATCAGGGGGCCATCGACATGGCCAACGCCGCGTTGACGTCTTCGAAACATGCGGAAATCCAGAAAATGGCCAAAGATATCATGTCGGCGCAACAGCAGGAGATCGACCAGATGCGCCAGTGGCAGAAGAGCTGGGGGTATCAGGAGTGATACGCACGCTTGAGTCGCACGCCGCCGGTGGGCCAACGCTCATCGGCGGTTTGGGTGTGCGCATCAAATTCCGAGGAGAATAGAGCCTTGCGCTATGAATGGGGCTTCCCTACAATGCCGCGGCAATGTTTGCGATCGTCGACATCTCCGGCTTTCAAGAAAAGGTCGAAAAAGGAATGAAGCTCAAGGTCCCGCTTCAGGATTCAGAGAGCGGGAAAAGCATCACCTTCGACAAAGTCCTGCTCATCTCTGACGGCGACGACGTCAAAATCGGTGCTCCGGTGGTCAGCGGCGCGAGTGTTGAAGTCAAAGTCCTCGGCCACGGCCAAGGCGATAAGATCCGCGTCCAGAAGTTCAAGCGCCGAAAGCGCTACCGCCGCGTTGCAGGGCATCGGCAGGATTACACGGAGGTGGAGGTGACGAAGATCACTGCCTAATTTCTAAACACTAAATCCTAAGATCAAAGCAAATCCAAAGGTGGAAGTTTTGATTCTTGGATTTTTGCCTAGGATTTGGGTTTTAGGACTTAGAATTTTCCAACTCACTGCGGAGATTCCGGTACATTTCCAGGGTGATTCCCAAATTCTGGCTGCACGCAATCGTCTCTCCCAGCCGCTCATTCGCCCGGAGCAGGTGATGGAGATAGCTTTTCTTATGGAGTCTCCCGAGAGGCGAAGGGGACTCGGGATCAATGGCCGAATGATCGTGACGGTATTCGGCATTCACGATGCGGATTTTCTCTCCCGAGCTGAGATAGATCGTGCCGTGCCGTGCTTCGCGCATGGGCAAGACGCAATCGAACATATCAATGCCTTTGCCGATCGCCGTTTTCATTTGATCAATCCGTCCGACTCCCATCAAATACCGCGGTTTGTCTTCGGGCAGGAGCGGGCACACGACATCCAGAATCCGGTACATCTCTTCTTCCGTTTCCCCGACCGCTAGGCCGCCGATTGCATAGCCGTCAAATCCGATTGAAACGATTTCGCGTGCGCACGTCTCCCGCAGATCCTTTTCCAGCCCCCCTTGAACAATGCCAAAAAGCAATGCGTGGGAACCAAGCTCTTGATGCACCCGTTTACATTCCTTTGCCCAACGCACCGTGCGCCCCACTGCCGCCTCCTGTTCAGCTCTGGGAGCCGTCGACGGCGGGCAATGATCAAAGCACATGATGATGTCTGCTCCGAGCGCATGCTGGATCTTGATGGATTCTTCCGGTCCCAGAAACAGCGCGTCTCCGTTCAAATGTGACTGAAAGTGAACGCCGTCCTCCGTGATCTTGCTGATCGCTTTGAGCGAAAAGACCTGGAAGCCGCCGGAATCTGTGAGAACCGGCTTCTGCCATCCGATGAAGTCATGAATGCCTCCGGCTTCCTCGACCACCGTCTCCCCGGGCTGCAGATGAAGATGATACGTGTTGCAGAGGAGAATCTGCGCTCCAAGGTCCAGGAGATCTTGATGCGTCAGGCCTTTCATCGCGCCGCAGGTGCCGACGGGCATGAAGAAAGGGCTCTGGATTGCTCCATGCGCGGTATACAGTACTCCTCTGCGACCGAGCGACGTGCTTTTGTGGAGTTCAAACATGAAGAAAGGGTACAGAAGTGACAGAGGAGACAGAAGTGACAGACGCGTCTGTCGCCTCTTCTACCTCTGTGGCCTCTGCGGCCTTTATTTCGCCGCCGGCTTCGACTTCGTCACGATCCGGTCGATCAGACCGTACGCGAGTGCTTCCTTCGCGCTCAGGAATTTATCGCGTTCCGTATCAATCTTGACCTGCTCGACCTTCTTGCCGGTGTGCTCAGCGATCATTTCATTCAAGAGATTCTTCGTGTTGATGATGTGTTCGGCATGAATTGCAATGTCTGTGGCCTGGCCTTCGGTTCCGCCGAGCGGCTGGTGGATCATGATCTCGCTGTGCGGGAGCGCGAAGCGCTTGCCCTTGGCTCCACCCATCAGAATGATCGCGCCGCCGGAGGCCGCCATGCCCAAGCAAACCGTCGAGATATCGGGCTGCACGTACTGCATGGTGTCGTACATCGCGAGCGTCGAGGTCACTTGGCCGCCGGGAGAGTTCACGTAGAGCAGAATGTCCTTCTTCTGATCCTCTTTTTCCAGGAAGAGCAGCTGCGCGATGACGGCGTTTGCGACATCATCATTGATCTGCGTTCCAAGGAAAACAATGCGTTCCTCCATCAAACGCGAATAGATGTCGTACACGCGCTCGCCGAACTGCGTCTTCTCGATGACGGTCGGGATGATAAAATTGCTGATCGGCGCGCCGCGGCTGATTTTGCTGGCGACGGACTGAATGAGAGGGTGCATAATTAGGGATTAGAAGAAGTGAGTAATAGAATAATAGGGATTTCTATTCGTGAATATTATAGCGTTTTTCCTGGCTTTGAGGCAGTAGGCACGGAAGAGCGATTGATGCGCGATGAAGCATTGTCATGATCACTTCACATCTCCAGGAACGGCTTCAGGAATTCATGAAATCGGCATCTCAACCGCTGATTGTTATTTTGGGACCGACAGCGAGCGGAAAAACAGCTATCTCTATTGATCTGGCTGTCATGCTCGGCAACACCGAGATCGTCAATTCAGACTCACGCCAGCTCTACAAATATTTGAATATAGGAACAGCGAAGATCACGCTGGAGGAAATGCAGGACGTGCCACATCATCTCTTGGACATTCTGGATCCGAAAGAGGAAGCGACGGCGGCGTGGTACAAAGAAGAAGCGCAAAAAGTCATCGGGCAAATTCATTCGCGCGGTCATATTCCGATGCTGGTCGGCGGATCGATGCTCTACATCAGTGCGGTGACCGATGGACTGACATTCCCCGCCAACCGCGGAATGAGGAAGCCATTGCAAGAACGCAAACATGTGAAGCCGTCAGAGAACCTCTTCATCATCGGCATCGACCGTCCCCGTGAGGAGATGATGCGCAGAATCGATGACCGTACTGCGGAATTATTCCGCAAGGGATGGGTGGAAGAAGTGCGGGAATTACTACGCCGCGGATACACTCATGAAGATCCCGCGATGAAGAGCCATGGCTATCGGGAAATCATGAACTTCATTCAATCCGGTACGCCTTCGCAAGAAAAGCTCGTGGATTCGATCAGCAAAAAAACACGCCAGTATGCCAAAAGGCAGATGACGTGGTGGAGAGGGGATCCGAGGATCGAGTGGCTCACACTTTCGTAGTGGTCACGCGAGAGTCGATTCGTAGCTTTGCGGAAAGGGGACTTGCGGGTATTGGGGAGCAATCGTCCGTGCATAAGCGGCATAATCTTCATGCATGAGATTGACGCCATTCACCCGCTCGGCAAGATATGCAGGCGAAGCTTCTCTAATCTGACTACTGAGCTGACTCAGATCGCCGAGTGTGGAAATGCCTTCATGTGGGGTTTCTTGTTTTGGCGTGGACATGTGTGTGTGGGGAAAGAATTTTTTAGAATTTGAGAACGTCTCCGTGTTTGTCCTCCAGCCTGCTCTTCATGTCCCAGAAGTGCTCGATCATCGTCTGGAGCTGCGGAGAGGCGTTGGGCGTCTGCGAGCTGCGGAAGTACGCTTCGATGCGCTTTAGCTGGTCTGCGAGGTTGAGAAGTGCGACGTCGATCAAGTCTTTTGCCGTTTGCGGCAGCGGATCGTAATTCTCTTTCTTCAGCAACGATGCAGGCACCGAAGCATCCATCTCTTTTCTGTCGAGCATCGCAATCAGATCGGCAAGAAAGGTGATGTGTTTATCGTCCATCGTGGTTCCCGTCGCGTGGCCGGCCTTCTTCTGGGCCTCCTCGGAAATCTCGGTGTGCACGGCGATGGCTTTTTGGAAATCCGGCATATCACTCATTATATCAAATTATGACGTATTTAGCACCTATGAATTTCAATACCGATTGCGAATTTCCTGCCGTTTGTACCGGAGATCAGGATCCGACTCGCCCCATACTGCCCCTATGTGCCCTTCAAGTAGAGAAAGGCGGCGATCAATGTCCTTGTACTGCGCCTCCAAAGGTTCATTGCAATCCCACAAACTTTTCTTTGGCTCAATCGTCAGTATTGACGAAATTTTTCCACAGAGTCTTCTATTCGCTCTGATTATTCTTTCCAAATGCTTGAGAGCATCGGAGTCTGGTGTTGCTCCCGCTTCGAGCAACTGTAATTTCATTTGCTGCAGTGTTCGTGCAAGAAATCCCTGACGATTGCGCAATCGCATCCCTTCCGTTAATGCGGGAAAAGTGCATTTCCCGTCTGATGCCTCGTATTTCATACCACAATTTTAGCAGGAATTTGTCTATGCTTTGCGGTTATACTTTATTCGATGCAACTAGAGTCTTTGCTAACGGCTCCACTCCTCCGCACAACAAAGGACTTCATTGAAGCCCTGGAACAGATGCAGATTCGCACGGTCGAGGATCTTCTTCTCTATCTCCCGCGCGCGCACGAAGACCTCAGCCAGATGCAGACGATCGCGACGGCGGCCGTGGGAGAAAAAGTGACGATCCGCGGCGGAGTCCACCAGATCAAAATGGTACGCATCCGCGGCGGCAAGCAGATCGTGACGGCGCAGTTCACCGACACCGACGGCGCGACGGCGGAAGCCGTGTGGTTTAACCAGCCGCACATCAAGCGCATGATCGCCGACGGCGATGAAGTCGTTCTGACGGGGAAGCTGGTCTTAAACGGACGGAAAATACAGCTGCAGAGTCCGGTGTTCGAAAAACAGACCGCGAAGCCGCTCGTGCACTCGGGCCGGCTGGTGCCGATCTATCCACAGCATGGCCGCATCAACACGCGCTGGCTGCGCGAGAAAATGTCGCTGCTTAAGCCGGCGATCGCGCAGATTCTCGAAACGCTGCCGAAAGAAGTTTTGAAAGATGAAAAACTCCTGAGCCGCAGCGAAACCATCTCCTCTCTCCACTTTCCCGACGATCCCGCGGAAGTCGAGAAGGCGATGGAACGTCTGGCATTCGAGCGAATGTACGATTTGCAGCGGTCAGCCTTGGAACGAAAGCGTGACTGGCAGGCCGCGGTGCAGGAACGATTGCGGACGCCGATGGATGTTGAATTGATCCGGTCGCTCTTCAAATCTCTTAAATTCACGCCGACGAGCAGCCAGAAAATCGCAATTTACGAAATCCTGCGCGACATGGAGAAGGAAGTGCCGATGTCCCGGTTGCTGGAAGGCGACGTGGGCTCCGGCAAGACACTCGTGGCCGTGGCAGTTATGGCCAATGTTCTTCGTCACCACGGACAAACTGCGCTGATGGTGCCGACAGAGGTATTGGCGCGGCAGCATGCGGCTGGCATCAGCCGCCTTCTGTTAAACCTCCATACCTACCTTCACGAGAAGGCTGCAACGCAAAATCTTGCGTCTTTACCACTGCCCAGGCTTGCTCTCCTGACCGGCTCCACACCAAAATCCGAGGCCGAAGCGATCCGGTCCGGCTTGGCATCGGGCACCGTGGATATCGTTATTGGCACGCATGCGTTGATCGAAGAGAAAGTCACCTTCCGGGACCTCCGTCTGGTAATCGTTGACGAGCAGCATCGCTTCGGCGTGATGCAGCGGAAGAAGCTCCGCGAAAAAGGCAGCCCGCACTTCCTGTCCATGACCGCGACTCCGATCCCACGCACGCTCGCGCTCACTGCGTATGGCGATCATGACTTGAGCGTGTTGCTCGAGAAGCCCGGCCGCCGGCAGCCGATCCACACGAAAGTCGTCGCACCGGGTGACCGCATCACCGTCGAACGATTCATCGATCATCAGATTGATGAAGGACGACAAGTCTTCGTGATCTGTCCGTTGATTCAGGAGAGCACGGAGCTCGCAGAAGTGAAGAACGTCCAGGCGGAAGCGAAACGCCTCGCCGCAGAATTTCCGAGGCGCAGAATTGCGCTACTCCATGGAAAGCTGAGTTCGGAAGACAAGCAGCGAATCATGCAGGATTTCCGCGATCTGCGAAGCGAGATTCTCGTCTCCACCTCGGTCATTGAAGTCGGCATCGACATCCCCAATGCGACGATCATCATCATCGAAGGGTCCGAGCGTTTCGGCCTGGCACAACTTCACCAGCTGCGTGGCCGTGTCGGGCGCGGTGATGAGAAGAGTCACTGTTTTCTCTTCACGACCTCCCAGGAACAAGCGCATTCACCACGGCTCAAAGCAATGGAGAAGCATGATTCGGGCTTCATGCTTGCCGAAATCGATCTCAAGCTCCGTGGCCCCGGCGAACTCTTCGGACTGCGCCAGAGCGGCATTCCCGATGGCGACATGGCATCGATGTTGCGGCCGGAATTGATCGCACGGGCCAGGCGCGCTGCGGAGAAATTCCTCGGCATGAAGTCGGGGGAGAAGGTGCTGGCGTAGATTGACAGGCACGCATCACTGCGGTATCTTCGAAGCACATGATTTTTCCGGGCAAGCTCGCAGGCACGATGATGTCCATGATGACCCCTCTGCGAGGCGGCGATTGTTGCTGATCTGATCTCCCAAGCAATCCCAACCCTCGCACGCAGCGGGGGTTTTTATTATCTCGGCAATTCCTTACCCATGAATCTTCAGTCTCTCACGCTCGGCACTTCCCGCAACGTCATCCGCAAGATGATGGGCATGGGCATGCGATGCCCGCGGGTGAATAGTGCATGATGAAACGGAAGAAATGCACTTACCCCGCGGGACAGTCGCGGAAGTTTTTTGTATTTCTTCATTTCACCATCATGAATAACCCATTAAGTATTTGGAATGATCACGAGACGATTATCATTGGCAAAGGACCTGCTGCACTTGGGCCATTTGTGGCGGCAGCAAGAGACGGCTTGTTGAAAGATTTCCTAGATCAGCAAGGTGTTGTCATTGCGGGACAAAATCCTGGTTCCGGAAATTTGGGCAAGTATCGACTTAATTCCAATTCTCCTGCAAACGATTTCCTGGAACCGTTGGATGGGATTGCGAAAAATGGCCTAGGGAGTGGCATACGAAATGCCCTAGATACTCCTGAAGGAAAGACGCTTCAGCGATTTGGAGAACGCAATGCACCGCTACCTATTGTTGCCGCCTTTATTGATCGTGTTGGAGAGGCTGTCAAAAGTCTTCTGAAAAGAAAAATACCCTACTGCAACGTTCTTCCTGCGTATGGCAATCTTGTAGGCATTCGGGAAAACAGTTGCTTCGTGGATTTTCATCAGGATCAGCTGTATTCGGGAAATATTGTTCTCGCGGGAGGCGCACGGGAAAGTGAAACACCAGATTTCGAAAAGATCTCTCGAGAGTGCAGAAAGTATCCGAATATTTCCCATCGTGTTCTGTCTGCCTCTGAAGCTTTTTGTCAAAAAGGCATCGAAAGGCTTCGAGTATGGATAGAAGGCAATCCTGATCTTCAAGTCACTATTCTCGGCGGTTCTCACAGTGCATTTTCTGCGGCATGGTCCCTACTGAATAATGTTGTTCAAAAAAAATCGGGTGCCGCTTTTGCGCCGGGCTCCATTCGCATTTGCCATCGCGCTCCCGTGAAAATCTTCTATGACAGCACGGTCGAAGCTGATTCGTTCAAATATTCCTATACTCCGGGCGACGTGTGTCCACAAACCGGGCGTGTGAACCGTTTTGGTGGATTGCGTGGTGATGCGAAAAAACTCTATCTACAAATCATGTCGAATGAGGAAGATCGAGTCGCTCTCAAGCATATCCAAAACCCGGACTTCCTTATCGGAGCCGGCGAATCGCTTTCGCAATCACAGGTTGCCATACTCGCACTGGGATTCGGAGTGGGAAAGAGAACCATTCGAAATCTCGATGCAAAAACAGAGGAGTGGATTCCTTTGCAGAATGATCGTCAGGGCCAATTGGAAGTGGATGAGTCTTGCAGGATTCTCCGAGCTGATGACACTCCTCTTCAACGCGTCTTCGGACTGGGTCTCGGCCACGGAATCAAGGCAAGTCACTTAGGTCTTGGTGAACCGAATTTTGACGGGAAAGTGGACGGCGTAAATGTGTATTGGGGAGCGGCTGGCAGCATGGTTGTCCGACAGATCCTTAAAAACAGATCGGCATCTTCTCGTACTCTTCAATCTTTTTCCCCCCAAGAATCATGAACTTCAGCAATTATCTCAACATCATCGGGCTTTCAAATTTGACGGAGCCTTCCCAGACTGAAACTCTCAACGAGTATGTATGCAATTGGTTTGAACGAACGCTTCCGTCACTCATCAACGAGGAAATAGAGAAGCTCTACACGTACCTCGTTCCAAAACTCGGAGTCGGAAGCTCTTGCAGTATTTTTCACGAATTGGAAAAGATGCCCTATGACCTCACACGAACATTCGGCCTTACCAAAGAGTCATTGCGTCAGCACTGGATGACGCTCCGTTTATGGAGACTAAATCGCATCATCGACTCATTGTATTCTACAACTGGAGTTGATTGGATTGGCATCTACCGGTCCGTGACGAATACGAACGGCGAACGAGTTCTTGTGAAAGAAGCGTACAGAGGTGCACCCAGTCGTGCCGAATTTCCCCTCACAGAAGAGTTCGCAAAGAACAGCAATAACTCGACTGTCGGCCTCACGGGGAAGGCTATCTGCTTCCAAGATATCGAGGAATATCTAGGGCCGTACTATAAGTGCGATTCGAAAGTGCAAAGCGAGTTTTGCGTGCCGATTCTCAACTCCAAAGGCGCAGTTACAGGCATTATTGATGCTGAATCTTTTCATACACAACACTTTACCAACGAAAGATTGTTACAAATTGCGAAGGTCTGCTTCGACCTAGGAAAAATCGATCCATTCTTTTAATTAATTCCTTTCTATACAATCCCAAATATGCACTTTCTGGTTGATTCCCAAGTCCTCGCCGATCACCCCGATATGGCCATCGGGGTGATTGTCGCGACGGGCATCGACAACACCGGACATCTGCCCCCGACTTTCCTGCGCGACGAAGAACAGCGCGTGCGCGTGTCCATGACGATCGAATCGTTCAAGGATCATCCGCACCTCACGTCCATGCAAGAGATCCATAAGAGCTTTGGGAACAACCCCAACAAGTTTCCGCCATCGGTACAGGCGCTCATCAAACGCATTCTCAAGGGTGGGCAGTTGCCCAGCATTAATCCGCTCGTCGATCTCTACAACGTCATTTCGCTGCGCTACGTCGTGTGCGCAGGAGCGGAGGATATGGATCTGTGCGAGGGGGCCATTCGGCTGGCATACGCCGACGGCACGGAACACTTTCTTCCTCTGGGAGAGGTGACTGAAGATCCTCCGGTACAAGGCGAACTCGTCTATAAAGACGACAAAGGCGTGATTTGCCGGAAATTGAATTGGAGAGAAGGGGACCGGACGAAGATCACGAGCGGCACGAAGAATGCCATTGTCGTCCTTGAGGGATTTCCGCCCCTAACCAAAGATCAGCTGCACGCAATGCTGGAAGAACTCGCAAAATCGCTTCAGCAATACTGCAAAGCCCAAACCCGCATAGAAGTGTTGCATGCAGGGCATCCGTCATGCGAATGCTGACACTGTGAAAGTCTGTCGCTCATAACGTCTGTTCCTCGTGGGGGGCAATCAAAGTAGTGTTGCCTCCCCCTTTTTGGCTGCTACACTGGCTTTACTCACTTCGCCTTTTTCCCATGGCCGATCCGACGCCCGCAGCAGGAAACCCCACACCGCCTCCCCGTCCCGGAGATCCCGTGCCCGATGGCGGTCTTGATCCGACCCAGGTGTTCGCTGCGCCGCCGACTCCGCCTGCTTCGATGAAGGCGGGAGCCGCGGGTGGTGCAGGAGCAGGTCAGGGTGATGATGGCGCCGTGCCGCAGGATTCCGGTCCGCCACCTCCGCCGCCCGGCGCGCTTCCGTCTGATGCTGATCTCAAGGCAAAAGGCTACGACGACGAAGACATTCGCATCCTCAAGGAAGTGAAGGATTTCCGCTTCGGAACGATCACGTCCAAGCTCAACAACGAAAAAATTGTCGTTCCCGCTCACCCCGAGACAACATTCGATCACGATCAGTTTTTGACGCTGCTGCGCGGCAGTATCTCGCTCACGCGCGACGAGAAGTGGCGCATCATTCAGGCGATTCCGAAACTCAGCCAATTCCAGATCGACGAACTCCAGAAGATCCTCGAAGACGAGAAGCGTAAGTTCAGCGAACTCAGCCCCAAGCACCTCCTCCAGCTGATGAAGCTCGAGCAGAAACACGGCGAAGACTGGAAGGATCTCCAGTCGTTTATGGTGCAAAAGGACGCCAAGAATCAAGAACAGGCGGCGGCGGATGATATTCGCAAGCAGCTGGGACTGTAGGCCTATTCCTCGATACGCTCGGCGCGGAATTTAGCCTGAGTCGCATCGAAGGCCGCCGAGCTACTCGGAATGACAGGCTAGGTGTTCATTCGGAATACCACCAATGCGAAGAAACCGATGACGGCGAGCATTGCGCCTTTCCAAAGCCCTCTTCCGATTATTTGGTGAACGCTACTGAGGAGCAAAAACAAGAATGTGACGAGCGTAGAGTTGAGAATCATCGGTGAGTCCATCCACTCATCCAGGAGTGGCAAGCGGAAAGGCAGAGCGCGGATCTGCTGGAAAACTCCGAACGCGTACACGGTAAATAGGCAGGCCAAGAGCCACCCGGCGTAGAGGCGGAGCGTGGATATCAGCGGATGGTATTCAGAATTGTGTGCGTCCTGCATACATGAATCATCGATGATCAATCATCAATTATCAATGTCTTTGGGATATAACTGTTGATGATTGAACGGTTGATTATTGATCATTCGTATACACCTCCACCCCATTCGCCATAAACTCTACGGCAGCACGCAATTCTTTGGACGCGCTGATTTCGATATGCCGGTTTCCCGTCCACTGCCTCGATGCGACGACGAAATCTCCCTGCTCGACCGCGACGCCTTCGGTTCCTTCGAACGATCCTGAGACCAGGTTCACGACGATGGAGCCCTGTCCGGCTTCGTCAACCGATTGATCGGAGACTTCAACGTGCCACAGATACGGTGAGACGTTTGCACCGAACGACTGGAAGTACCAATTGCGGTGATAGGGGATGCAGAAGCCGATGTGAGATGAACAGTATTTTTGGTTGAAGTTCTGCGCGTCCACAACGGCCTTTGCCATGGCTTTGACGGACGCCGAGGCGTCAGGTGCTGTCTGAGTAGCAGAAGAGGAAACCGCAGCCTGACTGCTGGAGGAAACCACCGGGACAGGCTTCGGGGATGAAGCGGGCGATGACGAGCGAGCGACAACGGAGGATGCCGTGGCCGAACTACTCGTCACGGCCGCAGCTGAAGAAGGGGCAGACGACGTAGAACTGCTGCTGAATGAGGATTCTTCCAGCACTTCCGGCTCCAACATGCCCGTCGCTTCCTCGATCATCTCGACATTCATGATCATGCCGCCGGATTCGACCGTCGGCTCCACGGTTCCGGTGACGATCACGCGGGTGTCGACGTAGTCATCCAGTCGCAGATCCGAGCTTTCGAGCAGCAGGAACGTTCCATCGTCCATCTGCAAGCGGTGGCTACCCTGCATGTAGATACTGACGCCCGCTTTTTGCACGACGCCTTCGACCGTCGCATACCGCAATCCGGTGGACGACGAGCTGCTCGTCATCTCTCCGTCCTCCACGGGCGGAGGCGTGACAACGGGGGTGCAGGACGTCACGAGGATCGCGAGCAATGCAGTGCGGGCAATGATGGAAAAGCGTTTCATGGCTTTTGGAAGGCGAAATTAGGCTCCTTTGCCGAGCATCGTGTCGATGATCGATTGGAAGCTGGAGAAGGGAACGGCGCCGGAAATATCGCGTGACTCCTTCGTCTCGTTATTGATGACGAAGTTGCCCGGAGTTCCCTGCACGCCCGCAGTGATGCCTTCCTGCTCCTGGTCCGTGATGTACTGCGCGAACTTGCCGCTGTCGATGCACTGCTTGAACTTCGCTTCGTTGACGCCGATCTTCTTGGCAATGTCCGCAAAACGCTCAGGCGTTGCCTGCGCGGCGTTCGGAGCCGTCGAATTGAAGACTTCGTCGTGGTACTTCCAGAAGCCGTCGTTGCCGCCGAGCTCGGCTGCGCACTCCGAGGCCTCGGCGAGCTTCTGCGCGTTCGGGTGGAAGCTAAGCGGGAAGTGGCGGTACACGATGTTCACGTCATTCTTATAGGTCGCGAGCACCTGGTCCATCGTCGGCGCGTGACGCTTGCAGAAGGGGCACTCGAAGTCCGAGTACTCGATCACCGTAACTTTCGCCTTCGGATTGCCGCGAATGTGGTCC